>CAIPFZ010000046.1 GCA_903864515.1 uncultured bacterium
AAAATAAAGGGTTTAACGCTTGGATGACGTCTTGTTTTTGTAAAACCATAATGAGCGCCTGCTTTAAACATGGCGTCAATTACCGGGCTTTTTTTATCTGCATGTGATGACATATGTGGAGATGAGTCTATCATAAGGGGTTGATATTGGCAATATGTTCAATAATTAAGCAATAGAATCAAATTATTCCTCACCCTCAAAGGCCTCGTCATTAGAATCTAGGGATTTACCATTCTCAACAAAATCCTGTAGGGCTTGCAAAATTGGGCCCAAATTACCTAAGAAAACAGACTCTATATTGTGCCACGATTGCTTAATTCTGTGATCTGTAATTCTATCTTGAAGAATATTGTATGTCCTTATCTTCTCAGACCTATCGCCTGTTCCCACTTGATCCTTTCTGTCTTTTGAGAACTTCTTGGCATCCTCTTCTTCTTTTAATTGAGCAAGCTTTGAACTAAGGATTTGCATGGCCATTTCACGGTTCTTAAGCTGACTTCGCTCACTTGTACACCTCACGTCAATTCCTGTTGGCTTGTGAATCAATCTTACAGCAGTTTCCACCTTGTTCACGTTCTGTCCTCCTGCACCACCTGAACGTGAAAACTCCATTTCAATTTCTGATGGATTTATTTCAAATTTAACTTTCTTACGAATTGGAAGTATAGCAACTGTCACAGTTGAAGTGTGAATTCTTCCAGATTTCTCAGTTGCGGGAACACGCTGAACTCTATGTACCCCCATTTCATATCTTAGATATTTGTATATTTCCCTACCTTTAAATTCAATACTTGCGAACTTATAACCACCTGATTCACTCTTACTTACATCAATTTCTCTCCAAGTCCAGCCTTGTACATCAGCATATTTTTCATACATTACAGCAAGTTGCTCCGCAAATAGCGATGACTCCTCCCCTCCAGCACCAGGCCTGATTTCCATAATAATTTCAGATGGAAAATCCTCCTCTTCCTCATCTGCCTTTATAATTTCAGCAACTCTATCCTCTATTCCTTTAATTTGCTCATTCAAAGTAGTAAGTTCATCCTTGGCCATTTCCGCCATTTCAGGATCAGCTGACATCTCTTCAATATCTTTCTTTTGCACCAAAAGACGCTCGTATTCATATGCGAGAAAGCTTGTTTTAAAATTTTGTTTTAATTCGTCTAGATTTTCCATGTTGTTTATATTATCTATATCTTACCTATATCTTATCAGGCAAACAAAAAAGCCGCCAATTGATTGAGCGACCTTCTTGTTTATTACACTATTTCTTCGATGCCTTTGCAGGAGCTTTCTTTGCAGCTGCTACAGCAGCTCCACTTGCTTGTCTTGCTTTGAATTTCTCAACACGTCCAGCAGCGTCTAGTACCTTCTCATTACCAGTATAGAACGGATGGCATTGTGAACAGATTTCTATGTTAACAGCGTCTTTTGTTGAACCAATAGAAAAGACAGCTCCACAAGAACATGTGAATTTAGTCTCTGTATTGTATTTAGGGTGTATATCAGCTTTCATAGGGGCAATATTAACCCAAAAGGCAAAAAAAGGCAAATCTACGGGGTTGTATCTCTATATACACAATAAAAGCCTCTAATTAAGGGTTATTTTATTAATTTAATTCGCATTCAACACATCTATATTGCTTTGCATCTTAGTAACACGATCCATAACCTGATTACCATAAAAAGTATTACTTCCTCCGCAAACCTTACCAGAATAGTATCTACAAGCAGCATTTCTCTCTGCTGAATACCCACCAGCTCCAGCTCCTAGATCTGATAAATAAACAGCTGTTGCCATTAGCGCATCTTCTGGGTTCCATGGATCAACATATGACTTACCAAGATTTGATGCCACCTTATTTCTAGTCAACATCCAAGTTGAAGGAATGAACTGAGAAGGACCCATAGCCCCACCGTAACCAATATTACCAATTGGACAAGATACAAGTGTTTTATAAGGATCTCTGCCTGTTTCCTTCGTTATCTGCAAAAATGGTTTAACATCTCTTGAAACCTTCATAAGATTAGAAACTGCTGTACCAGAATTCTTCTTTACACCAGCTCCAGTTGCTGAATCACTCAAATAACATGTTCCAACATTTGATCCCATATTACTCTCTTGTTGAATAATAGCTAACACAAACGCTGCTCTAACCCCCGTCTTTGCAGAAGCAGCTTTTGCATAAGTTACAGCATCACCAAACTTAATTGATGGCGTATCTCTCAAGGCAAAGAGCGCATTTCTGATTTCATTTGCTCTTTTTGTCTTATTACTAATTACATTCTTGTAATTCTGCTGTTCAGTTTTATTTAAACTTAGAAGCCTTTTTTTATCTGCTTCAAGTGCTTTAATTTTCTTTTGCTCTTGTTCAACATTTATCTTTGCATCTACTTCCTGATCACGCTTCTCCCCCAATTGTTCTTTAACTATTTCATTACTTTTCTTTGCACCCTTAACATTACTTAGATGCATATTTAATGATTGCTTGATTGAACTAAAGTCATCAAAATCAATAAAGAATTCTGAAATATTTTTATTACTCAAAAATGACTCTACAACAGACAAGTCATCTAGCTCCTTTGTCCTTTGAATAATCTGCGCCATAGATTCTTGACCAGCATTAATCCTCTCAGACAAAGCTGTTATAGTATTCGTCTTAACAACAATATCCTTTCCTAGGTTTTTTATAGAAATTTCATGAGCTCTAATCTTTAGTTGAGCCTGTTTAATCTTTGCGTCAAGAATTGAAATATCTCTAGATATAGAAGTTCCTTCTTGCTGTTTTGAATCTAGAATTTTTTGTTGATCCTTTATTTCTTGTTCAATTCCCGCAAGCTCTGCTCTAAGTGCAGCTTGCTGTTCTGCGGTCAAAACTGATTGCGAAAGAGAGATATTTGGAGTTATAAAAAAAATGCCGACAGACGCGATTATCGCAAAAGACAATAGAAAATATTTTTGTAGTACTATTTTTGCAAATGGACGATAAAAACAAAACACAGTTTTTTCAGACTCTTCTTTAGGAAACAACATATATATTTATTATAACCGTTTCACTCAAAATCTCCAACTATTATTTATAATTAAAATAACCCGCCTTGAAGCGAGTTATTTTATACTTTAGTGCAATGTGAGAATTATTACAGATTATTCAGAATCACCATCTTCATCATCCTTCTTTCCCTTTTTGTCTGTTACTTCAATTGCTGACATATCAATCTCAGTTGGAGCATTTTCCTCCTCTTCCTTTGCTTCTGAAACAAGCGCAACAACCTCATCAGCATCAGTCTTAAGTGTAACTCCAGCTGGAAGCTTAATATCACCTGCGTGAATTTGTGAATCAAAGTCAACAAGAGATGAGATGTCAACCTCAATTTCATGAGGAAGATCCTTTGGCATTGCCTCAATTTCAATCTCATAAAGAACCTTAACAAGGTTACCTCCAAGGGTCTTTACTGCCTCAGATACACCAATAAACTCCAATGGAATAGCAATCTCAACCTTCTTACCCTTTTCTAGTACGTAGAAATCAACGTGTCTAACCTTACCCTTAACAGGCTCTCTGTCTATCTCATGGATTAGAGTATCATGTTCAACCCCTTCATATGAAAGAGTAACAACAGTTGATTCTCCAGCTTCCTTCCAAACCTTTAATAATTCAATCTCATTAACCCAGATTGGTGTTGATTCTGCCTTTGGACCATAAAATACTGCGGGGATTTTAGCATCCTCCACAGTTTTACCGCCTTCACGCTTTTCTGTAATAAGCTTTAACATAGTGGAGCTATTATATATATTTTTGCCAAATTTGCAACACTCCAAAAGCCGTGCTCTTCTTTACGTAATATATATGTGTTAAAATCACAGAATGACAACTAACGCTCCGGAAAAGAGCTCTGAACATGACTCAATAGTAAAACCATACATAAGCGTAGTTTTACCATGTTTAAATGAAGAAAAAGGACTACCTGTTTGCTTTGAATCAATACTTCAGGTAGCTAATAGAGAGAATTTAGATATTGAAATTATTGTAGTAGATAATGGATCAACTGACTCATCTATGGAAATAGTTAAAAATCTATCAATTAAACACCCTAACGTAATTCTTGAAATTGAAAAAACCAAAGGATACGGATCTGCATATATGCATGGCCTAGCGGCAGCAAAAGGTAAATATATATTTATGGCTGATGCTGATGCTACATATGATTTTGAAGATATTCCCAGATTTATTAAAAAGCTAGAAGAAGGTAATGATATGGTTGTCGGAAATAGATTCAGTGGAATGATGGAAGCGAACTCCATGACTTTCCTACATAAATGGGTTGGTAATCCAGTTCTTTCTTCACTAGTTAGATTATTTTTCAAAATAAAGATACACGATATTCACTGCGGAGCAAGAGCACTATCTAAAGACGCATACTCAAAACTTACTCTTTATACACTTGGTATGGAATTTGCATCGGAGATGATTATTAAAGCGGCAAAAGCTAATTTTAAGATTACAGAGATTCCTATAAAATACAGAATGAGAATAGGTGAATCAAAGCTAGAGACTTTTTCCGATGGGTGGCGACACCTTAGATTCATATTACTCTACTCCCCTATTGTAATCTTTCTAATTCCTGGACTATTACTATTCATATTTGGGGCACTATCAATGTTAATGCTCTACATAGGAAATTTTGCTCTATTTGGAATTACTCTATATTTTCACCCGATGTTTCTATCTTCACTTTGTATAATATTGGGATATGAATTAATTTTCTTTACAGGATTTTCAAGAATTTATGCGGTAACACATCTTGGTGACACAGATAGAGCAATTGAAAAGTTATTTAAGTATTTGACTCTAGAAAAGGCCATTGCTCTTGGTGGTATAATTGCAATCGCTTCAATTATAGTATTTGCAATAATATTTATAAATTGGATAGGAAGTAACCTAGGAGGATTAGATCAAACAAAAAATTTAATAGTTGCACTAACTCTCGCTGTGATTGGAATACAAACTATTATGGGATCATTCATGTTGAGTATTTTGGGTATCAAAGAAAAGTAAGATGAATAAATTAATATAATCGACCTTAATAGCATTAAATTAATGAATAAAAAATGAAAATAGCAGTATTTCACAATTACATAGACAATATAGGTGGAGCTGAAATGGTAGCACTCACTTTAGCACGCAATCTTAATGCAGATCTATATACTACCAACATAGACCCTGAGAGTATAATTAAAATGGGTTTTGAAGATGTACTTCCAAGAATTCAATCCATAGGTAAAATACCAAAGAAGGCACCGTTCAAACATCAGTTTGCTTTTTGGAAATTTAGAAAGCTAGACCTTGGCAATAAATATGACTTCTATATTATTGCAGGTGATTGGGCTATGTCTGGTTCTGTAAACAATAAACCCAACATGTGGTATGCACACGGACCAACAAATGAGTTGTGGGAATGGAAGAACTATATTAAAAATACGATGTTAAAATCATGGCAAAGACCGGCTTTTGACATTTGGGTATTTATCAACAGAATTCTTTCCAGAAAATATATTAGGCAAGTTGAAACACTGGTAAGTAATTCTAAAAATTCACAAAGTAGAATTAAAAGATTTTATAACAGAGATGCAATAGTAATCAACCCTCCGATCGATACGATTAAATACAAAAACAATGGAGATGCTGGATATTGGTTATCTGTTAATAGATTAATTTCTGCCAAAAGAATAGAAATACAAATAGAAGCCTTTAAAGGCAGTGGTAAGAAACTAATTATAGTTGGTAGTTATGAAAAAGGCGCTGATCAATTTGAAGGATACAAAAGTACAATAGAAAAACTTATAGAATCAACTGGGGTAGACATTAAGATAATCCATTGGGCAACAGAATCAGAGCTTCTAAAATTATATTCCGAATGTAAAGGTTTTATCACAACATCAATGGATGAAGATTTTGGCATGACGGTGATTGAAGCAATGGCTTCTGGCAAACCAGTAATAGCACCAAATGAGGGTGGGTACAAGGAGAGCATTCAGAATAATATAAATGGAATATTAATAGATGATATTGATAGTAATAAACTATTTAAAGCCATAGAAGATATTGAAAATAGCCTAAAAACAGACGAGGACAAATACAAGAAAATAAATCAAGATAGAGCAAAAGAATTTGATACAAATAGTTTTATGGAAAAAATAAAATCTAACATCAAACAATATAATCAAACTTTATAGTTTAGAAATTATTTATTTTATCTGCGATTATTTAAAATTAATTATATTCTTTTCTTCTTCAAAGAGTATTGGCCACCAAACCTCTAACATCCAAGCTGATATGTAATTCATGCAAGCGCAGGGTTTAGGATGCTTGAATTCAGTACAAATAGTAGTGTTTTTTTCTGCTTCAATAAGCTTATCCACAAGAAACTTATACTCTTCAAGTGAGTGCTTTAATATCTTGTTTTTTGAAACAATAAATTGAGCTCCCCAAGGAAATTTCCCCGCAGGACGATCAATACCAAAATATTTAAGCGTAGAATCTTCTATTATTTTTATATAAATAGGAGCTTCCTCTTTGTAATACTCTGCACTTCTCCCAAGTGAATAAAATTCTTGGCCTTTAAATTTATTCAGAATATTACCTAAAAATATTGAATGGACAAAAGGCTCTCCTTGCAAAAACCCAACATAGTCTGGAAGATTATTGTAATTATCGACAATATAAGTCAGATACGTATGGGCTTCCCTACCAACATTAGGTAAATTTATATAAGCCATATTTTCGGGAATATCTTTTGGGCCTTTATTATACAATACATACTTATAAGACATATTTTTAAGCCACAAGACGTTCTCCTTATATCTTGCAATAACAAAAACCAAATCATACTTCTTCTTACTAAATAGCAGATTATGCATTCGAAATATCAATCTAGAAAGCTTATCTGTAGAAAAATCATATACTGTATCCTTAAGAAAGATAATGGGCCCGAAAAAATAACTTCCCTTCCCCCTCTTGCTTTCTATATACTTTCTTAATTTTACAAATTTCATGTCTTTCATGTTTATTTTCTTATTAATGATAATATCAGCCTCACTGGATCAATTATAAATCTCACAAAAAAGTAGTTGTCAATTATCGGATATAACCCCCTGACTTTAATCCAACTATCAGGGATTAAATCAACTTCATGTTCTGAGAACTTAGGACGCCACAAACGTTCTTTTGGAAAAATTACTTTCTTGGATGGGTTTTGATTAAGATACCCTACCCACCAGCTGAATGTCGATGCTGAACATATTATATCACGACACCTACTCATTAAATATAAATCCTCCCAATCCTTGTTACCTTCTATAAAAATCAAACCATCATGACTGTTGAAATATTTTTTTGCCAATTCAATTTCATCGGAAAAAATCAAGATAGTTTTATCCTTAACGTTTTCTAATGAAGCCTTTGGTTTCAAAAGTATTTCAAGTGATTTTTTGTAATACATCTTCCTGGGCACATAAAAGCAAGTCCTTGCTAACTGTCCATGTAGTTTATCACCCAACCTTAAGTGTACAGCTATAGCATTTTTAAAATCAATATCCTTATATTTTTCCAGTACATTGAATATCTTACTCTCCTTGAATTTATACCATTTTGAAATAGAATCTTTATCAAAACATTTTTCACTTTCAAAATGCCCTGAGATGTCTGTATTGTCTTTAATTACAATGGGATTCTGACTAAAATCCCCTGATTCATATTCCTTATAATAATATTGAATACCTTTATCAATATCCATTAAATTATTTATCCTAATGTCTTGATCATTCAAGTCAAATATTTCATCTCCAATCCATCTTGGACAATAAAATTTTACACCCAGTTTTTCAGCTTCTGTTCTTAAAAAGGCGTATTGAAAAAGCTGATTTCCTAATCTATAACCCTCTTTTCCTAAATTAATATATGACAGCATTTTATTCTTTTTTAGTTTTCAATTCAACGCACGCCCCACCCTAATCCACCCTGTTGAACTTGTATAAAACTAATCCTTCAGAGCTTTCCCCAATTTCTGTGAAATTAGGACAATCAAATCTCCTAGAATAGGCGTAGCTTACATTATGCTCAATTGAGACAGTATCCTTTTCTTCACATTTAGTATCAGCAAACCAATCGTAATTTAAAGTGAAGACACCAATAGTTGACGGTTTACTAGTCATTGGATAATTACCGGTTGCTGCGGATATTACCAACCCCTTCCATGGAGGTGAAATGAATCTCTTCTTGGTAATATCGCTAAAAAGCGCTAGATCCTCATCTGTCAGGAATATACTTGCGGTAGGGGCAGGATTTAACATTACATCATCTGGATCTCTATTTGAATGTAATTTTAATCCCCTCCAAGAATCATTTTCTGTATATGTAAAAGATAGGATTAAGGCTATCAATACACACATTGCTGTTATTATATTTTTATACTTTTCATTAACAAATCCCTTAATAAAATAATCAAGGGCAAGAGCAAAGACTATTAATACCAAAAATGAAGTTATAACAACAATTCTTGGATAATCTATAATAAGAACTCTTTCAGCCTTTACATATAGCAACCAGTATATAAGACCGACAGAAAGAGGAATAATTATGAAATATAATCTTCTCTTAATTGCCAATAAAAATCCAAACACAGAAAGTGGTAAAACAAAAAGTGGCAAGACTACCCAAATTGGAAAAGACAAATATCCTCCAACTAAATTTGTTCTAAAAAAATAGAAACGCAATGTATCAACAATTACAGGTAAACTGAAGCGACTAAAAACGATAGATCCAACGATAATTAGAGCAAGAAATAGAACTCCCACAGCAAGCAGAGCGGTTTTAATCTTTATCCCTTTATTTCTAAACACTAACACTAGAAGCACCGGTGCAACAAAAACAATAAACGGTGGGTAGAGACAAATAGTAAGAAAACTAGATAAGGCCAACAGAGTGTTATTACCTTTTGCAAAACCTATCAAACTAATTAAATAAAAAACTAGTGCAAAAGTCATCGGGATAAGAAACCAAATTCCAGGTAAATTTCCACCATTAGTTATGTATGGAACAATTAGAACCGAGAGAATAGAAACTCGCTTGTCCAATCCAAGAGAAATAAGTAATGCAAAAAAAGCAATACAAGTAGACATTCCAACAAGCAAATTCACTAGCTCAAAATCACCTAATGGATCAAATCCAAAAAACAAAAAGATATCTGCCAGGAATGAAAAATATGGAACAAGAGGATTATTGTATTTTTCACTTTCAGTTAGTGGATTTACCGCAGGTATGGAATGAGTTTCTATTGCATACTTTACAAAAGATATAGCAACCCACTCATCGGAAAAATAGGGATAAATATTGGAACTATTTTCAACTTGATATGAACCATCATGGGAATTTACAGTACCAGTAAAATTATAATGAACT
Source organism: uncultured bacterium (assembly GCA_903864515.1). Lineage (GTDB taxonomy): Bacteria > Patescibacteriota > Minisyncoccia > Phycocordibacterales > CAIZLB01 > CAIJKW01. The sequence goes on from CAIPFZ010000046.1 coordinate 9,465, forward strand.
GAGAATAAATTAAAAAAAACAATTGTAAAAGCAATAGCTACAAGGAATTTTTGCTTGTTTTTTGTATTACTTACCCATCTCACTATCATCCTTTTAAATAAGACTAAACGAGATTCTTTTGAACCAAACCAAGTGTGTTTAGTGATCGATGAAAGAAATGGAATACATGAAATGAGACTACTCTTTTTATATGGATGCTTGAAATAAACAAAAATAAGAGTAGATAGTCCAATAACTAAATAAATAGGTATTATTACTTCGTATTTAAATAACCCCAAGACTTGAGTGGTCAGTGCAATTAAAAAATGTAGTAAAAAACTGACTGTAAACACAGAAAAGAATCCAATCATTTTATCTTTAAACAAAACGACTGATGCAAATGGTATTGCAAATATTATTATTCCCAGAAAAGTTATCATGGCAGTAAATTTTATAGACCATTCATTATTCTAAGTTTTCTCTCCACAACCTCGGCAACAGCATCCTCCCCCGCTTTTAAATATTTATATGGAGCAACCTCATCCTTGTTTTCTTCAAGTGACTTAATAAGCGCTTCTTTATATGCTACACGTAACTCTGTATTATAATGGACAATACTGATTCCTGCAGATACAGCAAGACGCAATTCTTCATCTGTAATTCCAGACGCACCATGAAGAACAAGCGGTACGCCACATTCTTGTTTTATATCTTTTATTCTCTCGATATTAAGCGCAGGGTTTCCACCTTTTATTAAACCATGAACATTACCAACAGCTGGCGCAAGTAAATCTATACCAGTTTTCTCAACAAAATCTTTAGCATCAGCTGGTTGAGTTAATGAATCCGGATCAATACTTACACCTTCTGGTAGTGCATCTAAAACCTTTGACGATTGTCCAATGTAGCCAAGCTCTCCCTCAACTAAAACCTCCTTACCCCTTGCGTATTCAACAACTTTCTTTGTGATTTCAATACTTTCTTCTTTGGTTTTAGCAGCAAAGTCAATTATCACAGCGTCATATCCTGCATCAATTACTTCAACCGAGCGTTCATATGAGTAGGTATGGTCCGCGTTTAGAAAAATTTCCACACCCTCACCACCCTCAGGAGTACTACGAGCAGATTGAACAAGAGCAACAGCATTCTTTACCCCAACAAAATCCCTCTCCCCTTCTGAGACTCCAATAATTACAGGAACATTTAATTTTTTGGCGATTTTTACAATTGCATTGAATGCTTCTAAGTTTGAGATATTAAAATGGCCGATCGCCTTACCTTCAGAGGTGGCTTTGTTTATTGCTTCGATTAATTTCATGAATATATAATAACATAAAACATCAAACCATGTTATAATATTTTTATAAACGCACGTAAAAATGTCTTCCATTTTCAAAAAAATATTTAATAGCGGATTCGATATCATCACAATTGGCGATATTGCTGTTGATGCTTTTATTAGACTTGGACACGGCGAGCAAAAACAGGTCAGAGAGTCTATCAATCCAATCACTGGTCATCGTGAATTAGGTCTTGCCTTTGGAGAGAAAATTCCATATGAAGAATCTATAGAAGTTTTTGGCGTAGGAAATAGTGGCAACGTTGCTGTGGCATGCTCTAGACTTGGAATGAAGACAGCAATAATAAGTAATGTGGGAAATGATTTATACGGACAAAAATCAATTGAGAAGTTTAAGATAGAGGGAGTGGAAAATGAGTTCGTAAAGATAAATAGTGGTAGAAAAACAAATTATCATTATATTCTTTGGTATAAGGATGACAGGACAATATTAACTAAGCATGAACAGTATTCATATTCCCTACCCTCTACCTTAGATACAAAGTGGTTATATTTAAGTTCACTTAGTGAGAATTCCACAGAATTTCATAAGGAAATTGAAAAATATTTAGAAAGCCATCCTGATGTTAAATTAATTTTTCAGCCTGGGACATATCAATTAAAGATGGGTAAAGATTTATTGCGTAAAATCTATGCAAGAAGTGAATTGTTTTTTTGTAATTTAGAAGAAGCAGAAAATATTTTAAAACTTGAGATTGTAAAAACAAGTTCAAGTATACAAGAGCGTTCTTTAAATATTAAGAGGTTATTACTTGAACTTTGCGCATTAGGTATCAAGTTACCAGTTATAACAGACGGACCAGCGGGTGCCTATGTTTTAATAGCAGATGAGCTATACAGAATGCCAATTTACAATGACATCGCTACGCCAGTGGAGAGGAATGGTGCAGGCGATGCGTTCTCTGCCACTTTTTCCGCATGTCACATATGTGGAATGGGAATTGAAGATTGTCTAAAGTGGGCATCTATTAATGGAATGAACGTATGTCAGCATATTGGATCACATGAGGGATTACTGCACTCGTCTGAAATTGAAGGTTTTTTGAGTAAGGCACCGAAGGGTTGGGGTTTAATGAAGATGAGCTAGAGAGTTTAGAGAGGATGATTTGGGTATAAAAAAACCACGGGGTGAGCCGCGGAGGTTGGTGGGTGCACTTGGGTGCTTCGTGAGCGCCTGAGGATCAGGTGCAACACAGATAGTTTATTTAAGTGATTGCTATGTAATTTGATTTCAAAAACGTCAGCCAGAGCATGTTTGAAATAAAACCACTTCACATAAAGACTCCCTGTGTCGCACCCTTACTCATCAATGATCCGTCCCGATCGTACGTGACGAGGTGCGTTGCCGGGTATGTGTCCGACACAAATATAGTACCACGAGGTGGTGGGATGTCAATACAAAAAACAAATATAATCAATGTATTTTATGCTATAATGACCTAACATTTTGAAATGAAGAAGGTTTTAATAATAAATACAACTCTCAATAAAGGTGGGGCGGCAAGGGTCGCACGTGATATATTTGAAAATTTAAGTTCAAATTTTGATATTTATTTTGCATACGGGAGGAATAAACAGAAAAATATTTCTAAAACTATGTATTTCGGAAACAAAATTGAAATGTTCTTTCATATATTTTTAGTTAGATTTCTGGGACTTGAGGGGTACGGTAGTTATTTTTCAACCAGAAAACTGATTAAATTTATTAAGGATGAAAAGTTTGATTTGGTTAATCTGCATAATCTACATGGGTATTATCTAAACTTTTTTACTCTTCTGGATTTCCTAAAAGAATCAAATATTCCTATAGTCTATTCCCTTCACGATGAATGGCCCATTACATGGATGCCAGCACATAGCTTAGGATGTAATCATTGTAAGACAGGCTTAGGTAAATGTACCAATACTTATGGTTATCCTAGAAATTATTTCCCTTTTTTCCAGAAATACATGCTATCAAAGAAAAAGGTGGCTTTTTCGAGTCAGTCCAACATGACCACAGTCTGCCCTTCTGTTTGGCTACATGACAGTATAGAAAAATCTTTTTTAAACAAATTTAGAAGTGAGGTAATCTACAACGGTGTTGATACAGATATTTTTAAACCTACAACGGATAAAGGCGGCTTACGAGTAAAATACAACTTACCTACTGATAAGAAAATAATACTTTTTTCCGCATCAAATTTAAATGATAAGAGTAAAGGTATTAATTACATATTAGAAACAGCGGAATTATTAAAGGAAAAGAATTATCTATTTGTGGGCGTAGGTAACGGAAAAATACCAGAAAAGAATAATCTAAAGTTTTTTGATTATGTTTATGACAAACAAATGATGTCTGAATTATATTCCCTAAGTGATATTTTTTGTTTCGCTTCCGCCGCAGAAACATTCTTATTATCCGCAGCTGAAGCGCTTTCTTGCGGAATACCGGTAGTAGGTTTTGATTTACCAGTAGTAAGGGAGTTAGTTGATAGTGATGTTGGGACGTTAACCCAGGATACTAGCGAATCACTATCTATTGAAATAGATAGTGTATTAGATGATGAACAATCTCTAGTAAAAATGGGTTCAGCAGGAAGACTACTTATTGAAAGTAAGTATTCTAAGTATGATTTTTATAGTAAATACCTCGGTCTGTACAATAAATTAATAAGGTAAAAAACATGATTAATACCAGCGCACAGACAGCAATAAAAAATTCTATCTACAATTTCATTGGATTTTTGTTGCCAATTATTGTGTTAATATTTATTACACCAATAATCATTTCCCAATGGGGTGTAAAAGATTATGGAGTTTATATATTTTTAAGTACAATAACTGTTTTTTTAGGATTGTTAGATCTCGGCATAAGCACGGCGACAAGTAAACATATCATAGAATACAAATCTACCGGACAAGAAGAAAACTTAAAGAAAATAATCTATTCGATGAATTCAATTTATCTAGTGACAGCCTTTGTTTATTTAATAATTTGCATTAGCATTGGCATTATAATCCAAGCTTTTTTCATAGAAAGAGTAGGCTTGGGTAATAATAATTATTTATTATTATTTACAATAGTTGGAACAACAGCTTTTATAGGAACTGTTTTTACTAATTTTGGAAACATTCTGGTGACAATACAAAGAATCGGTACACATATAAAAATTAATACTTTTTTCATGCTTCTATCAAATATTGGAATGTTAATTATTGTACTTCTCGGATACAAATTAGTATCAGTCTTACTATTTCAATTACTGATTATGATATTAGTTGTTATAACTTACTTTATTTCAGTTACAAAAATCTTTCCCATTATGAAATTAAAATACGCTTGGTCTAAAGAAGAATTATATAAAAATTATAAGTTTGGCTTGTCTGTGGCTTTTAATAATTTAGCCAATTCCTCCTTAATCCACTTTGATAAATTATTAATTCCTATCTTCTTAGGTAACGCACAACTAACTTATTACAGTATACCTGGAAGTATCGCAACAAAAATATCTAACATATCCACAACTCTATCCTTAATATTATTTCCAATAACTGTAAATCTACATTCCATAAACAACATAGATAAAATTAGACGAATCTACATAAGATCTATAAGACTGATTGCAATCTTATCTTCAGCATTATCACTTTCAATTATTTTTACAGCTGATAAAATATTACTCTACTGGCTTGATGGAGGATTTGTTAAGCAATCTTTGAATGTGTTAATAATATTAGTATTAACTAATTTAATCCTAGCTTTATTTAGTCCATTATCAAACCTACTAATGGCTATGAACAAGATGAAATTTTTAACCACAGGATCATTCATAATGGCAGCTATAAACATAGTTTCCATTTTTATACTAATGCCTAAATATGGAATAAATGGAGTAGCGACAGCTTATTTAATTTCTGTTTTATTTATTTTTATTATGTTTAAACAAGCTGAAAGAAAATACTTCAACATACATGAAAATATTCACCTAAAATTAATCCTTAAAATTGGAACAACCTCTTTTGTCTTTTTTTTGATTGTCAAATTAATAATATACCCTCTAATAACTAGCTTTTTAACATTGGCGTTTTTAGGCCCGTTTTGTATTTTATTATTTATGATATTATATAAGCTATTCGGTTTTGTTGAAGATGAAGATTGGAATGATTTTATAATCATTTCCAAAAAATTTAAAAAGAAGTATATCAAAAAATAATAAAAATGAACATAATTAAAAGAACTAAGACAGCATACAGAAATGAAGGGTGGAATGGTATTTTTCGTCGAATCAATTTAAGAACAGATGCGTACAAAAGAATGGGTCTATTTGGAATAATTAATGAATTAATAGGAAAAGCCATATGGATAAAGGATGGTAAATATTCCCTAAAACACGCCTACCCCAAAAGGTTTTTTACAGATAATTTAATCGATAGCCGTCCAATGGCAGAATACCTATCTCCTAAGATTGTAAAATCCTTAAATATTAATTCTGTAATAGATCTTGGTTGCGCTACAGGCCATTGGGTTAATGCCCTAGAAAAAACAGGTATTGAGGTTGTTGGTATAGAGGGGGGTGACAATGCAAAAACAATGCTAGTATGTAATCCAAATAAAGTAATTTTTGCTGATTTACGTGAGCCTCTAAAATTAAATGGAAAATTTGACATGGTCATCTCTATTGAAGTTGCGGAACATATTGAACATAAATTTGTAGATGAATACTTGGATAACATGATGCGTTTCAATCCAAAACTGATCATGATGACAGCAGCGATTCCAGGTCAAGGTGGAGAGTTTCATGTAAATGAACAAGAGAGTGATTACTGGGATAAATTATTCTTAAGTAGAGGGTTCAATAGGGTTAGAGAGGTGGAAAAACTTATAGCAAGTTTTGTCGACGAAGCTAAAAAAGAAACTGATGTACCAGAGATAATGAAAAATCATCTACATAAACATGAAGGGGTCTATATCCCATACTGGATGCCTAAAAATTTACTAGTCTACGGACCTAAAACACCATTAATTTAAATCTTTTGACACAAAAACATTTAAACTCATGAAAGAAAGTAAATATTTAGACTACCTAGGGATCGACAACAAGAATGTATTTAGAAATAAAATAAAAGAATTTCTTAACAACAAGAGTTTGGATTTTTTTCCAATGTGTATAATAAAAAAAATGCTTATTTTTTTATTATATCTACCAAAAAAACTGCTAGATAATCACCGAAAGAATGTTTTCATAAAATTCTACAGAAAACATAGCCCTGAAGTTAAAAAACTACTTGATATTTTAGGTGATGAAACCTCGAAAGAAACAATAATTTCACAAATTAATTATTTCAGTACCTTTGACGGTGTTAGTGAGATAGATTTTTTACATAAACATAACTTATATGAAAAACACCTAAAGTTACTAGATAATAATGAATATTTTCCAGAAGGAATCATACATCTATCTGAAAATGAAGTTTTGGTTGATTGTGGTGGCTTTACAGGAGATACGATTGAAAGTTTTGTACACAAAACAAATAATAAATTTAGCCATATTTTCAGCTTTGAAATTGACAAAATAAATTTTGAAAAATTGATTCAGACCACAAAAAAACTGGGTATATCTTCTGATAAAATATCTTGCTATCTAAAGGGGGTTTATTCTAGAGATAAAAAACTTACAGTTGACTTTAAAGGAATCGGTTCATCACTATCTACAGATTCAAATGGGAATGATGTTGATGTTGTTTCTTTAGATTCTTTTATGAGTGAAGATGTTAAAAATAAAATCACATACATAAAGATGGATATCGAAGGAACGGAGCTTGAGGGATTAAAAGGAGCTCAGGAGATAATTAAAAAATATAAACCCAAGCTGGCTATATGTATATACCATAGACCGTCAGACTTTTGGGAAATACCTTTTTACATCAGATCCCTAAGGCCTGACTATAAGCTATATATAAGACAACACAGTATTTCCCGAACTGGTACGATATGTTACGCTATATAAAAAATCAATAAATTTACATGATCATAACAAGAAGCCCATTAAGAATAACACTAGGCGGCGGTGGAACCGACCTTGAATCATACTACAGTAAGCATGGTGGTTTTTTAATATCCGCAGCAATAGATAAATATGTCTACATAACAGTAAATAAGCCATTTATTCCTGAATTCTTTTTAAAGTATTCTAAAATAGAAAATACTAAAACTATTGAATCAATAGAACATCCTATAATTAGAGAGTCGTTAAAAGAAATCAATCCAAACATCGGACAATTGGAAGTTACCAGTATCGCCAATATACCTGCAGGCACAGGACTGGGATCATCAGGTAGCTTCACTACGGCCCTACTGAAAGCCTTAAACCACTATGAAAATAATATTCTTAGCCAATCTGAATTAGCAGAACAAGCTTGTAAAATTGAAATTGAAAAACTAAGGGAACCCATAGGTAAACAAGATCAATACATTGCCGCTTACGGTGGTATTACCTGTTTTGAATTTTGTAAAAACGGTGAGGTAAAAATATCACCGCTTAAAATCAGCAAAGAAACTCTATATGACCTTGAAGATAATTTACTGTTGTTTTTTACAGGTTACTCCAGATCTGCTTCTTCAATTCTAAAAGACCAAAATGATAAAAGTAAAAATAGCGATGAAGACATGATATCTAATTTACACTTTGTAAAAGAATTAGGATTAAAAAGCAAGGAGGCACTAGAGAATGGGGACTTGAAAAAATTCGGAGAACTTATGAATATTCACTGGGAACATAAGAAAAAGAGGTCGGGTAACATGTCAAATCCTAAAATTGATGAGTGGTATAAACTTGCATTACAAAACGGTGCTATTGGTGGTAAATTAATAGGTGCAGGAGGAGGTGGATTTTTAATGTTCTACACTGAGGAAAAATCAAAATTACGCAAGGCCCTACAAGAAGCCGGCTTAGAAGAAGTCAGATTTAAATTTGATTTCGAAGGTACAAAAATAATAGTTTAAAAAAATGATTACCGATCTAGTTTTATTATCTGGTGGTCTGGCAACCAGACTTCGTCCAATAAGTCATTCTATTCCAAAATCTTTAATAGACATAAATGAAAAACCTTTTATAGAATATCAATTAGAATTACTAAAAGAACAAGGAATAAAAAATATTGTAGTCTGTGTTGGTTATTTAGGAGAGCAGATTGAAGACCTAATTGGAGATGGTAATAAATTTGGATTAAACATAAGATATTCCTACGATGGGGACAGGTTATTGGGTACAGCTGGAGCAATCAAAAAGGCACTCCCCTATCTCCCAGAAACTTTTTTTATAATGTATGGTGATTCATACTTGCCAATTAATTTTGAAGAGGTTTCA
>CAIPFZ010000047.1 GCA_903864515.1 uncultured bacterium
TATGGAAAACATCCATCAAATTCGGTGAAACCTCTGTAGTAAAATACGTGGCAATACCGAGCCAAGCTCGTCTTTTTTAAAGACTTGAATGTGTAGAGACTAGACGGTGGACTCTGTCTAAGACTTATGTCTGAGACAGATGAAGGTATAGTCCAGACTCCAAATTACTGTTAAGTAAACAGTGAAAGCTGTAGTAGTAAGCATAACCTTGTAGATCTGGTGCAATTCCAGACTCCGCAACAATTTAAACAAAGAGGCTTCCGTAAGGTGGCTTTTTTGTTTGAAGGAAAAATGATGGTGCATAGAAGCGGTCTGGTAAGTAATATTGCTGTTAAAATCAAAAGCTTGAAAAAAGGCTGAATTTGTAATATAGTATCACTACGTCGACGTAGCTCAGTCGGTTAGAGCGTGGGACTCATAAGCCCAAGGTCGGAGGTTCGATCCCTCCCGTCGACACAATTAGATTTGGTTCATATTTTTGTATTATACTCCGTATTAATATCAGGTGAGTTATCCACATACTTGTTAGATTTCTTCACTTTTTCTTTGGGTGTTAAACGTGGGTGATTTTGTATAGAATATTGTTGTGCCAATATTCAAAAATATTAACAAAGATTTTTTCAAGGTTTGGTCAGATGATATGGCTTATGTGCTTGGCTTTATTTGTGCTGATGGAAATCTAATGAAAAACAAAAGGGGTGCTCATTTTATTGCAATATATAGTGCTGATTTTGAACTACTTACTAGTATCAAAAGAGCTATGAATTCGGAACATAAGATATCTCACAAGAAGGGTGGTAATGGAAATAACCATTGTATTCAAATCGGCAGTAAGGAAATGTTTGAGGATTTAGGTGGGCTTAATATTTTTCCAAGTAAGACCAAGAGGCTTAAGCTTCCACCTGTTCCGCAAGAATTTTGGTTCTCTTTTTTAAGAGGGTACTTTGATGGTGATGGTAATGTTTGGACTGGGTACATACACAGAAAGTGTAAAAACCCAAATCCAACCATTAGGGTGGTGTTTACCTCCTGCTCAAAAGACTTTTTGGAATCCATAAAATCAAAATTGCTTGAGTATTTTCCTGAAAATGGCGTAATTTGCAAGGGAAACGGTAATTGCTTTCGTTTAGCCTATGCTGTGGGTGGGGCTTTGAATTTATACAAATATATGTATAATAGTAAGTACCCGTATTTGCACTTAAGTAGGAAAAAGGTTGTATTTGAAAAATACATAAAATTAAGACAAAAAACGGGTAATTTGCGCTTGCGGGCGTAGCTCAGCTGGTTAGAGCGTCCGCCTGTCGATTGGCAGCTTCCAGTACGAAAGTCTGTTCGAAAATAAGGTGAATTGCTGGAAACCTTCCTCAGAAATGAAAAGGCAATCAGCAGCCAAGCTGAATTAGTGTTTATATTAATTCAGAAGGTTCAGAGACTATCCCTTCGGGGAGTAGGGTATTGTAAAAAATATTCGAAGCGCCTTACATCTAAGATTAGAAATAATTATGATGATGATATAGTCCATACTGTTATGTAAATAATAGATAAATGCACGCGGAAGGTCGTGGGTTCAAGTCCCATCGCTCGCGCAAAACGGTACGGAAGGAGGCGTAAGCCTCCTTTTGTCGTTTATTAGTAAGGGTTTTTTCTGGTTCAGACTTCATAAAATCACTCATTACAGGTAATGATACTTTTTGTAGCTGTACGAACCATTTATTGGCTTCAATTATGAGTTTTTTGTCTTTTATTGTCCGGTTCAGACCTAAAGCTGTAAAGATCTCTTTTTTGGTTTGTAGGTCTCCATTTCTGAATTTTATTCTTGCATAACATGCAAAGTTGAATGTCTTCTCTGTAAGTTCAATCCAATTGTCTGCACGCTCTTCAATGTTTCCTAGTTTCTCTTTAATCCTTAATAGTTCATCTTTTAATCTAGTCTTTTCTGTAATAAACTCCTCATCGCCAATTAATTCGTTATAACGCATTCTGGTTAAGTTATCTAGTTGTGATTGGGTCTTATTAAGACTTAATTGTTGCATTTCATATACCTTTGTTCTACTTTCAATTTCTTGGTCATTTTGCTCTCTTAATACCTCTAAAGCCCAGTCTTTAAATAGGGGGTGTATCTCATATTTTTCAAGTTCCTGCTCAATTTGAGCCTCAAGATCGGCCACTTCGACGTAAGATTTCTGATCACATGGTACATTTTTCTTTTTACGGGTACACATATAATAAGTGAACTTCTTTACTTTATTGGTGGCTTTGATTAGTTTTACCTTATCTATGGCTGTGTGGAAACAACCACACACACCGCACCGTATACAGCCTGTAAAGGCAAATTCATGCGTTTGAGGGCGTTTCTTACCTTCTCTTCCTAGAATGATCTGTACGGCATCATACTCTTCTAGAGTAATCATTTTAGGGTGTTTACCTTCTGTGGTTTTACCACCATAATTAATTATTCCGGCATAGAATTGATTAGTAAAAATTCTATAAATAGTTGTTCTTGCTAATCCTTCATTTCCTCTTTTACTTGTTTTCTTTGTGGTAAAGCCCCACTTGTTATTCACTATTTCTAGTATGCTTGCAATAGTGTAATTACCAGTTAACATCATGTCCCACATCTTTCTAACTAGATCAAATCTTTCTGGGTCTTTGATGATGTAATTTTCACCCCTTATTTCTGTTTTGGTATTTAGGTATCCAATAGGTGATGATCCCGGCATCCAGCCTTTTTCTAACTTACTATTGAGTCCTCGTTTAACATTCTTACTAAGATCTCGCAAATACTGATTCGCCATACTACTTTCTACGGAAAGAATTAAGACATTATCTTCTGGCTTATACTCTCTGTCGGGGACAAGTATAGATTTTAAGGTTTCTTTTTGTAACATCCATTGGATTCTTGCACTGTCCATTGGATTTCTTGATAATCTATCAATTTTCCAAGTTAATATTGCGTCAGCGACACCTTGTTCAATTTTTTTCATCATTTTTTCAAAGATGATTCTTCCTCCGGGTTCTTTCGCTGACTTTGATTCTGTAAATATTTCAATTACTTTTATACCGTAGCTTTTTGCCATTTCTGTCATTATCTTTACTTGATCATCAATTGACTGGACTTGTTTTTCATCTGATTCAGATGATTTACGAGCGTAAATAAAGTATTTTAGGTTTTTTCTATCGTTATGCATGTTGTTATTTTTGTTGATTCAGTGTTGCATAACAGGTCTACGTTTGTTAACCTATATATGCATACCGAAAGGTTATGTTGTGAGAAACTCCTTTTGCTTCACGGCTAGGAGTTTTTCGTTTTTAATAAGTTCGAGTCTTTCCATAGAAGAATTATGGCGGGTGAACACTTATAATTATAACATTATTGTCTATTGATTCCATAGGTTTATTTCAGCGTTATTAATGTCTTCATCTGTTATTAAACGCCTTAAATTAAGGGCTTTTCGATACTTTTTGGTTAACTTATTTTTGTAGGTTCTCTTTTTTAGTTTATTTTGCATTTCTATTGATTTGTTAGCTTTTTTAATAATTTGATAATCTCCGTAACGATATGCTTTGTTCTCATTACAACTCTCGTAAGAGAGGTTTGCACACTTTCTACACATAAATTTACCTTCTGATAGATAGATAATGCAGACTCTATTTCCGCAGTATTCACCTTGTGGAGCATTACCACACTCTATAAACCATCTTCTGCCCCCAAAGGGGCAGGGAATAGACGTGAGCCTAAAGGCAAGGTCTATTCCGGTATCTTTGTAATTATAGATAAGTCTGATACATGATTCCGTAGGTTCGTCATCTGTGTGTATCTTGAATTTAATTGTTCCACATGATTGACCACGTCTGACCCATTCAATAGTTCCAATAGAATCCTTATTCTTTAAATAACCATGACTTCTTAACCAAAAGATACTTAAACTGTTCTTTAAATTTGTAGTATCTCTTGCGTTAGGATAAAAATATCTAGGCATTTTTATTGGTATTAAGGTCTATCTCAATTGATTTAGGTTATCAACTAGTCAATAGGTAACTCTCCTTGCATAAGAGAACCCCAATCAAACCCACTATTATTTTTGTTTATTTCTTCTAAGCATACGGAAATCAGTTCAACTCTTGCATCGTTCTTATCTTTTTCCTTTGTAATTAACCCAGCGCTGTGAAGAGTTGGTAAAATATCAAACCTTAAAGCATCAATACTTATACGGTTCTTTGTTACCTCAAGATGTTTCTTCATAATTTCATCTCTGGATACACCTATTTTATCTTTTTGACCTTCATTTTTTTCGGCAAAAACTGGCATAATTACCTCTGTAAGAATCATGTGAACGTAAGGTGGAATGTTTAATTCTTGAGGAACCGATATTTTGTTCCAAAGTTCTATTGCGTCCTCAACATCTTGTTTACTTGCCATTAACGTATCTCCAACCCTGTCCCTGTGCCATAAATTTAACAAGGTAAATCCCTTCACGATTGATATAAATCTCTTAATATCTCTTTGGTGTCTCGGTTGTACGACCTTGTCAATTGAGAGGAAACGTTCATGAATTGCCTTAATATTGTTTATTTTAATGTCTTTTATATTAGCTTCCTTAATTGCAATAATCCTATTGATAAGTGAAGCTCTGCCTTTGTCGCTATCTAGTTTGCTTTTATACTTATCCGCATTGGATTCCTTATTTATTGCGTTTTCAATACCAGCTCGTAATTTCTCTTGTCCCATTTCTGGGCTCAACATAATGAATCTTGTGATTTCTTGCAGATCCATCTTTAGCCCGGCTGTACAGAAGATTACAGATGGAAAACCTATTAATGCTACGTTCTTTGTCTTCAAGCCACCGGTTGTGCTTTTATCTGTAATCTTGGAGTACATTATCTTTTCATCGTGTGAAAGAAGAGATCGTAGGCTCTCAAGAAGGTACATGTGTGGTGCGTCTGTAAAGATCAGAATCTTTTTTGACAAGTCTACTTCAAACTCATTCTTCTCCTTGTTGTATTTTCCTTGTTCATGGAAGAATGCTGTTTTAGAACAGTTTCCAAGTTTGATTACATCGGCTTTAGGGAACAGTTTGGCTATTTCAAGGGCAATATAACTCTTGCCTGTACTTGATGGGGCATTGAACGATATGTTAATTTGACTATCTTCTGTGTATGTTAGAATGCATCCTATTAGGGTTGCAACCTTATTACTATCATCTTTTTTGATTGTTACATCTAGGATCTCAATAAGATCTTTTGTTGTAAGTGGTTTAAAGGGAGCTTTTGATATAGTGTTATTATCAGAAGTTTTCTCTTTTGCTTTCTTTTTGTTTTTCATTATTTGTTAATTAATCTAATAATCTTTTCTCCGAGAATCGGATCTTTTGTAGTTTTTCATAATCTTTTTTGACTATGGGCTTATAAATAATCTGCATTAGTCGAATAAGCACAGCCCCTTGCAATAGGGCATTTTCTTTTGATATATCTTCACCAACGGCTTCTTTGTAGAGTTGTTGAAGTTTTTCTATTTGCTTATCGGTTAACATAATAATTACTTTTTCCACCTTTAAACTCCAAACCACCAACACAGCGACGAGTTGGTGGTCTGGAGACTGTCGCTGTATATTGCGAAAATAAAACTTATGATCGCATGACCATAAGTTATTACAGAAACAATTAGTTGTAAGGACTACTTCTAGACACCCTGCGTAGAATTCACAGTTCAGTTACAGTATGCTTTTTAAGGGAAATTATTTTTCGTATTAATCCAGGGTTTATATTAGGGTATTGTCTTTTCATCATTTTAGATATGTGCTCATCTCTTTTAAGTCTTTTGTCTAAACCACTCAACAAACTTAGGTCGCCAGCGCTTTTTTTGGATAATTTGATAATCTCTAGGTCTCTATCTGTGGTTGAGGATTTAACAATCTTGGTTGATCTTGATTCCATACCAAGGTTCAGTCTTGTGATGCCGGTAAGGTGGTTAAACACATCCCTGTTGATTTTTCGCTCTAAAAACTTTTTAATATGCTCTATCTTTGAGTCTGGACTTATCCTTAAATAGACTCCATTTTTAAGTTTTTCAGCTTCTTCTTTTTTTGAAACTAAAATCCAACTACAGCCCGTGTCATTTAAAATATCTTTATTTTTAGATGTTACATAGCTAAACCGGTATAAATCAAAAAGAACAAAGAAAAACTCTGGATTGTCTATCTCGTTTTTTAACCCAGGGTTTTTATCAAGTATTTCATCGAAAAAGTTTACAAAGTATCCAAATAACCCCTTTCTTTTTTTCTTGGAGAATTTATCATAAGCCTCTTTGTTAAAAAAACCTCCTTCTGGGTATCCATCGAGTTTTCTGTATTTCTTTGCAATATCTTTGTTTTCTTGGGTTAATAGCTTTTCTATAATAGCCAGACCTTTATTGTTGGTTTTATTGGTGTCGCTGTTCATGATGGTCTTTATATTATTCTCTTTTTAAACAAAAACAATAGTGTTTACCATCGGGGTGTAGGTGTGGTATTATTGGGGTACAACTTAATATTCATGAAAGTAGCCTAAACCTTTAGAAATAAAGGCATGGTGAAAACTGAAGTCGTATAAGGCACAAACATCCCTCCATAGGGTTGCCTTATACGCCGTATCCAGGAAACTGGTACGAGTGGCTTCGGCCACTACCTGTGGCGGGTTTTTTGTTGCCTATTATCGGGAATAAGCTACATCTTAGCTAAAACAACACAGTGGATACACCCCTCAAATACTTTATGGATAAGCAGGTTGTATAAGAATAATTTTAATCAATGAGTAATAAAACCATACTTTTTTTAAAGGGCAATAAGATTTTACTTCTTGTATTTATTGTAATTGCCCTAGGTTTCTACTGGTATTCATACAGGCCTTACTTAATAAATAAAACATGTATAGTCTATGGCGTGGAACAAGCTAAAGAAATTAAGGGAGACCAATCTGACGTGAGATATTTCTTCTGGAAATGCCAAATGCAATATGGAGGTTAAGAATAATATAAGTAATCAGAAGATAAACAATAAATCTCTACATGAAAGATAAAATAATATTAGCAGGAAATATTTTATTAATAATAGTATTATTCAATGCTATTAAAACAGGTAGTTTCTCTGTAGTGGCTGGTATTCTTTGTGTGTTATCTATAAGTGTCAAGAGAAGATTTTATCCATCATCTAAAAAAGTATACTGGGTTGTTGGTATGATTTTGTTGGTGATAATTGGATCACTGATTGATTATGGATTTTCTCGTCCAGCGACCAATACAGATCAAAAATATTCTAAAATTGATAATTTAACTTATCAAAATACAGCATACAATTTTTCTATTACTTTCCCAGAAGGGTGGATAATTAGTCCTGCAGAATCTGGTGCCTCGAAATATGTTGTACAAAAGGCAACGAGAGGAAGCACTACTATATCTATTGCAATTAGAGACGTACCGTTAGTGGTTGGGATGTTGTCTTCCGACGATAAAACAATTAAAGACCTTGTTAGTTTTGAAGAGTTAAAGGAAATAAAAAACGAAATGGAAGATGCTCTTCCTGGTGTTGGAAATTTTGAATTTAAGGAAACACTAGTTGGTCAAATTCCTGCATATTTGGTTAAATATACTGCACCTAGTATGAAGAATGGTATCACCACTGAACATACAGTTGAACAATACCAGTTCTTTTATAATAATGTTTTATATATGATCTCAATAGAAGCAAGTTCCAGTGAGTTTGATTCAATGAAAGATGGTTTTGATGTTGCCATTAGTAGCTTTACGATAACCAAATAATTATGATTAAATCAGAAATTAAAAAAGAGATAGAAAACTACAAGACACTAAAATGGTATCAAACCTCAAAAGGAAAATCATTAATTATAATTAGTGTAATTTTCTTGATAACATTTTGGTATAGGTCAATTGTAGCACTTCCTATGTTGCCAATTATCTATTTTGTAAGAAAAGGAAGTAAGACTGCCATTATCTTAGCTGGCTTGTATTCTGTGTTTTTAACTCTTGTGAACATCGGGGTCTATATTGTAATCAATGTTTATGAAAAAGGCGGTTATGATCCGAACTGGAGGCCTGTTTATGTATTTATTGGTATATTAATCTTCGCCTTTATTTATTTGAAAGATGCTTATGATGTTGAAAAGAGTAAGGATAAATTTAAAATTGAAGAAAAGATAACCCCTAAGATATAATACATAAATAGATGTCATACCACATAAAAACAACAGAATATGTGTGTAGGGGCTGTAAGAATGTATTTATTGCTTACAAGAAGGATCTTCCTTGTCCATACTGTTCTGTGCCAGAAGAGTCATGTGGCGAATCATATGATTTTATAAATGAAATTGCACATTCAATGCGAGCGCATAAACAACAATATGGCTATTACCATCCCGGAGCGTGGTACACATCTACTTACGCTGATTATATTCAAGGTCGTGTCTTTGTGGCCTTCGATGTGATTGAGGAGAAGGAAGATATAAAACTATCTGATTTTATAGAACTGCTTAATGGAGATAAATCAGGTGCTTCAAGAGAGGAGGGTAGATACATTGCTGATATTCTAGTCTTGGTTGATGATGCTTACAAAAACCTACCTAATTATAAAGAATCTCTAATATCAAAGATCTTTAAGAAGATACCTAGAGACCTCCTTCCTTAGTATCATCTGGTCAGAATAGGTATATTCATATTTTCCAAATGTCTTTGATTACGTATTAAAACCCTGTATTTTTGGGTAGTTTGGTGCTAAAATGGCAGAATGTCGTCTATAACAAACGAGGGAAACAACACCCTGTCATTTAACTTAAAAAGCATACTTCCTAATTGTGATAGGATCGATGCACTCGTCGGATACTTTTACTTCTCTGGATTCAAAGACCTTCATGATGAGTTGAAAGACAAAAAAATAAGAATTCTTGTTGGGATGGATATTGATAAGAAGATCATAGATAGAGTTTCTACCCTTAAAGATTTCAATTTAGATGGGGGATTAGTTGAAACTAGAGTCTCAACGAGATCTGGGGTTAAAGAAGAATATTTGGATACTTTTTCAAAGTTTTTTAATGATACAGACTGCTTTGACAGTGAGGAGTCACAGGGGGCATTCAAGATATTTTTAGATAAAATTGTTGACGGAACACTTCAAATAAAAAAGACAGCGAAGCCAGACCATTCAAAGATTTATATTTTACATAATAAACCGGAATTTTCCATGAACGGTATTAATCCGGGAATGGTAATTATGGGATCAAGTAATTTAACATTCTCCGGTTTAAAAGGTCAGGGGGAATATAATAAAATTCTACAGGAAAAACATCATTATGATGACGACGTAAAAAGATTTGAGGAGCTTTGGAATGATGATGAAAATATAACGATTGTAGATCTTGAATCTTCTGAAAACTTTGTCAAAGAGATAAAAAGTAAGATCTGGTTATATGCCTTGCCAGAACCTTTGCTTATGTACTACAAGGTATTAGCAGAATACTTTGCAGTTGGCGAGATTGAAGACATGAAGACCCCTAAAAGTATTACTAGGGGTAAGTTTTCAGACCTTAAATATCAAAAGGATGCTATTAACCTTGGAATAGACAGAATTAAGAAATTTGGAGGTGTAATCATTGCTGATGTGGTAGGGCTTGGAAAAAGTGTTGTAGCATCTGCAATTGCCCATAATATGGGTTTAACTACAATAATTATTGCACCGCCACATCTTGAAACTCAATGGAAAGATTACATGTCTGAATTCGATTTTAAGGGTTTTGTATATTCAACCGGAAAGATACAAGATGCATTAGATAGACACGGTGAAAGAGAAGGAAAACTTCTTATAATTCTTGACGAAGCACATAAACACAGAAACGAGGATACAGAGAATTACAAAATTCTTCACAGGCTTTGTGCTGGAAATAGTGTAATGGCAATATCTGCTACTCCTTTTAATAACGATCCAAAGGATATATACGCTCTTATAAAATTATTTAGCACCCCAGGTCAATCCACCATTAGAACAGTTGAGAACTTGAGTATGTCATTTCACATGCTTTTCAAGAGGTACAAAAATATAAGAAAAGATTTACGTAAGAGCAGTACTTCCACTGATGCCGAAAGACTTGAAGTAAAAACAGAATCAATTTCTATTGCAAATGAATTAAGGAAGATGATCGAACCTCTAATTATTAGAAGATCAAGATTGGATCTCGATGAGATTGAAGATTATCGGAATGACCTTAAAGAGCAGGGAATTGCTTTTGCTAAAGTTAAAGACCCAGAACTCCTTGAATATGATCTTGGAGACATGTTTGAGCTATATAGAGATACGCTTGAAAAGATATCTCCAGAAGATAAGACTACAAGTTTTGTTGGAGCTAGATATAAGCCAGCAAGTTATATTAGACCGGGTTCAGAGTTTATGAAGAAGTTGGTTGAGAATGATGACGAGGACGGTGTATCTGCTGAAGAAAAGATTCAAAGAATAACTCAAGCTCAAACAAACATCGCTAAATTTATGCGTAGGCTATTAGTGAGTAGATTTGAGAGTTCCGTTGGAGCATTTAAAATATCTCTTGAAAACATGATCAAGTCATCCGAGACGATGCTGGATTGGTACGACAACAGAGGAGAAGTCCCAATATATAAAAAAGGTTCATTACCAGACGTTGAAGAGCTCAATGAAATGAACGATAGCGAAAGAGAGGACGTATTATCTAAATTTGAAGGTAAGGGTCTTATAAGAATTCCCGTTGAGGAGCTAGATGTGCGTTTTAGGGATCACCTAGAGGCAGATATTGGGTTATTAAGGGGTATTCAAAAGGAATGGATAAGTAATCATAACGATCCTAAGTTTGAGTTCTTTAAGTCTAAAATTACTGAATCATTAAAGAATGACAATCAACGTAAGATAGTAATATTTACAGAGTTTTCCGATACTGCAAATTATGTCTTTAATAGATTAAGTAAAGATGGTGTAAAAAGAGTTTTAAAATATAGTTCAGAAGATGCTTCTGATGCCAACAAGGACGTTATAAAGAAAAACTTTGATGCTGGATTGGATGCCTCAAAACAATCGGATGATTTTGACGTCATTATTGCAACTGATGCGATTTCCGAAGGGTTTAACCTTCACCGTGCCGGTACAATAATTAACTACGATATTCCTTATAATCCAACACGTGTCATACAAAGAGTTGGTAGAATAAATCGTATTAACAAGAAGGTGTTTGAGGAACTATACATCTTTAACTTTTTTCCAACTTTTACCGGTGAACAAGAAACAAGAAAAAGAGAAATTTCTACATTAAAGATGGATCTTATTCATGCTCTGTTGGGAGAAGATACTAAGACCCTTACATCAAGTGAGGATCTCAAAAACTACTTTGCAAAACAATATAAGGAAGAGAACTCTAAAAATGAGAGTCTGTCTTGGGATGCTAAATTTAGAAATACTTGGTTAAAGATTAAAGACAACCCTGAAATAATGAAAAGGGTTGATGCTATACCTTATAGATCAAGAATTGCTAGAAAAGGTAAGGTCTCTGGTGTAGTGGCTTTTGCAAAGAAGAGTGGAAACTATGTATTTGCTTATGGTGATACCCCTGAAACAGTCCATGTGGTCTCTCCACAAGAAGCTTTACCTCTATTTGACGATACTCAAGAAGACGAAAAATCTTTTGCTACAAGTGCTGATTTTGAGCCAATATACAAAATTGCGAAAGAGCATATATTCAAAGATAATACCAAGGCTCCAGTTGATAGTAAAAGAAGACAGGATTCTCTTAATAGAGTTAAGTTTCTTTCAGAATTATACCCACAAGCAAAAGATCTCTGTTTAGACCTCGTCAAGGTTATTAAGGATTTAGACGGTCTACCAAACGGTGTTCTCAAGGAGATTGCTGAACTAAAGATTGATAAATTAAATCCAGATACGGCCTTCCAAGAGCTTAAGGAGCTTGTACCTAATGAATATCTTAAAAAGATATTTGAGACGGCTGAAAAGGCTAATGATGATGGTAAGCTAATTGTTTTATCAGAAGAACTAATTATATGATAAGATTTTTTGATGAAAAATATACACGAGGGGCATTCACTACATTTTTAAGTGATTTTTTACCCGAGGATTTTATAGAAAGAGAGGAGGATGTTCAAATAAATAAAGATAGATACAAACAAATAACCAAAGTGAAGATTTTGGGTTTTTGTGAATCTCTAGATTTGCATGTTTTGGAAATGGATCATGAACGGGAGAATGATCCAAGAATTGCAATTGCAACTGACGCCTTTAAGGTCTTGGCAGACCACTGGATTCATAAGGCTTTGGTTATATTCAAAAACCAGTCAGATAATTACAGATTATCTTATCTTACTATCACGCTTGATCAGAACGATAGAAACAAAGTGATTAAGAAATATTCTAATGCAAGAAGGTATTCTTTTTATCTTGGAGGGGATGCTAAAACTGGAACTCCAAAACAACAGCTGATTAAGAAGGGGAGAGTTAAGGATGCTGATGATTTATTAAGTAGATTTTCAGTTGAAGTTGTTAACAAGCAGTTCTATCTTGAGGTTGCTAAGTTTTTTGATGAACTTGTTTCAGTTGAAAAAAACAATTTAATACTTCCGGGCGTATCTCAAGAAGATCAAAATATACGAAAGAGTTTTGCAGTTAGGCTTATCGGCCGTATTATGTTTTGTTGGTTCTTAAAACAGAAGAAGTCTGATAATGGTCAATTGATTCCCGATGAACTTTTGTCATCCGATGTTGTCGGTGTTAATTACTATCACGAGACAATAGAGCCCTTGTTTTTTGGAGTATTGAATACAGCAATAGACGCCCGTGATATTCGTAGCGATTTATTTGATAAAGTGCCGTATTTAAATGGTGGTCTTTTTAATCCTCAATCTGATGATTATTATGAGTTGGATCGTGGAACTTTTGCCTCAAAGCATCTAGATTCACTCACTGTTGATGATTCATGGTTTAGGGGTTTCTTTGAACTCTTGGAAACATATAATTTCACTATAGATGAAAATACGGTGTTTGACCAAGAGCTTTCAGTTGACCCAGAAATGTTGGGAAGAATATTTGAAAATTTATTAGCTGAAATTAACCCAGAGACAGGCAGTAGTGAAAGAAAAAGAACAGGAAGTTTTTATACTCCGCGCCAAATTGTAGAGTATATGGTAGATCAATCCCTTATAGAGTATTTACAGACAAAAACAAACATAGACAGAAATAAAATCGAGTCTCTGGTTAGTTATGATCTTACTGATGATATAGATTTTCCTTTAACTAATGATGAAAAGGAATTGGTGGTTAATGCAATTGACTCACTTAAATTACTTGACCCTGCTTGTGGATCCGGAGCTTATCCAATCGGTGCCCTACAAAAGATAGTCTATATATTGCAAGCGGTGGATCCTAAATGTGATCTTTGGCTTAAATTAAAGCTAAAGAATATTCCAGATTTATATAAGCAAAAAATCATAAATTATTTTGCAGAAAACTCGTCTGATTATATTCGTAAGTTAGATGTAATTAAGAATTCAATATTCGGAGTGGATATACAGCCGATTGCCGTAGATGTTTCTCGCTTGAGATGCTTCTTAACCCTTGTTGTAGAGTCAGAAATTAAAGATGACAAAATAAATAGAGGTATAGAACCTTTACCAAACCTTGATTTCAAGTTTGTTTGCGCAAATACCCTTATCGGACTACCGAAGGTAGAGAATACGGGAGGTCTTTTTGAAGATCATTCTGGTATTGAAGAGCTTGCTGGCATTATGTCAGAGTATTTTTCATGTAATAGTCAGAGAAAAAATGAGATACGTTTGAGATTTATAAATACGCAAAAAGAAATATTAAACAGAACGTTATCTCAATTCGGGAACATAACAGGGGAATTAACTCTCAAGCTAACCCTATGGGATCCATTCAATAACAAATCTAATTCCTGGTTTGATCCGGAATGGATGTTTGGTTTAGAAGGAGATTTCGATATTGTGATCGGAAACCCCCCTTACATATTTTCTCGTAATAGTAAATCAAAAGGTCTAACTAAAACAGATAAGGATAATTTTTATAAAAATTTTAAACTCGCTAAATATCAAATTAATTTGTACTCACTTTTTATTGAAAAAGGAACAAATTTTCTAAAGGAGGGGGGAGTACTTTCTTTCATTGTTCCAAACAATTGGATGACTATTACTTCAAATAAAGATTTAAGAGAATATATATTAGGACAATCAAATATAATAATTGTTAATTTTTATGCAAAAGTATTCTCATCTGCCAGTGTTGATAGTTCGATAATAATTTATACAAAATCTAATGTTAATCATGAGGTTTCTCTTTATGAATACGATGAATATGAATTGCTCAATCTAGTAAAGAAAACTGATAGTTCTTATTTCTTAAATAAGAAAGATGTCGTAATCAACATAACAGCTTTAAAGAACTCGGCTTTAGGAGGTCTTATTGAAAAGATTGAAGCGGCTGGATTAGAACTAAAATTTGTCGCGAATGTTAAGGCAGGTCTAAAGGCATACGAAACAGGAAAAGGTTTGCCTATGCAAACTGAAGAAATGAAAAAGGCACGTGTTTATCACTCTCATGAGCAACACGACCAGACCTACCTAACTTATTTGAGTGGTCGTGATGTTCAGAGGTATGCTTTGGGATGGAGTGGAGAGTATTTAAAATATGGAATAAATTTAGCTGCGCCACGTAATTTTGACTTATTTACAGGTCCACGTATTTTAGTGAGACAAATTCCTTCTCAACCCCCATACAGTATCAATGCTTGTTATACAGATAAAGTAATTTTGAATGATCTTAATTCAATGAATATAGTTGAGATAAAAGAAAGTCCACTTTTTGTTCTTGGAGTCCTAAATTCGCGTTTAATTACTTTTTGGTTTATACATAAATTTGGCAAACTACAACGGGGAATTTTCCCTCAATTCAAAATTAATGAGCTAGAGTGCTTTCCTATCCCAAAAGCTAAAGATGAGGAAAAAAGTAAAATATCTGATCTTGTGTCAAAAATATTAAATCAAAAAGAAAATAACCCTGATATTAATAATGAAAACATAGACAGGGAGATAGATGAGATGATCTATGACTTATATGGGCTTAATGAAGATGAAAAAGAGCTTATAAGAAAATCATGA
>CAIPFZ010000048.1 GCA_903864515.1 uncultured bacterium
AAAAACAGAAAAGATTTAATGAAGACCTTACATGAAAAGAAGGATTCTTTGCAGGCTTTTCGTTTTGGTGGAGCTGGATCAAAATCAAGAAATGTAAAAGAAGGACGTAATACCAGAAAGGATATTGCTCGTATACTTACAGAACTTACTGCTCAAACAAAATCCCTTTCTTCTAAAGCAAACTTGGAAGCTAAAGTAGAGGCAGCAGCAAAATAATTTCAATATAAAATATGAAAAAGACAATTAATACAACAGAAGAAGGAACAGCAAAAGCAAATAAGAAAGTGCTTTCAGGTGTTGTTACTTCAGATAAAATGAAGGACACTATCGTTGTGTCAGTTCAGCAATATGTCATGGTTCCAAAGTACAAAAAATTTGTTAAGACAAATAAGAAGTACAAGGCACATGATGCTGGAAATACAAAGAAGATAGGGGATAAAGTAGAGATTGTTGAATGTCGTCCAATCTCAAAAGATAAACACTTTAAGTTAATTTAATTTTACCAATATGTTACAACCACGTTCAATAGTATCAATAGCAGACAACACAGGGGCAAAAATAGGCCGCGTGTTTAAGGTTACTGGTTCTTCAAAAAAGAGATATGCAGAGATTGGAGAAGTAGTGATAATTTCAGTTCAAAAGGCTGAGCCTAGAAAATCTGTAAAGAAGAAGGATATACACCGCGCTGTTGTCGTTCGTCAAAAGAAAGCATTCAGAAGAAAGGATGGTTCTTATGTTAGATTTGATGAGAACGCAGTTGTTCTTATCGATAAGACAAAGGGAGAGCCAATTGGTGGACGCGTATTCGGTCCTATTCCAAGAGAGCTTTCTGAGAAATATCAAAAGATTGTTTCTTTAGCAGCTGAGGTTGTATAAAAGGTAAAATTATTAACAATTGCAACATAAATTTAAAAACATGAAAATCAAGAAAGGAGACAAAATAATAGTAATAGCAGGAAAAGATAAAGGTAAGACTGGTAAAGTTACCAGAGCTATTCCTACTGAATCTAAAGTTGTTGTTGAAGGTCTAAACCTTCTAAAGAAGCACAGAAAAGCAAGAAGACAAGGTGAGAAAGGACAAATTGTTGAGGTATCTATGCCTCTACATGTTTCAAATGTTGCAATTGTTGTGGACGGAAAGCCAACTCGTATTGCTAGCAAGCTTGTTGGGGGAAAGAAGGTTAGAGTAGATAGTAAGACAGGTAAAGCAATATAGTTAATTTATTAAAGAAAATTTATGAAACACCAAACAGTAAAAGAAAAAGGAACAAAAGCATACGAAGCCCTAAAGGCTGAGTTTGGCTACACAAACAAGCTTCAAGCACCAAAGCTATTGAAGGTTGTTCTCTCTGCAACCTCAGGATCAATCAAAGATCCTAAGAAGAAAGAGTTGATTGGAGATCGTCTAACAAAGATTGCTGGTCAGAAGGCAACTCAGACTGCTGCAAAGAAGTCTGTCGCATCATTTAAGGTTAGACAGGGTGACGTTGTTGGATGGCAATCAACTCTAAGAGGAGAAAGAATGTGGAGTTTTATAGAAAAACTAGTTAACGTTGCTCTTCCTCGTACTAGAGACTTTAGAGGTATAAAGTTAAGTGCTATTGATTCAATGGGTAATTATACTCTTGGAATTAAAGAGCACACAGTGTTCCCAGAGACATCTGACGAGGAATTGAAGGATGTTTTCGGGTTTGCTGTGACTTTAGTTACAACAGCTAAGACCAAGGCCGAGGTCAAAGCATTAATGGAATATTTCGGTTTTTTGTTTAGAAAAGAAGACGTTAAATAAACGTTGACTTTAAGGCATTAAACTGCTAGGATTCAAAAACACAAAGATATGGCAAAAACATCAACATTCGTAAGATCGCTAAAAAAACCAAAGTTCTCAACTCGTATTGTGAGACGTTGTTTTAGATGCGGTCGTGTTCACGGTTACATGCGAGATTTCGGTATGTGCCGTATCTGTTTTAGAGAGGCTGCTAATGAAGGCAGAATCCCAGGAATTAAAAAATCATCATGGTAGATCCAATATCACAAATAATAATAAACATTAAAAACGCGAACGTAGCAAGAAAAGCTACAACTACTCTTCCATATTCAAAATTGAAAGAATCAGTACTCGCAGTTCTTAAGAGAGAGGGTTTCATTAAAGACTTTGCCAAGAAGGGAAAGAAAGTAATAAAGACTCTTGAAATTGAGTTGATTTACGTAGATGGTAAGCCTAGAATTGAGGGCGTAGAGCAAATCTCTAAGCAATCACGTAGAACTTACACAAAGGCAAAGGAGCTTAAGTCAGTTCTTAATGGATACGGTGCTCTAATACTTACAACTCCAAATGGTATTATGACAGACAAGGAAGCAAAGAAGGCAAAGGTCGGAGGAGAAGTTTTGTTTAAGATTTGG
>CAIPFZ010000049.1 GCA_903864515.1 uncultured bacterium
ACTATCTCTTAACGCTCCAACACAAGAGGGGACAAGAGTACTTTCAGTTGGTGAGTTAACTCTGGAGATTAGGGTGGAGAAACCAAAAGTAATACAACCAAAGGTGGAGAAGAAATTATCCCCAATTATTAAGTTGTGGAGATTCTTTGGAAATGGCGTGATGGTTATAAGGCCAAATTCCCGTTAGCTTTAAGATTTGGAAAATCAGTTTGATTCCAGTCTAAATGTTTTCTGTCTATCTTGGTAATAAAATTACCCTTTGAATATTGTAAAAATCCAGCAATTCCAATCATAAGAGAATTATCAGTTGAAAGATTCTTTTGAGGAACAAGAAGTTTAATATAATTAAGTTCATCTTCAATCATTTTCTTGAATGATTCTTTTATGTAAGTATTTGCAGAAACTCCACCACCAATAATTAGTGTCTTTGAATCACTCAACTCAAGTGCTCTCTTTGTTTTTGAAATCAAAACATCAGTCACAGCTTGTTCAAATTCTGCACAAAGTGACGCCTTGTCTCCCTCGTCTAGCTCTTTATCTTTTGTATAATCACGAACAGCATAAAGAACAGAAGTCTTGAGTCCTGAGAAAGAAAAATCACAATCTTTTTTTGTAATCATTGGACGAGGTAAGTCCCAGGGAATATTTGTTGAATTATTTTGTGAAGAAAATTCTCCATCACGAAAACGTTTTGCTAGTGCGGAAATTTTTGGACCTCCTGGATATTTTAATCCAATAATTCTTGCGACCTTATCAAATGCCTCACCAACAGCATCATCTCTTGTTTGTCCTAGTAATTTATAATCTCCCCATGAGTTGACTTGAACAAGCTCTGTATGTCCTCCTGAGATTAAAAGAGCAACAGCTGGGAATTCAATTTCTAGACTGTCTTCATTAATTAAAACAGAAGTAATGTGACCTTCCATGTGATTCACTGGAATAATTGGAAGTTGCCATATGAAGCTTAGAATTTTTGCACCAGTTATTCCAATCCAAAGAGCCGGCTCAAGTCCAGGACCTGTTGTTACTGCAATGGCGTCAATCTCTGGTTTTTCATACTCTGTAAAAAATATCTGAAGCTGGTTTTTTAATTCTTGTTCTCTTTCTGATAGGGAAGAGAGAGCGTCTGTAATTAAGTTATTAAAGTTAGCTGACCCTTCTTTAGAGTTTTCTTGATCGTCTGATGCCGTCCTTTTTACCAACATATTTGCATCCTTTAATGCAGATATTAAAATAGGCGTAAAGTTATTGATATGCTCACGTTTTGCAAGGGTAGGGAAGACACCACCAAAATCTGCATGAGTTTCAATCTGAGAATGCAGAGCGTTACCTAGTATTTTGAAGGTAGGTTTGTCATCCTTAAATTCCGCCTCAATTATGGATATAGCCGTCTCGTCACAACTGGTTTCTATGGATAGTATTTTCATACTCCTATTTAACTATATTTTGGAGGGTAAGTACAGCAGAAGACAATATAGTGATAAAGGGTTATAATTATGTGGTTATTCAATATAATCGCTTAACAAAGATATGAACCTAAACTTTCTTAATTATCTAAAAAACATTGGTATTTCACAGAAAGAGATTGCTGTGTATGTTTTTATGCTTTCCACAGAATCTGCAACACCAGCTGAAATTGCCAAAGAGGTAAAGCTAAAAAGATCTACCGCTTATGTAATTCTAGACCTTCTGAAAGAGAAGGGGCTGGTTCGTGAAATTAATGTTGGTAAGCGTCTATCTTATCAAGCTGAAGATCCTGAGAGGCTTAGATTTATTTTGGAAGAACTTAAATTGAAAACAGAAGAAAGTATCAAGAGCTTGGACATTGTTTTGCCACAACTCAAAGCGACCCTTAGGAAAAAAGGCCAAGCACCAATCATAAAGTTTTTTGAAGGGGAGTCTGCAGTAAAGTCTTCCATGGAGCAATTAGTTAATAATCCAAGATTTAGAACTGAAATGGATTACGGAGTTTTTCCGTTAGAGCTTGTATATAAATTATTCAGATCTAAGAATCTAAAAAAATATATCAATCTTCGTCTAGAGGGTAACAATCTATATAGTGTGATTTATACATGTGACGATGGAGAGATTAAACCAAGAGAAGGGCAGGTTGCCTTCAAGGTAGATCAAGAAGAATTTCCTCTCTCATGTGACATTAATATCTTTGAAGATGAAGTTAGAATACACATGTTGGGGGATACTATTTATGGAATCTTAATAAAAAACCCAGAATTTGCACAAACCTTAACTAGTATTTTTAAATTGGCGGAGAAGGGGGCGAGGAGTTAAGGGTTGCTTGTAGGTATAAAAATTAAATAAGAATATCTACAATTATATTCGTTTGATAGTTTGCAAAAAAGCTCAGAAATGAGTTTTTTTAATTGTGTATTTTATATTAATTAGAACGTCTAAATAAAACTAGACGTTCTAATTAAGTGACTCTTCTTTAATAACATATTTATAGCCTTAATATGGCTGTGTGTTGGTTTTTCCAAAAAAAGCTAGATTTGTAGCCATGTGAACGTCTAGTAAATATTGACAATTAACCCTTTCAGATTATGATTGTCTTCATAAACAAAAAGCAAGTACAAAAAAACAAAAAATAAATTATTAAAAATTGTTCTCATTATCTAGATTCAAAACACGGTGTTTGGAATCTAGTAGGGAGAAGGATCAAACTAAATCCAAAGAAATCTCTATGCTCATTCACAACTAACAAAACGGGGCAACAAACCCTATACATGGAAAGAAAATGAAACCGACAACAATGGGGACACCGACCAAAATTGGTGTATCAACTGGTAGTGGAATGGTTCCGCTCCAACAGGTGACTCAGTTTGACATCACTCTTGCGGGTAATGCCGGACAGATCAAGCTTTTGCCAGAACAGATTTCTGTCGCGGAAGATATGCTCAGTCGTTTGAATTTTTCCGATATCACATCGGGGGACATTCTGATGATGGGGCACAGCGCTGAACTTTCACTCACGGATACTCTTGATGGGTTCCTGTCTGGGGTTGAACGCGCCAAGAATCCAAAACTTTTTGCACTCTTTGATCGTCTCCAAAAAGGGGTTGAAGATGCAAAACTTCCTGATCTGCTAGCGCAGATACAATCAGGAAGCATTGGATTCAAAGCGAGAGTCCTCAGTTGGATGAGTAAGAAGGCTGTTGTGGATGCTACTCGTTCCGCATATGAAGCAACATGTGACTTGGTTTCAGGTAAGACACAAGACTTGATGGGGGTCATTAAAGTCCTCGAGAAAGAGTTGGGTCAAGCTTTGAATGAGTTACTAAGTGAGCTTCAACGTTTCAATCAACTGAAGGGAATGTATCGTCAACACATCAATGACTTTGCAGTTGTTGCTGTAGTGGCGCATAAGTTTCTTGAATCAGCGCGAGCTGAGGTTGAGAAGAAGCGTGCAAACGTAAGTTGTATGTTGGAGCAGTCCAAATTACAAGAGATGGAGAACAAACTTCAGCTTTTGGAATCTCGGACGCTGGCACTTGAAGGTGTTTTCTCTAGGTTGCCTGCAGACCAGTTGGTTATTCAACAAGTCGAGGCGGCTGGAGTTCAAACTCTACAGGAAACAGCAACAACAGCAACGACGCGTTTCAGCTCCATTAAGACCGCTTTGATTGCCCTTCATGGGGCGCTACAAGTCAAGGGGGTGCAACAACTAACTGCAAAGCAAGCTGATCTTGATAGGCAGTTGGGACAAATCCGTGGAACTCTTATGAAGGAGGTTATTACCACAGCAGCGAATGCTCCGGGTGACAACAGACTTCAACAGGCGAATCAACTTCAGGAGCTAATTGTCTTAACGGGCGAGATGCAGAAGTTGATCGAAACCTCCAGGCAAGAAAATCTAAACAAGTTCGAAATTGCGCGTGGTATGTTTGCCAAAGCGCGTGGAGAACTAACACAACTTTCTTCAAAACCTAAGGCGTAAGCTAAAGGCGAGAGGATTCCCGCGGGCGCGTGCGCGCCCGCGGGAAGAAACCAAAAACGCACAAAACAACAACTAGAAACACAGAAAGAAAACTACCATGCTATCACTTGCACTTACCAAACCGGGCGAAACCGTCCAAAAACTGCAACTGTCACTCAACAAAGGTGCCCGCTTCATTGTGGAACTACGTTGGGAAAGTACTCACGATCTGGACGCTCACGCCCTCCTTGCTACCAACAGTGGCGATGGGGCAAAGGTCTCCGCATTTGAGCAGGTGCTCAGCACCTATAACTCGAAGAAAACCAATCCTAACGGCACCTTGATTTCCAATCAAGACGGATCCTTCTCGACACCATGTGGTGCGCTTACCCATTCGGGTGACTCACGCACTGGCGTCAATCAGGACATTGATGAGATGATCACTATCTTTGGTGACAAGGTGGGAAGTAGTGTGAACGAAATCCCTGTCTTTGTTACCGTCCACGGTAGTGCCACCTTTGCGGGAGTCAAAACCGCATCGATCACCATCAAGGATGACGGAGGAAAGGTTTTGGGCGAGTACCAGCTCACCAACGAATTCTCTGCATTCAATGCTGTTCAAATGGGCAGCTTGATTCAGAGCGATAAAGGGTGGGAGTACGCGCCTGTTGGTTCCGGCTTCATGGGTGACTTCAACAAGGTGTTGGGGTATTTCTCATAAGTTTTGGTTGGTTGGTAAAGGGCGGATGGGAAGCAAGCTTCCCATCCGCCCAAACCAGAACCTCCACCGTTTTGATTAGTTAAAAACAAGTAGTAAGAACATTTATCTTGCTGGGAACTACTACAGGTTCATGGACAACTCCATTAATGTTGTCCTCCTCATCTAGATTCAAAACATGGTGTTTGGAATCTAGTAGGGAGAAGGGATAAAAACCCAAAGAAATTCCTACATAGAACTTTGAAAACTTCAACCACAAAAAGAAATGAAACCTACTATCATTGGTAATGATGTTGTTGGTGATGGCGTTCCAAAGTCCTCACCTACAGTTACAAAAATCACTCCAACAATAATTGGCGAAGCTGGTGCTTCGGCACAAGTAAAGCCTACGGTTATTGGTGGAGGTGGTGATGTGCAAGATTTTGCAAAGGATGAGCAGGAAGTCAAAAGACCTGAGAATAATTTTGTTCAAACACCTTCTGCTATACCTGGTTTTGTGCGTAAGCGCATTCCAATAAAGCGAGAGGAGATAAAAGCAAAATTTCTAAATCTGAAAGATTCTGTTTTGGACGTCGTGATTAGAATTATCGAAACCACTAATCAAAGTGAAATTGATCAGGTTGATGTTGTTACCTGGGGGCAGGACCTTCAGGAAAAACACAACAGTCTGGTCACTGAAACTCTAAATTTGCTGGGATCGGAAGTCGTTCAAAAAAGTACTACGTACATAAATAGAATGATGGAAATTCTCAGTAGCATTAGAATTGAAAAGGTTTTTGAAAACGGACCTGGTATATTTGCAAAAATATTGCGAACAGCCACTCCTGAAATTGACACCTACTCATCACTTAAGGACGCTTTGAGAGAAATCAATCAGCTCTCCGGACTTATGCGTGACTGCATATCCTCACTCGTTGAATTAAGTAAAAGTCTAGAGCGTAACTCAAAAACTTTGGCTGAACTTGGCGATAATGTTGAAGCTAATCTAACTGCGGCACTGGTCGTTGCAGATTACTTCAGGCAAACTTTAAGAGAAGATTTAGCAGAACGGTTGGAAGACCGCGCTACTAGTTTGACTCTTACACTTGGGCAAATTCGCTCAGGCTCCTTCTCGAGGGATAACCAAATCGAGCAACCTATGAAAATGACAACTCTCATTCAGCGGGTGGTGTTCAATACATTACCTATCTGGATGGAAAGTGTTGCCAACCTAAGACGGCGTCATAGGTCCAAACAAACAAACCCGACTGAAATTGGCGAGACCAGTCGGATACACAAATCGCTACAACAACAACTAAGACAACAATAGATACACAACGAAAGTGAAAGCACTACAACTCGACCTCAACAAAGCATCAGCCGGCCTCGTACTCTCGCTCCAAAAGCGTGGTATCCCTACTCCGCCTCCAATGGAATTGGCGTTCAATCTGGACGTCAGCGGGAGCTTCGATGACGAACATCGCAGTGGTCTAACTCAAGGACTTCTCACTCGGCTCGTGCCTTGGGGGATGGTCTTTGACCCAGACAAGAAGATGGATGTGTTTACGTTCAGTAACGGCTCTGGTCACGCTTGCTATGTGAGTGAAATCACGGAGAAAAACCATGCAGGCTACATTTCTGGGCGTATCATCGGCAAAGTTCCTGGGTACAATGGTGGGACAGACTATGTGCATGTCCTGCGCAAAAACCTGGAGCACTTTGGCTACATGACTAGTGAACAGTTCATCTCGAAGCCTCAAGGTGGCGGAATGTTCGGCCGGCTTTTTGGTGGCGGGTCAAAACCTGTCGCTGAGCCAGCTGTCACAGCTCCTCAATCCAAGAAGCGCGCGCTTGTCATTCACGTCACCGATGGTGATAACTATCATGATGACAAAGAGCCCACACGTCGTCTCCTGCGGGAATCTGCAGAACGTGGTGATCAGGTGTATTTCCTGTTCATCGGCTGTTCTAATCAGCCTGACACATTCCGCTACATTGAAGAGCTTGGTCGCGAGTTCTCAAATGTCGGTTTGGTCATCGTCAAAGACATCGAAGCGTTCGTCAACATGACGGACGAGGCGATCAATGAGCAGTTGATTGGCGATGAACTGCTCGAGTGGTTGAAGAAATAAGGCAAAACTTTGGCTTATTACCAAAGGTTAGTCTTCTAAACCACGGCCCCCGCTCAGATTCGTCTGGGTGGGGGTCATCTTTTTATTAATAATATATATGATGCTATTAAGACTTGAAAATTAAATCACCAGCTGTTAATACTATTTCACTTAGAAATAAAATTAATATGGGTGCGAGGTGTATATGGTGACCCTACCGGGAGTCGAACCCGGCTTTAAAGCTTGAAAAGCTTTCGTCCTAACCGATAGACGATAGGGCCATGTTTGTCTAAGTGCCTAAATTTATTGCCTAAAATCAAAGATAAAAGCAATATGAAGAATATAACATATTTTCAGAAAAAATCAAAAATATGGGTAGATTTAGGTTGTCTAGAGGTGTAAAAATTGCCACATCTACAATATTGATGATATGCTTGCTATGTTAACTAAATTGGAGAGATGGCTGAGTGGTTGAAGGCACCGCTCTCGAAAAGCGGCATGGGGGAAACCTCATCGAGGGTTCAAATCCCTCTCTCTCCGCAGGGAATTATAATAAAAAGTTCGCCCCGCAACAGAAATTCTGTTGCAGGGCTTTTGTTTGCGTGACCTGTATTGATCAAGGCTGTTTGCGCCGACTCCTGATTGACAGAGCCGATGCCAAAAGGCCTGCCACACCAATCAGGCTTCCTGGTTCTGGTACCGGAGACGTGATTATGATTGGATCTGAGGATGCAATGAGTCCTTCTGGAACAAAAACTCCAGTCATGGTATCGCCTCCAGAGCTAGTGCTCGCTTGCATCGCGGCGGGTATCATCCAGTCGAACTTGCTTGATGGAATCTCATAGTCCCAAACAAATTGGTCCGAGTATGCGCCCCCGGTATTGACCCCTGTTTTCAGTAATGTGTTCTCAGTATTCATCACCTTGACTTCCGCGGTCTTGGTGAATATCACAGAGTCTGCATTCGAGGAAATCAAAGCCCATGGGTTTTGGGTATGATAACTTGTCTGCAGTATCGAGCTGGGGCTCAATTCCACAAATTGATAGGTTAGTAAATTGCCGGCGACCCCGATGATATTGACGGCATATTCAAAGCCGTATTCGGAGTTAGGGCGATTTACGTGTCCACTCTCAGAGATTGCACTTGGTGCGACATGATTACCATCCGTGTCAATGAAGACCGTCTGAAAACCATTTCCTTCAACATTAGTGGTGGCTGGATTAAAACCGCTGACCATCCAGATGACTGAACTGGAAAGTGACCTGTAGGTGCTTTCTTGATAGCCAAAACCCATCAAATCCTGTTCCTTTCCAGTTGGGCCAAGGTTAACTTGCCCAATTTCTCCAACGCCAAGTCTGACATCGCTGCCAAATATGGTGGGTGTGACAATCCCATCGTTGCGTGTGACGTCAATGGACGTGGGTGGTTCATTGAAATCAACCAAACTGCTGGGGTCTAGTGGTGATTGTGAAGCAGCTGTGGCTTGTTGTGTGGCCACGCTGATGAATAGGGTTATTATCATGGCCAATAAGACCGTGATACCGACAATTGCGCGATTAAGGGCGCTTCCTTTGTTTGTTTTCATATTATCCCGATCAAACCCTTGTTTTAGAGGCCTGTTCTACAGATAGAGTATAACAGCACACTATATTTGTCAATAGTCCATCTCTGTGGTCTAATTATCTAAGTAATCAGAATTATACAATTTTATTGTGTAGTTTTTGAATCCTACTAAACCTATCTTTTGTATCTTCCGCATTGGTTTCTAAGACTTCCTTAATTTTATCGAGAAGCTTAACATTTTCAGATTCTAATTTTGAAATATCTAGCGAAGAAGATGTCCTCTCTATTTCTCTCAAATATTCTGATTCATTAAAGAAGCCTATAAATTGCTTTTCTGGTATATGCTCAAGTATAAAATTCTTATCTGATTCATTTCTTATTTTATTTGCTATAACAAAAAGATTTTTATAAACTCCACCTTCTTTTGCTAGGTGATTGTAATGTTCAAATACTTCAATACTTCTTTTTGTAGGTTCTACAATAAGGGCGAGTACATCAAATTGTGCATGTAGAGTATTAGCAAAAGCATCAACTCCGGCGACCATGTCTGTTACAACATAACCGTCAGTATCCACAAGGTGGTTTAAGATATTTTCAAACACTACAAGGTTTCCGTGATAACAGCTTTTACCAATTCTTTCATCCTCATATGTTCCAACTATTGCAAGATTTAAATTATCTTTTTTGACCAGATAATCTTTTAATATACTTGTGTCTAAATTATTTATATCTATTGAATTTGAGTATTCATTTGGTAGTGTGGTTTTTCTCAAATCAATTATATCTTTAATATTAGGATTGTTTCCTATTAAATATTTTTTGATAGTTGCCGTCACTTCATTATTAGAAATATACATATCAGGCGATACGCTTTCTTTGAAACCAAATAGTTCAGGGAGGTGTATATTTAAATCAGCATCAAAAACAAGCACTGGTTTTTGTGTGTTGGTAACATGTTTTGAAAATAGGGCAGAGAGAGTTGTTTTACCACTTCCTCCTTTTCCAACAAAAGCAATTCTCATATTTATTAAAATTCTAGTTATATTTGTAAATTCAGCCCCTAGACACGGGGTACTAAGGGCTGAGGGTTGGTTGCCAAAGTCTAGATCGGTGGGGGATTAACCCTCCACAAGGATCGGCTTGGCGTTTTTGATGAGTGCGTTGTATTCAGCAACGGTCATCCTTGTTGTGCCATTTTCAGGCTTATCAGGATCATGGATTTGAACCATGCCCTTGTCTTTGTAATGTTCAATCACGGGGCAGGCCTTGCAGCACGATGGGTCACCGCAAAAATTTGCGCCGTCATAGATACGAATAGGATTCATGTTTATTTCTTTTTGATCAGATGCAACTCATTTGCATCTTTTAATATACTAATCCCTAAATAAAAATAAGTCAAGTTGTTGCAAATGGTTCGCATCTGTTGTATTATTTGATTATGAAAAAAGGTGATAAAAATACTAATAGAAGTAAAGATGAAGCACTTGCGCATCTTCTTCAGGACAATGGATTAAAAATTACTCAAGGTCGCATATCTATACTTGAGGTTTTTTCAAAATATCACAAGCCATTGAACGCTGAGGGCGTTTCTAAATATTTAAAAGGCAACAAGGTAGATGAGGCAACAATATATAGAACATTAAAATCCTTTGAAGAAAAAGGAATATTGAGAAGGGTTGATTTAAGGAATGATTCTGTATATTTTGAAATGAATGAAGGTCATCACCACCATCATCATTTGGTTTGTAAGCAATGTGGAGATATCGAGGATGTTGATGTCTGTGAAATAGATAGATTGAGTAAAATGGCATTAATGAATTCTTCAAAATTTAAATTAATATTGGATCATTCTCTGGAATTTTTTGGAGTATGCAAGGCTTGCAATAAAGGTTAAAATATTATCATGAAAAAAACCTTAGTAATAAAAGTCCTCCTTTTATCCTCCCTGTTTTTATTTTTTCCAACAGCTGGGGTTCCGATGGTTCATGCTCAAAATAGTAGCGAGATTGTAATTGATAAGCAGACGGTTGTTAAGGCAGAGGTCTTGGAAATTCTAAAATCAGAAGTGAAAATGATTCCAGGGACAGATACACCGCATAATAATCAAAAAATAAAGGTTAAAATACTTGAAGGATTAGAAAAGAACAAGGAGGTCACTGTTGATAATGATTATTTGGAATTAAAAAGGGGAGAGATATTCTATTTAATGCACACAAAAAGCGATCTTGATGGAGTAGATTATTACTCAGTGGAAGATCCATACAGAATACCACAGCTTATGGTACTTGTTGTATTATTTTTGCTTGCGGTATTATTTTTTGGAGGAATACAAGGCGTGCGAGGAATATTAAGTCTAGTCGGTAGTTTGCTACTTATAGTCTATGTCCTGCTGCCAGGGATATTAAACGGTATTTCACCGCTCCTTATAACCATCGGAGTATCATCGCTTATAATTATTGTTGGATCATATATAACTCACGGCTTCAATAAGACAACATCATCTGCGGTTCTTGGTATGATTGTCACTGTATCAATAACGGGACTTCTTGCATTTTGGGCTGTGTCGTTTACTAGATTAAGTGGTTTTAATACTGAAGAGGTTTTGTATCTTAATTTAAATTCAAGAGGTAGTATTGATGTTGTTGCACTTCTTTTGGGGGGAATTATGATAGGACTTCTTGGGGTGTTATATGATATTGCTATAGGTCAGGCAATATCGGTTGAAGAACTTATTCGAATAGCTCCTCATGTTGAGAAAAAGATAATATATAAAAGAGCAATCAGAATTGGTAGGGAACACATTGGTGCTCTAGTTAATACACTTGCAATTGCCTACGTTGGAGTTTCTCTACCATTACTTCTTCTCTTTACGCAAGCTTCAACAGATAGCATTTGGATTGTGATGAATAGGGAAATATTTTCTACAGAAATTGTTAGGACCATGGTTGGTAGTATTGGATTAGTCATCGCGACTCCAATTACAACAATGGTTTCAATGTGGGTGCTTACAAGGAAAAATAATAAAAAGATTGATCAATCAATAATTGAGGAAGAAAAGCACGCCCTTGAACATGTTGGACACGGACATTCTCATTAATTATTTATTTTATCAATTCAAATCTCTTAACGGGCTCTCTTTTTTGTCCATCTTTATCTAATTCATTTTCTCCAAAAACCTTCATCCCTGTAAAGTCTTCATACTCTCTGACCCAAATTGGATTATGGCCAAAATCAGGGGAGTCATATTGTCCTTCGTAAATAACAAATTTAATTTTTGGATTTTCAGGATCATTTGCTATGGCTTTTATCACATAAAAATCTTTTGTTTTAAAATGTTGATATGTCTGTCCGATAGATACATCCACGCTCTCATCTCCTTCTTGTGTATCTTCATTGGACGATGAAGATGGCGCTCCCACTTCAAAATCATCTGCACATTTAATTTCAGAAGTTTTCTTTAAATAATATTTCTCTGTTTGTCCTTCTTGTATTGATTCAGTATCATGATAGACAGCAAAAAGGTCTTCAATATTACCAGATTCTCTAGCTATAAAGTCTACAACATATTCACACCCCTCCGATGTTGTATATTTTTGTCCTACTTCAAAATTTATCACTTGTTCTTGTGCTTTAGATTGAGCACTGTCTATGGTTGATTCACTCATGCCTTATATGATATTGTATTAATAGCTGATAAGCAACAGCGGGGAAGTGTAAAGGGGGTGTTTA
Organism: uncultured bacterium; assembly: GCA_903864515.1. Classification (GTDB taxonomy): domain Bacteria; phylum Patescibacteriota; class Minisyncoccia; order Phycocordibacterales; family CAIZLB01; genus CAIJKW01. Next base: position 12,032 of record CAIPFZ010000049.1, read on the forward strand.
GATAAATAAGGGCGATTAGCTCAGTTGGCTAGAGCGCAGACTTGACGTGTCTGAGGTCACAGGTTCGAGCCCTGTATCGCCCACATTATTTAAATGAATTTTAAAAATAAAATCACCTATATAGGTGATTTTATTTTGTATATCTTTATGTTTCTGAATTATTTCTACCTCCTGCTTAAGCTCATATATATGTCCTCAAGCGCTTTAACTGCATCTCCCACAGCTATATTGTTTTGATGATATAAACCGTCTGTACAGTCACCAGCGGCCCAAATACCGGATGTTTCTGTTCTTTGTGTCATTGGATCAACTACAACTTTATTATATTCATTAAGCTTAACAATGTCTTTCACAAAACCAGTTGCGGGTATCATTCCAATTTCAACAAAAATTCCGTTTGTTGCCAGCTCATGTATTTCTCCAGTTTCTGTATTTTTATATGATAATCCATTAACAAACTTCTCTCCCTTAACTTCCGTTACTTCTGCTGGTGTTATTAGATTAACATTTGGCTTTGATAAGACCTTTTCTACTGTTATTGGATCTGCTCTAAATGTCTTACTTCTATTTAATATTGTTACACTTTTGCAATACGCAGATAGTTGCGCAACTGATTCAAGTGCTGCATTTCCTCCACCGATTACCACAACATCTGTACCTCCAAACATAGGTCCGTCACAGGTTGCGCAGTATGTTAATCCTTTGTGTTCAAAAATATCAGCGCCAGTAGCTCCAAGTTTTCTATGTGCACTACCTGTTGTTATTAAAACCGCTTTAGAGACCACTTCAACTGTCTCATCTCCTGAAGTGTTTTTCATCTTTGAGATAAATAGGGCATTTGTCTCTGTGTAATCCGTATGCTTCTCAATTGAAATTATTCTATTACCTGTTTTAATCTCAACCACGTCTCCCGCGTAAGCTCTTAAGTGACTTTCTAATGATTTTGCTAAATCAATACCTGATATTTTTACAGTTCCAATCCAATTCTCAATTCCGTCACTAACAATACTCTGTCCTCCAAAGTCTTCTGTAACCAAGATGGTTTGTAATTTTTTACGAGAAGCATAAACACCCGCTGCAACTCCAGCGGGGCCTCCGCCAATGATTAAAAGGTCATATGTTTTCATAAAATTATTATATCAAATTTATGTAGGGCCCTACTATTTACAAACAATTAAAATGGCGTATAGTTGGCGATGTATGAGAACCTTTGTTGACTTGTCAGCTGGACATTCAAGTTATGGTTTGGTTCGTGATCTGCTAAACGAGAATGGATTTTGTGTCTTTTCTACATCTTATCAACCTATCAAGGGTTCATATGATGATCATCCCATTACCGCTTTGTACTACGCTATCCTTGTTGATGCTCCATGTATTCACGGAGGGTCAGAGATTGCTCGTATCTACGAATCTAACTTGATTCTTGTCGGACATTTTGGAGTGGAAATGTATCCTGTTCGGTGCAATTTTATTCCAGGCTATAATGTCACCAGAATTGATATTACAAGACGTTGTATCGTATACCCCAGAGGGCTTGCGAGATAATATCTTGGAGATGTTAATTAAAATCCAAATTAAAAACCCCAACCAAGGATCCTCTTAGTTGGGGTTTCTTGTTTGGTCGTTTTTTTATTTCTTTGCTCTTCTTAGAAAAGCAGGAATTGAGTTCCATTCATCGTCGTCATCTTGAACACCTTGAAGTGGGGCGTTTGGATTCTCATCCTCCTTAACTTCCTCAATTGTTTTTGGGGTACTGTTTGCTGTGTTAGTTGAGGGTGTATGAATTGAATTGTGAATTTTTCCCTTATGCTCTTCAGATTTTATTTGAACTGGTACTTCAACAACTTGTGGAGCTGTGTTTATTTCTACATTTGTAGACACAGGTCTTTCTACTCGCTCTACTGTTTCTTTTGTTCCAAAAGCTGGCGCAGATTGTCTTGATGACATGCTGTCAAAAATAGTTTTTCTGATTGCGCTATTGTCAGGGAAGTTTGCAGCAATAACAGTAATCTTTAATTCATTTTTCTTTAGTCTTTCATCCTTAACTGTTCCAAAGATAATCTTTGCATCAGGATCTACTGAGTCTGTAATAAGCTTTGCAGCTTCTTGAATTTCCCACATAGTTAAATCATCATTTCCTGCAATAGAGAATAGTACACCTTTTGCACCATGAATTGATACATCAAGTAGGGGGGAACTGATTGCAGCTTTGGCTGCCTCCTCTGCGCGTTTCTCACCAGAAGCTGAACCAATACCCATAAGGGCTGGTCCTGCGTTCTCAAGAACAGCTCTGATGTCTGCAAAGTCAATATTTCCAACTGTTCCTGGGGTTGTGATAAGTTCAGAAATTCCTTCAACCGCTTGCTTTAGAACCTCATCACACATTGCAAATGCATTCTTTGCTGTAGTGTCCTTTGTTACTGCAGCTAGGAGTTTGTCATTTGGAATTACAACTAGTGCATCAACTGCTTTACTAATTCTTCAAGTGCATGCTCTGCAAGACGCATACGTTGTTGTCCTTCAAATGAAAAAGGTTTTGTAACAACTCCAACAGTTAGAGCTCCCATTTCTTTGGAAATTTTTGCAACGATAGGGGATGCACCTGAACCTGTTCCACCGCCTAGTCCTCCAGCAACAAAAACCATGTCAGAATTTTTAAGAGCTTCTTGAATTTCTTCTTTTGTTTCTTCTGCTGCTTGACGTCCAACTTCTGGATTCATTCCAGCTCCTAATCCTTTAGTAAGATTTTTACCGATGTGAATCTTTCTCTTTGCCATTGAGTGATGTAGATCTTGCGCGTCAGTATTTATTGCAAGAAAATCAACCCCCTTAACTTTGGAGTTGATCATGTGGTTGATTGCATTTTTACCTGAACCTCCAACTCCCACAACTTTTATTCTTGCAAATGTCTCTACGTCTGTTTTTACCTGTGGCATATTTATTTCTGTTATTTCTATTATGATTAACGTTTACTTGGGCTCTATACTACCATTTACAGAAAATCAAGGCAATATTGACTTTTGTTGTTCTAGGGTTGGGTGTGGCGTTTTATATATTGACATAGTGCCATATTGTGTAGTATAATAATTAGTATAAAGTTCCTTAAATAAATATTATTTCGTCACAGCAGAAAGGGGCTATTTAAGGCCTTTCTCTGCTGTGACGAAGCTATGCCAGCCAAGTCTTATAGCATTCACAACCATCATAAAAACTATGTACTGTTTCGGAGTAAACTTTAGCGGAAGACAATACTACGTTGTTGCGAATAACGTAGATGAAGCCGTTCAACATGTTCGGGAAGAACGTAAGTTTGGCCCAGAAGAACGACTCACCGAGGCATTTGTCTTCTCATCTCGTGAATCATTCGTTGACGAGATCAGCAAGATGACGCCTTTCATTAGCGACAAAGAGTATGTTAACGAGAGAAAGCAAGATGCAGAGGCAAAAATTGATGGAGCTCAAGGGCCCATGATAATAGACTATTGCGTCCCTAGCTCTGGTGGAGCATGATCATCACTTTACCCGTTTTTAAAAGTTTGACGGATGGATTCAAACTTTTACCCCAGGCAACCGTGCTTGGGGTTTATTGTTATAAGTAAAAGAAATGTGCAAAAAATGCACATTGCAATCGAAATTAGTTCAAAATGATTAGTTTGGAATAGAGAGGTTGGTTGGGAAAGCTAAGGCAAAAACTGCTTAATCCACCCACCAATCAATTTCTTTAGCTTTTTAAATATACCCACTGCACTTAGTCCATCCAAATTAATTCCACTTCTATCGTCTGGTGAAGAGAAGGCAAGAATTGTTGATCCATATGCAACCGCCCATTCAAATTCTCTAGCAATACCCTTTAGATTTCCCTCAAGTTTTAATGTGTGGCGTTTTGATGGGAGGCGTAGTGCTTCTCTTGCTAATTCTTCAATATTCATCAAACCACTTCCTCCTCCTGTTAAAATAATTCCAGCAGGCAATAATCCGTTTCTATCTATTTTTTTAAGATGACCTTCTATTAAATCAAAAATATCAGAAAGTCTGGCGATAACTATTTCATCCAGTTTCTTTCTTGAGAAAGATGGTAGGGAAGAGCTTGCGGAGACGGCTGTGTTTGTATCGCTAGAAACTGACATTTTAATTTGATCTGCTTCTTCTATTGAAACCTTGAGACCTAATGCAATATCATTTGTTATATCATTTGAGCCAACTGGAAAAACTTCCATGGAAACTGGAATATTATTTTCATATACAATTATGGAACTTGTTTCTGATCCAATATTTAAAAGAATACAACCTGCAATTTTTTGAGTCTTTGTTAAGGATACAAGACTTGCTGCAATTGGTGCTGCAACAATATCTCTCATTTCAACATTTGCTTCATCAAAAGCATTCAGTAAGTCTGTGAAGTGATGGGCGAGACATGTGATATAGAGAACTCTCGCTTCCAATTTCACACCCTTTAATCCTTGAGGACGTCCCAGAACCTTTCTACCGTCAACCTTGTACTCAAGTGGAATTGAGTGAATTATCTTTCTATTTAAAATATAAGTACTTGGTAATTCTTTTTCACTTTCCTCAATTACTCGCTTCACGTCCAAATCTGTAATTTCAGAATCTGCTTTTGTTGTAACTGCAGATCCAACAGCAACAATAGCACCAAGTCCAACTCCTCCAATTGAAACATATGCTTTCTTAATAGGAATACCAGAATTCTTTTCTGCGATATTGACGGCGGTCCTAATGCACTTAGATAATTCAGTTACATTTGTGACATATCCATGTCTCATTCCCTTGGTCTCGACAACGGCTGATGCAAGTATTCTTGGCTGAAGCGGTGCACCTCTAGAAGAATCTTTTTCCGATTGAAATTCAGGAGACTCAAGCTCTGTCACCAAAACTTTAATTTGATGTGTTCCTACGTCTATTCCAACTGCTAGATTGCGACCTTTTGCCATATATGTATTTTATTATACACTAAAAATCGTATAGTAAAATAGCCATTTGTCATAAATACTGTGTATAAAGTACTAAAATGGATTGAAAATTACATTTTTAGTGTAATTTTATCAAGTTTTAATTATATACCAAAAATTTTCCTCACCTCCATCTCCTTCTTCTCCATTCTGTCACCATGATCATATCCCTTAAGATGAAATAGTCCGTGAATAAATAAAAATATCAAATAGTTTTTTGGGGTTCTGTCAAAGTCTTTTGATTTTTGATTTGCTTTATCAATGTTAATGAAAATCTCACCCATCTGACTTTTTTCTTTTAAATCATCAAGTGGAAAACTTAATATGTCAGTAGTGTAATCTTTTTCTCTGTGGGTTCTGTTTAAAGTTCTCATTCTTTCTCGTCCAATGAAAGTTAGGCTTAACTCATAGTTCTGACCCATGACTTTGTTTTTTATTTTATCAAAAAGCACCCAATCAAATTTGGGTGTGCTTTTTTGCGTTGAGGAAATCATGAAATTATCTTTATCGAAAATAACTTTCATATTTTTGGTGGGTAGATTATTTTGAGGTCTATTTTAGACCCACTAATCATCCCCAGTTAGATTATCTCTTTTTCTTTGAAACAGGCAATTTACCTAGTTTTGCTAGTTTGTCTATTTCTGTACGGCGGCGAAGTCTCTCTAGTGTAGATTTCTTTACCTTGTAGGCTGAAAGAGCTCTACCAGAATATCTAATAGATCTAACCTTGTTTAAAACACCAGATTCTTGAACGCGCTTTGTAAAGCGACGTAGAACTGATGATCCACTTTCATTTGCGTGTTTATCAACTGAAACATTTGTCATATGAGCATTAATTTAACATAAGCAGACAATTATAGCAACTTTTGTAGGTAATCAATAAGGTCTTGGACCCTTACAGTTTCTTGAACCCTAGTATTCATATGTCTTACTGTGACTGAGTTCTCAATAGCTTCCTTTTGTCCCAGTATTAAAATGTAGGGAACAGCGAGTTTCTCTGCAGCTGCAATTTGGCTAGTAATCTTATCTCTTGAAAGAGCTTGGTGAACTGGTATTTTGGCTACGCGTAACATTTCCATGATTGAAAGGGATTTAAGCTTTGCATCGTATCCAAGATGAATGAAGTAGAATTTAATATCCTCAACAGCAATGACTTTAGGCACCTTTCTCGCTGGATCTGCCTCAATCATAAGGTGTGCACCAATTGCAGGCACATCCTTCTTGCCCCAAGCTTTTTTGGATACAGAATTGTAACGCTCACCAATTGCTAGTATTTCCTTTTTGTCTTGTCTTCCTTTGATTGTAAAGGCTGTGATTTGGAAAACAGTTCCACCAGCGTAAAGTCCACTTCCGATTAGGCTGTGATTGATTATGTATGGCAGATTTAATGATTCAATATACTCCAACACCTCTCTAAAATGCTCTCTATATTCTTCTGTTAGGTAACTTATTGGTTTTGGCGCTGCATCTTGAATTGCCAGACATTCATCGTGATCACATGAGACAGTGCTCATCAAATCCTTCTTGAACGCGTGTCTACATGGGGTTGCAAGTTCGCTAATATTTTTCTTAAAATATAAACTATATTCCTTTGCAAATTTTGTAAAACAATCTTTATCTCCCAAAGAGTTTATTTCAATTAAAAGTTCACCTTTATCAACATGGTCTTTTAAAATTACATATGCTGTTTCAATGATCATTGCATCAGCAATACTTTTTGCATTGCCAAGAATGTGCATTGAGAAGATGTGGTCCTTATTTTTATCTTTATTGAAATGACTGTTTCCGTGAAGGGGGCCACTATGGCAAATCATTGGAGGTTGGACCAAGTCAGACATCTCTTTGTTAACATAAGCTCTGGTTACAGAGACATATTCCTCAAGAAAATTCTCAAATCTTAAAGAGTTGATAATTTCATCTTTGTTGATTCTCTTTGTTCCAATTTTAAATCCTTTTGCCTTAACAATATCCTCCTTTTGGACACTTAATCCTGCAAAGGGAACAAAGCCATAGTGTCTAGCTGAGGCTTCTGCAATCTTATGAACCGCATCTATTGGGTCAGGTTTTTCTTCAATCAAAGGTTTTGCCTTCTTATTGAAGGTTTGGTTTTTAATAGGTTGTTTTTCCTTTAGAGCCTTATTTGTAGGCTTATTATTCTCTTTTTTAGATGAATTGCTATGAACACTTGTTTTTGACATATGTTTATTTTTGTTGTTTTTAGGCATTGTTACCTATACCTTACTGCTTTTTGCTAAATTCCTCAAGTCCCCCTGGAAAAAGACCCAATTTGGGAAAAGGGTATAATCGGAGAAGAGCTCTACCTGTAATGTCTTCTCTTGGAAGCGCTCCCCAGCTTCTTGAATCAAAGCTGACCTCACGATTGTCTCCCATGACAAAATATTCTGTATCCCCAAGGGTTTTATCTGTTACTTTGTCACTGTTAAATTTTACATAAGGTTCATCCAGTAGTAGTCCTTCTGGGTGTTCATTGTTATATATGTATGTTTGCTTTGCCGCAACAACAATTCTCTCACCAGGAAGACCTACAATTCTTTTTATAAAATATTTACTAGTTTCAAATGGAGGGCGAAGAACTACAACGTCACCTCTCTTTGGAGATTGGAGTCTGTATGTTAATTCATCGACAATTAAATAATCATTTGTTGAGAAACTTGGATCCATGGATGCTCCGTCTACCAAAAAAGGTTCTGCAATAAAGAATCTAATACCTAGGAAGATTAATAGTGTTATAACGGTGAATCTCCAAAAACCTTCTTCCTTTTTATTCTTATGACCTCTTACGTGAGCCTCTGTGTCTTTAATTGTATTTAAAAATTCTTCGTCATACTCCTTATCCTTCATCTTGTCATTGTGTGAATTCATAATATGTGTGAGATTATACCATAATGTTATTAAATGATATAATATTTTCATGTATATAATTGTAGGATTAGGAAATCCAGGGGAAGAATATGAATCGACAAGACATAACGTTGGCAGATTCATAGCTACTGCATTTGCAAAACAATATGAATTACCAGATTTTTCTTATGATAAGAAGTTCTTAGGATTGGTTTCTAAGGGTGAGATTGAATTTGGAAAAGGGAAGAGTAAGGTGGAGGAAAAAGTTGTTGTGATTTTACCTGAAACTTTTATGAATAAAAGTGGTAAATCCCTTGCTGATTTAATTACAAGCGAAAAGAAGGCAGAGAAATTGATTGTGATTCAGGATGATTTGGATTTACCATTCGGAACTGTGAAAATGGTCTTCAATAGAGGAATGGGAGGGCATAGAGGATTGGAATCAATTAAAAGAGCAATTAAAACTGAGGCATTTATAAGAGTAAAGGTTGGCGTTTCTCCAACAACTCCAACTGGAAAGATTAAAAAACCAAAAGGGGAAGATAAGGTGGTGAAGTTTATTCTAGGAAAGTTCAAGGACGATGAAATGAAGGAGTTAAAAAAGATTGCAAAGAGAGTGGTTGAAGGATTGTATGTGACGGTCACTGAGGATAGATTTAAAGCGATGAATATTTTAAATACAAATTAATTAAGATGAGAAAAGGATATCCTGCAGAACAATATTATGGAAAGCCCGCTGATGCCATTGAAGAAGTAGATTCTGTGGTGGTGGAGGGTGGAAAAGCGGAGGGGGTTGATGAGGATTCTTCTTTTAGGGATCGCAGGGGTGACACTTTACCAGTTTCGGTTAAGACTAGGGATTACGCTAAAGAGACAGTGGAACTCCGGGAGTCTTTTGAAAAGAAGATAGATTTTGTGACTAATTTATGGAGGCAAATTGAGAGTCCTGAGGTTGCTGATTTACCGTTGCCTGAATTTAAATATAAATTAACCCAGTTGTCTAATGATTTAGAAAAAGTGGTTTCTAATTCACATAATTTACGTGCGGAATTTGAGAAAAAAGTGAGGGAGATTCAGGAAATAAATATCGCTATCACATCTGAGATTGCCAGGGAAAGAATAACTGGTAAGGCTTTTTCGGATGGTCTTATTGATATCCTATTATCTAAACGAGCAAAACTAAGTGAAAAACTTAGAAATAGATTGAATAATCCAGATTTTGAATTTGTACATCATTTTCAAGCTTTTATTGCTGGAGTGTTGTTGAAAAAAACTAAAATAGAACCGATGAGAGAACTCCCTGATCAATCGGATAAGATGCAATCTGGTTTGGAATTCTGTAGAATATTAGGGTCTTTTAATTTTGAATATAAATATGGTTATGATTCAGAATCTCCTATTGTAATTAATGAAAACATACAACGGCTAATAGACTTTTTGAAGAATAAAGCTTCTGCGGGAGAAAATATCTTTGATTTTATAAAAATAGATCCATACGATATTGTTTTCAAATTAGATAGGGAGGATTTTGATAGAATTTATATTAGTAAGAACCTAAAAAAGAGAGAAGTAAAACCAGGGGAAGAAAATAAAGCTCCAAAAGTTTCTGGTGTTAATTTCCCATCTACTCCTATTGTGCTTTTAGCAATAGATGAAGGGATGACTGAAGATGATCTGAGAGGGGTTGAGAGACATGAAAAAGGGCATAGCTTAATTGGAATTACAGAAGATATAGAAGGTTTTGATATTCATAATATTGTATATGGAAAATTTTTCATAAATGATTTACGTAATAAAGGTATGGAATTTAATAATTTGCATGAGAAAGGTGAAAACAAAAAAGCTGAAGATATAGTTAGGAGCTATATAAGAACAGCGATTAATAAACTGAATGGAGAAATTTCTGCTGATGCTAAAAATATTGTACTTGGCTACCCTGATGCAATTGCTTTTTATATAAGAGATTTAATCATGGGGTTAAATGAATACATCGCAGAGTACAGTTCCGCGATATTACCGGGACCAGAAAATAAGATTAAAAATTTATTTTTAGATATAGTACGAGATGAAACTAGGATTATAATAGCAAAAGCTGAAGATCTATTTGTTAAAATGACTACTTATGCCTACATTGCAAGAAAATATGGTTTAGAGGATGAGTTCTGTTCGGCCCTGGTTTTGATGCCAGATTCAGAAAAATATTTGAAGAGAGTTTTAAGTATTAAATTAGGTGATAAATTTGATTTTGTATCAGCAAATAGGGAAATTGATCCAGCTAAACTTTTTGTTGGTGCGCCGCTGTGGCTTAGAAATGGTTTCTCTAAATATTTTGGAGCAAATAGTGTTGCGGTTGGGTAGGGTGTGCTATTAATTTTGCTGACAAAAATCACTGTCTGTATATAATTGTATTATTCCTTAGAAACCGCCGGCCTGCATGGCGTTTTCATTTACTTATTTTTTGTTAATAAACTATAATCATTTACCTCGATATAAATAACATTATTTGATATACTTCCAAAATGACAAAAGCAATACTTTTTGATCTTGATGGTCTCGTGATAGTTGGTCAGGCCAAATTATTTAGCCAACGTATTTCCGAGGAATTTGATATACCCTATGAATTAGTGTCAGAATTCTTTACTAATGATTTTAGGGAGTGTTCATTTGGCAGAGCAGATCTAAAAGAAAAAATTCAACCATATTTAGTTAAATGGGGATACAAAGGTTCAGTTGATGATTTTTTAAAATATTGGTTTGAAGGGGAGAGTAAGACAGATGAAGATGTTCTAAAAATAATCAGCAACTTAAGATTTAAAGGAATTAAGTGTTACATAGCTACTCGACAAGAAAAATACAGAAAAGAATATCTATTAGAAACTGTTGGTTTAAAAGATAAGTTCGATGGAATATTTTGTACTTGTGATATCGGATATGATAAATGGCAAAAAGAATATTGGAGTTATGTTTTTGAAAAACTTGGTCTTAATCCTGAAGAAATAATGTTTTTCTGCGATGGACAAAAGAACATAGATAGTTCTAAGGAGTTAGGTGTAGAAGCATATTTTTATGACGGTATAGAAGTTCTCAAAGAGAAAATTGTTCTATTTTAGATTGAGTCTGATCAATCTGTTGTGATTAAGTTTAATAAAAAAAACACCGCCACGCCCCCGGAGGGACGAGACGGATTTTGTTTTGTTGCCACCCATATTTAGGGTGGTGTTGATAGGGTGGGGCAGTGGAAGGTTATTTGTTTCCCTCCATCATTTCTTGCCGGGCTTTGTAGTTCTCCCTCTTGTGAAGGGGGATCTTCTCCCAACTCAAATTGATGATTTCCCGCTCCCTGTCCCAAAGTGGGGACAAGATTTCTTCAAGTCGGACAAAAGAAGCGTCGTGCGCCTCTTCCATCTGAAAGCTTGTCTTGTCCCGGATTATGTCACTGAATGTTGGGTAATCCTCGCTGACCTGGTCCCACCTGAGCAACTCCTTCGTAAAGAGGATTTGCTTGATGGCTGTCTCCACCGATTGGGTGAGACTCTTGTAGGCCTCGTCCCGACGGAACGATACCTCGTCTTGGTGTTTCCTCCATCGGTATTCAATTACCTCCGGTAGATACTCCAGCTCTACGGTGTGAAGCTCAGAGAGCTTTCCGTACTCTTTCTCTGCCTCCTTGGAGAGCGTCTTCAGGATGCCTATCTTGTCCACCATCAGCTGGTGGTACAAGTCAGCCCTTTCCCAGCTGACGAATTTCAGTTGCTCGCGGATGATCTTATCCTCCTTGTACTCCATGTGTGCCCAGAGGCCAATGGCAAGGAAGATTAACGCAACTATTGAACCGAGTAGTGTTTTCATGCTTTTCTGTTGTTTGCTTTTCTGTTTGTCAGGCAACCATTCCTAAAATGCAGGATTGATTGCACATGTCTTTGTATTTCTTGAATACAGAAACATATGCAATCAAACTACAACTTAAAGGGTTTTCAAGTCAAAAAACATTAAGGCAATCGGTGGGGATGTAAAGGAACTATAACTACATAATAGTATCACATATAATGATAATGTCAATAGCTGTGAGTTCTGTAATATATTGGTCGGCTCGTCTGTCTCTGAGTGGTAAGAAACACCAAAACCCGCACTTTCATGCGGGTTTTGGTGTTGTGCATCGTCGGCGCGCTTCACATAAGTTGTACAGCCAGCGTTGGAATCAAACAGCAGTTTGGCTCCAACATTGGCAGTACAAAATAAATAAATTATGCCTGCACCCTTTACTTTTAATCCTATTTCTTGTTTTTGTCAACAAAAGAAAGTGCCATCTTTTGCTCCTTAGCATCAAATAGACTTATCTTAAAAGTATAACTTTTACCAAGTTCAAGGCTCTCCTTTAGCTTAACTTCACTTCCAAATTCTGAAACGTGAACTAGGCCGGCGATTCCTTCCTCGATACTTGCAAGAGCTCCGTGCTTGTTGTACTTAATTACAACTCCAGTAACGATATCATCTCTCTTGTATTTCTTCTCAGCATCCTTCCATGGATTTGGCTTAAGTGCTTTGATCGATAGAGAAACTTTAC
>CAIPFZ010000050.1 GCA_903864515.1 uncultured bacterium
TGAATGGTTTTTTTGCCAGAAGAAGAAAGTATTTTGGCAAATTCAAAAAGTGAGTTTTGTGCAAGGTTGTTCCTTGTAGTGTGCCCCGGCCGTGATACACGGCCGGGGCAAAATATTTATATTTGTTGTATAATAGATACATCATGAAAAAACATCAAGGCGGCGGAGTATTAATTTTATTACTTGAAATTATTGCACTCCTGATAATATTTATTGGTGGCTATGTTTATATTAGGACTAATTCAGTATTTTTGGATGAATTTGTAACAGGTAACGGAGGTGTGATTTTAGTTAAGAGTGGCGATTGTGGTTTGACTGTAAATTCACATTCGCCAGATTCTAAAGTTAAATTTCCTTTAAAAATTAGAGGCACAATTGATAATTCAAGTGCTAAACAAAGTAAGTGTTTTTGGCAGATGTTTGAGGGTCAAGCTGGAGTTGCTCAGACATATTTTAAAGATGCGGGTGGTGAGTGGAAAAAACTTGGTGAATCAAAACCTGTTATGGTTGATGATTGGATGTCCGTAAGTAGCATATTTAATGTCAGCTTAAATTTAAATAATGAAGGAATAGGTCTTGCAAGTGGTACACAATTGAAAGTCGTTTTTACAGAGGAGAACGCATCAGGTATGCCTAATCCTGATACTTATGAATTACCTTTGATTTTAGATCAAGCTAATTCTACTATTGTAACTAAGGATGAGGTACCTTCAGCGTCTGGTGAATTAATGTCTCTTGTTTTGTATGTTCAAGATAAGGAAATAGCAAAGATTAGAGATTGTGGCGTGACAAAGCAAACTATTTATCAAGTTCCAAAAACTTCTGCTGTCTCAGACGCTTCGCTTAAGATTCTATTTAGCTCTGAATTGTCAAAGTATGGTAAATACAAATCTGTCAGTATTGTAAATGGTGTTGCTAAGGTTGTGCTTGAAAGTGAAAATACACCGGAAGGCCTTCCGATTGGCGGACTTAGTAGTTGTGAGAGTTCACATTTGATGAGTGTTTTGAAAGATACACTTACTCAATATAAAACTATAAAATCTGTTGACCTATATTCACCAAAGGGAAAGATTTTGTTCTAATTAGTGTTTTGTGCTATAACATACACAGAAATACCTGTAAAGGCAGTTTGTTTGAATAATTTCAAGGTAGTTCCAAGGGTACCATGGAGGTTCCTAACTTGAGAATTTATACGCCTTTGGATCTGCTCTGAAATATCTAACAACAAACAAGAAGGGAAATTGAAATTTGAAAAGGAAAATTGACGCATATGTTTTGTGCTTGATTGTAATCTGCTACACCTATTTGATAGTATGTGCGTATATGGAAGATGGTAAGGGTTTATCCTTTACCTCTTTTGTCCTGTGGACAATACTAACTTGGATATCTTGCATCACCACCAAAAGACAAGGTGGTGCAACGCCAGCGGTACCAAGGACTTATGCGATAGGTGCAACCGTGATGACCATTGTATTGGCCTGCAAACATAGATACTCCACATTGACCACACTAGACGGCACCACTGCCGCTTTGGTTGTTCTGTGTCTTATCTTGTGGGTAATCAAGGGTGATAAATGGGCTTTGATAATTTCTGTCATCGCCTCATCCATTGCTGGTATACCTTACATTGTTATGACTTATACTGCTCCACTAGACAGTCCTTTTTTGGTTAATACTGGCTTTTTGATTGCTAACAGCATAGCTTTTATCTCAGCAGGAGAGTTGTCCATAAGAAAGTGGACTGTTGAAGATAGACTGTTCACGGGAGTCTCTATTCTAACAGGTGTGGTTATGATCTTTCCATGGGTGTGGTGTGTTTACTTCAACTGACCAGTCTTGGTCTGATGAATAACTGGCGGGCGTGGGGGAAATCCCCCA
>CAIPFZ010000051.1 GCA_903864515.1 uncultured bacterium
CACTAACTGATCTATCAAAAGACAAGACCAAACAACCAACAAACCTAATCTTCACATCCATAAACGGAGAAGAGACAAGAACCAAGTTGTCTATTGATAAGAAGGGAAAGACATATCAAGTATTAACTGTATCACCCGATACAAAGATTGATATTAATGTTAAGAACAACAACAAGACTATACCTTCTGTTGTATTTGATAACAACAATATAACTCCAACCAAGGACAAGGATAATACAATCAAACTATCTCTTAACGCTCCTACACAAGAGGGGACAAGAGTACTTAATGTTGGTGAGTTAACTCTGGAGATTAGGGTGGAGAAACCGAAAGCAATACAACCGAAGACAGAGAAGAAGTTGACGCCGATTATTAAGTTGTGGAGATTCTTTGGAGGGAAATAGGGTGGAGGCAGGTAGGAAGTAGTCTATTAAAGTTGGACCTTGAATGTATATAAATAGTGTATAATTTAAGTAAGCTTTGCAGTATATCTAACTCCCACCAGCATTATTAATGCTAATACTATCCAAGAATATTGCATTCCAATTGCAAATGTTGTGATACCAGCAAGAATAGGTACAATCAAAAAAGACATGTTCCTTGTCATTCTAAAAAGACTAATATAACCGGCGTTTGTTGATTTAACATGTTTAAAGAAATATGTTTCAGTTGATACTTCAACAACGCTCGCTCCAATTCTTGAAACAAATAATATTACAGACCATAATACCATGCTCTTTTCTGTGATAAAGGGGATTAGAGCAACAGAAAAAGCCATGATTAAAAAACCAAATATTAAAACCATTCTCTCGTCATGCTTAATATCTTCAATTTTTCCAATCGGAATTTGAAAGATAATAAATGGAAGAAGTGCGATACTCAGTATTACTCCAACCTCTTCCCAGTTGAAACCAATTTTTTGAATAAGGTAAATTGGCATATATATAACCATCCAACAATAAAAGAAGCTAAGTAAGAAATGATCAATAAATACATTATATACATTCTTTGACTTAGCAAAGTGATGCAGTGTCTTTTTGATGTCTATTTGAGGATATTCTGGATCTTTAAATTTTCTAAAATTTAATAGAATTATAAGCAGGAAGGGGATAAGAAAGAGAGCGGACATCAGATAGATCTTCCAATACTCTGCACTTGTTGCCAATACCAGTCCAACTATAATAGGTGTAATAATTGGTGCAAGATTAAACATTGTAAGATATAGACCTCTTATGCTGCCCACATAATTTGATTCAGTACTTTGTTCAAGAAATATATCCAGACAATAGAATATAATAGGGCTTATTCCTTGTTGTATTATAAAGAATAGAAGTACCGCAGGAGTCCAGGAAACAAAAGCTATACCAAACAATACCGCCATCTCAATGGTAGCTAACATTACAATCAGTCTAAAATTACCCCTCTTTCTCAAGTATTTTGGAACCAAGAGAAACATTATTATGTTTATAATGGCACCAACTATATAAACTGTCGCCATCTGTGTGGACGGTAGAAAACCAGATAGAAAACTGGAGTTTATAAAATAAATTAAATAGGTGTGAAAGGATAGAAGTAATACGGATACCAGAATTACAAGCAAGACATTAAGTGTCTTAATTTTATTTACGATTGGATTCATGTATGTATTTTAACATACATTCATATCGTCGCCACTAGGACGCTAATTAGACGCAAATCATTACCGGGATGATGATGGGCTTTTTAGCAGTTTGTTGGAATAGGAATTTACCCAGCTCTTCAGAAACAACATCTTTAACATAATCAATGTTTATTGGGTGAGCACCTTGAGTTATTTGCTCAATACATCCCTTAACCAAATATCTTGTCTCTCTAAGTAGTTCTTGTGATTCACGTAGATAAACTGATCCACGGGATATAATATCAGGAGACTTCTTAAGTTTTCCAGTTGAAGCATTAATTAAGGCAATCACAACGAAGATTCCATCTTGAGAAAGTATTTGTCTATCGCGAATAACAACATCCTGAATATCTCCAATTGTAAATCCATCAACCATCACTGTGTTGTTTGGAGCTTTTGTAGAAAGCTTTACAATCTTTTCTCCTCCATTTTGAATTTCAATAACAGTTCCATCATCTGGTACTATTATGTTTTCTCTAGGAACTCCCAAATTCTCTGCAAGTTCAGCATGCAGTCTTAACATATAGTGATGTCCGTGAATTGGTATAAAGAATTTTGGACGAAGCTTTCTGTGTAGCCACTCAATTTCACCTCTGTTTCCGTGTCCTGTGGAGTGAATATAAACATCGGATGTTCTGTAGTGAACAATTCTAGCTCCTAATCTTGCAATATTATCCTTAAGCTTTTGAACAGCTTTCTCATTTCCGGGAATAATGGATGAAGATAGAACAACTGTATCTCTGTCTGTTATTCTAAAGTTCTTAATACTATTAGTTGAAGCACGCATTAAGAATGCAAACTCATCTCCCTGAGCACCCGTTGCGAGCACTACAATTTTATCAGGTGGATATTGTTCAATTTCAGCACCACTGATTATTGTTCCAGGATTAATTTTAAGCATACCAGCTTGAATCGCAATATCGATATTGTTCTTCATACTTCTTCCTTCAACAATCAACTTCTTTCCAAATTTCTCACACGCCATAATAACATGTGCAATACGGTGGAAGTGTGATGCAAACATTCCCATAATCAATCTACCTTTTGTTGCTCTGATTATCTCTTCCAAGTTTTCATGAACAATGTGATCAGGAGTAGAGAAGCCTGGATTTTCTATGTTTGTAGATTCACCCATGAAAAGTAGGACATTTTTACCATCGAAAAGATCATAATTCTTTTCCTCTTCTTTTGTGACCACTTCATTTCTGTGATCCAGTTTAAAGTCTCCTGGGTTTACAATCATTCCATAAGGAGTTTTGATTATTACACCCATAGAATCTGGAATACTGTGATTAACACCAAAGAATTCCACACTCATTTCTCCAAGTCTTACAGACTCTCTATCTCTTTCTACTATCTTATAATCAATAGGTGGAAGATGAGGAAATTCTGATTGTCGCTTTTTAATCATTAATGAAGTCAGGTTTCTAGTGTAAAGTGGGGGATTACCAATTCTATCCATTATAAAAGGAAGGCCTCCAATGTGATCCAAGTGACCGTGAGTAATAATGATTGCTCTAATTCTATCTTTTCTTTCTTCAAGATATTTTGTGTTTGGTAGAATATAGTCAATTCCTGGTGTATCAGTATCTTTAAATTTGAAACCAGCATCCATAATAACAATGTCGTTTCCAATTTCGACAAGTGACATGTTCATTCCAATTTCTTCAACTCCACCTAGTGGTATAATTCTTATATTCTCTCCAACAGAGGGGATATGTAAACTCTCTGGAGCCTTTTGAACATCTGAAGCATTGGCAACAGTTCTTTTTGTAGGATCAGCACGCTTGTGTCTATTAATCTGAGTTCTCCTTTTAGGACCTCTTGGTGGCATTCCAGCTCCTTGTGCGCCTTGTTGGGGACGAGCTTGTTGTTGTGTTCCCACAGGTTGTGGTCTCGCCTGATTTGTTCTTGGGAGAGCTTGTTGATTACTTGATGTGTGTGAATTTGCTGATGAGGATGTCCCCACAGCTCTTTCTATTGCCTTATCAAAACTATTGTCTTGATTATTGTTTGTTTGATTTCTATTTTCCATTTCATTAATGTTATTGTTTGTAGACGCGTTTATCACTTGTTGAAATGGTTTAACGATCTGCGGTCTTGAGTTGTATGATTTTCTGTAATTCATTTTTTTATTTATGTTTATTGTTTTTATCTAATTGTTTCGATTATTGTTTGACTAAGAATTTCCAAATGTTTTCTGTATCGGTATACCATTCATTTATATTTGCAAATCTTTCTGATGGGTAATTTAAATTATTTATCTTAATATTTTTGGCTCTATCTGATGTTAAGTAAATGTAATCTGGAGAGTAGAGGAATATTGCTGGAATGTCTTTGTTGATTTCTGTTTCTATGTTTTTGTATGCTTCTAATCTTGTGTCTTTGTCTATGTTGCTTCTCGCTATATCTAGTAATTTGTCTACCTTGAGATTTGCGTAGAGGGCGGTATTTAGACCCGGATCATTCCTTTGCGATGAGTGCCAGAATGGATACAAATCAAGATCTCTGTTTATAATATTTCCAAATAGTAGGGTGCTGTATTTTCTAGGTCTAATTATCTTTTGATTTAAATCTGCGCCGTCAAATATTTCTATTTCAACTTTGGCTCCAATCTTTGCCCAAGTCTTTTGAATTTCTTCAGCGGTTTTTTTAAGTTCAGGGATATTTGATGTTGATAATGTAAATGTTAGTTTTTGTGCGCTGATTGATTTACCTTTCTTGGTTTCTTTAATCATGGTGCCTTCATCGTCCAATCTCCATCCGGCATCAGTTAATATCTTTTTAGCTGATTCAATTCTTGATTCACTTGTTGAATTGTCTAAGTTATTTTTCTTTGAATCTTCACTTTTTTCCAATTCAGTTTGTTGATTATATGGAATTGGACCATTTGCTGGTGTTGCAAAACCGTTAAATACATCTTGTATCAAAGCGTTCTTATCTATTGCTGTATTGAGAGCGAGTCTTACTTCTCTATTTAGCAGGACTGGTGCTTGGTTCTGATTTAAAAATATAGCAAATAGTCTTGGTAGTGTAGATTTTACAACATGAGCTTTATCATCAGATATGTTCTTGATGTGTGCTTTTGTGGCTGTGTTTGGAGTTATTCCACCCAGACCATCTATGTAACCGCCATTGTAAGCATCTATTGCATCAGTTTCATTCTTGTAGAACTTTATAACAAGATTCTTAATGAAAGCTTCACCTCTTGCGTACTTTGAGAAAGATTCAAGTGTATATGATTGATATAATCCAGAGCTGTCTCTGAAAGATGACTTGATTTTATAAACTCCAGATCCAATTGGTTCTCTGTTGAATGCACTTATATCAAATGCCTCATTCTGAATATTCGCCCAAATGTGTTTTGGTAATATTCCTATTGTTAAATTTTCAATAAAGGGAGTATATGATTTCTTTAGTGTGAATTTAATTTCAGTTTTACTAATCTTCTCTATTTGAACTCCATTCCAATTTAATGCCTTAGGACTATTAATTTCAACATCCAATGCCTTTTGAATTGTAAATTCAACATCATCTGTTGTTAGAGGTACTCCATCGTGAAAAGTTAAATTATCTTTTAATTTAAAATTGTATATTAAGCCATCTTCAGAAACAGTATATGATTCTGCTAGTTCTGGCATCAATTGACCGTCTGTTGATGATTTAAGAAGTCCTGCATATATAAGTGATGTCAGGTCTTTATCTGCATCAGTATAACTCAAAAGGGGATTAATAAATCTGGCATATCCAACTATCCCTTCTGTGTATGTTCCACCATGCACCGGTTGTGTAATTGTGAACGCCTTATTTAATTGACTTAATATTGTCAGCCCACTTAATATGAAAACTACAAAGACAACAGAAAATATGATCTTTTCTGTTATATTAAAAGATTTTAGTATGTTTAATATCTGCCCCTTGGTGTTTAGAGTATTTTTGTTGATACTCTGATCTATATTGTCATTTTGAACTGACTCTTTTGTTTTTTCGTTCATTTGTGCTTTCGCATTTTTAGAATTTTCCTATAAATTAAAACCGGATAGAGTAATCCTGATTTTGTTGGAGCTGTACGGTTGAAATTATGTAAAAACCTATACTACTATTTGCGTCTAGAGTGTTACGCAAGGCGTAGGGCAATAATTGCAGAAGCAACAAAAAGTAATACAAGAACAATTGTTGCTGTAAATAGGAATTTTTCAAAACCACGTCTAGTTCTCCAGCTTGAAACAGTATCGCTTCCGCCAAATGCACCTCCTGCGCCAGCTTCTGAGTGTTGCAACAGAATAAAGACCGTTAGTAAAACGGCTAGCACAATTTGTATAATAGAGAGTGTTGAGCGGATATCCATCGTTGAAGACAGTATAGCAGATATACAAATGGAGTCAATATAGGCCAAAATGACTTGTAAAAGGCTTAAAAAATGATAATATTTTGATATGCAAAAGGATCAATTATCTTTTATTCTACCTGTTCTTATAACCAAGCAAAATAAGCGCTTTGTTGCTTATACTCCAGTATTGGATTTATCTACTTCTGGTAAAACAGAGAAAGAGGTTAAGGCTAGATTTATAGAAATGGTTACAATTTTCCTGGAGGAAATAGTTGAAGCGAAAACTGTAGATGATGTTCTTTCTGAATTTGGATGGAAGAAGGTTCAAAAGAAATGGTCTCCACCAAAGGTGGTCTCATCAAATTTTATGGGTATTAAAATTCCAGCAATAGCCTAGATTATGCCACGTATTCAATCAATTCACTGGAGAGAATTTGAAAAATTCCTTTTTAGAATTGGTTGTGAATTTAAAAGAGAGAAGGGTGACCATCGTATATATTGGAAAGATGGACTTAAAAGACCCTTGGTTATCCCTAGAGATTCATCTTTGCCAGCTTTTATAATATTGAATAATTTACGAGTGTTGGGAATCTCAAGGGAGGACTATTTAAAGATAATTTCTGAAATGTAGTATTTTTATGCGGACATGGTAAAATAGTGGGGTATAAACGATATGGCTAAAAGGGGTACCTAAGGCTGTTTTACTTCGTTTATCAATATAAAAAACAAACATGAATTTAACATACATAATATTAATAGTATTAGTCTTAGTAATCCTTTATTTTGTTGCCGTATATAACAAATTTGTTAGACTTGGTAATAATTCAAAAGAGGCTTGGTCTGATATAGAGGTTCAACTTAAAAGAAGATATGACCTTATCCCTAACTTGGTAAGTACAGTTAAGGGATACGCTACACATGAAAGTACTGCATTTGAGAAAGTTTCTAATGCTCGTGCTCAGGCGATGGGGGTTGGTGCTGTTGGAAAGGATGGTCACAACGGAACTCTTGAAGCAAAGGCAAAGGCAGAAGGGGAGCTTACAAATACTTTGAAGTCACTTTTTGCAGTAGCTGAGGCTTACCCTGACCTTAAGGCAAATACAAACTTTTTGGAATTACAAAGAGAGTTGTCTGATACAGAAAATAAAGTTCAAGCATCAAGAAGATTTTACAATGGAAATGTTCGTGATCTAAATATCGCAATAGAGAGTGTTCCTTCAAATATTGTTGCTAAGATGTTTAGCATACAAAAGATGGAATTGTTTGATCTACCTGACAATGATGCCGCACAAAACGTTGTTGAGGTTAAGTTTTAAGATTGTTAATTAAGCAACTAATTAGCTGGCGATTCTATTGAGATAAAATAGATATATTAAATATTGATCTAAATAATTATGGCGACTTTATATACCCACAAAAGTTCTAATATAGGAAAGACATGGCTTTTAATGGCTGTGTTTTTGGTGTTGTTGGTTGCTGTTGGATATTTTGCTAGTTTGTATTTTGGTAATGTAAATATTTTATATATTGCATTTGCTTTTAGTTTGTTCATGAATGTTTTGAGTTATTGGTATTCAGATAAGATTGCGCTTTCCATGGCGGGAGCTAGAGCTGTGAATATGCAAAATGCGGAAGAGAGAGAAATTCATAGATCCTTAGAAAATCTTTCAATCACAGCTGGTCTCCCAACTCCTCGTCTTTTTATAATTAACGACCCAGCACCAAATGCCTTTGCTACAGGGAGAAATAAGGAACATGGCGCTGTTGCTGTTACAACTGGGCTTCTTGAGAGGTTGGAGAAAAATGAATTAGAGGGTGTGCTTGCGCATGAATTGGCTCACATTGGAAACAGAGACACACTGCTTGCAACAGCTGTTGTTATCTTAGTTGGGCTTGTTGCTATTGTTTCAGATATTGTCACAAGATCTATGATTTTTGGAGGTAATAGGGATAGAGAAAATAATCAAGCTGGAACGGTCTTGATGATTATAGGAATTGTCTTTTTAGTTTTATCACCCATCATTGCAACGGTAATTCAATTAGCTATTTCAAGAAAGCGTGAATTCCTTGCAGATTCAACAGGGGCTTTGATTACAAGATATCCTGAAGGCCTAGCAGGAGCGTTGCGTAAAATCTCAGGGTATAGTGCTCCAATGAGTCATGCAAATA
Organism: uncultured bacterium; assembly: GCA_903864515.1. Lineage (GTDB taxonomy): Bacteria > Patescibacteriota > Minisyncoccia > Phycocordibacterales > CAIZLB01 > CAIJKW01. The sequence continues at coordinate 8,160 of CAIPFZ010000051.1, forward strand.
ATGCAATGGCACATATGTATATTTCAAATCCATTTGGCGCAAAGGCAATGAACGGGATTAGTAAAATGTTTATGACTCACCCTCCAGTGGAGGAGAGGATTAAGGCCCTCTTGAATCATGAGTAATTTAATATGATGAATGAAAAACAATTTCAAACAAAAGATGAGACAAAAGATACGGGGGATGTAAATGCCGTAGAGGCCATTGACGCCGGTTCATCAGATGATCATGAAGATGTATCTGCTTCTGAGGGGGTAAATAATTCAGAGGGAATCAGTAATTCAGAATCATCAGCTGAAAGGAAGTTAACCGATGAAGAAATTGATCATCTTGTTGATATTGCCGATAGAAAAGTTAAAGACAAAGCAGAGGTTGTAAAGATTAAAAGAAAGATGGGGGTTGATCCGTATGAGTGTATGACGGAAATCAGGGACGTTAATCCTGAAGATTGGAGTACCGTGCTATTTGATAGATTGAAAGATCCTTCTATGAAATTGAAATTTATAGCTTCAAAGGCAGATGTTTTAAGAAGTGATAAGCCGTATGATGATAGTGTAGAAGATAGACCTGGAGATGATGACGGTAGTGGTCTTCCAAAATTTAACTTTATCAAAGAGCATGATACAAAGAAATATCATTACGACGCCATTAGGAATTATGATGATACCATTAAGGAGGCATCTGGATATACAACTTACGTTAAAGCGTTAGATGTGATGCAAAGTCCTGGTGCATTAGGTACTGTAAAAGAAAATGGTATAGTTTTTATCGATGCAGAAAGTGGTGGTAAGCCCTTGAATTCTAGGCAGAAGAGTATAATTGAATCACATGAAAAAGGGCATGTTGTTAGAACCTTTAACGTAAATTCTAGTGATATTTCTAAAGGTTTTGATTTTGATAAAATACCAGCAGATGCAAAGAGACCTTCATACTTAAGGAACCCTGATGAGCTTGTAGAAAGAATGTCTCAACTTAAGAACTATTATAATTTTAGAACAGATCAATCTTTCAGTAGAGAGCATTTAAGATATGCTAGAGAGCATTATTTAACAGATACCGGTTTGGATAATAATATGACAGAGTTTTTTGGTATGATAACTTCAGAAAAAGAAGATGAGTTTTTGAGAATAATTAATCAATATCCAATATAGAGATGATTTTAAATATAAGTATACAAAAAGCAATACCTGAGGATGCTCAAGAGATTGGCGAAGTCTATTATAAGACATGGCTTGCTACTTATATAAATACGGAATTTGGCGTAACTAAAGAGGATATAGATTTTATTTTTAAGGACATAGGTAAATCTGATGGAAGTAAATATTTAAACTTACCTGCCGATACAGTGTATTTTACAGCAAAAGAAAATGATCATGTGGTTGGAGTCTGTAAATTGATTAAACACAATGATAAGAATGAGTTGAAATCAATTTATATTCTGCCAAAGTATCAGGGAATGGGGGTTGGAAAAAAGTTCTGGGAGGAAGCCTTGCATTTCTTTGATTCCACAAAAGACACCCTTGTTAAGGTTGTCACATATAATAGAAATGCAATTGAATTTTATAAAAGATTAGGTTTTAAGGAAACTGGAAAGATTTTCTACGATGAGACATTCAGAATGCAAAGTGGAGCGATTCCACCGGAGACAGAGATGATTATTTCTGCGAACAACACCGTGGCATAAATAGAGGGGTGTGTTTGTGGGCAAAAATATTTAAAATATGATACAGTAATTGTAACGGAGAGGTGGCAGAGCGGTTTAATGTACCACCTTGGAAAGGTGGCGTGGGCGAAAGTCTACCGGGGGTTCGAATCCCCCCCTCTCCGCTAGTGTTTTAGTAAGTTAAACATCCTAATTTACCGTATGCAAATTCAAGAAGTCAAAAAGGAAAATTGGAAAGAACTGAGAAACTTATATCTCACGCTTCTAAGTAATGATCCAGATGCATTTGCTGATAATTACAGTGAAATTGAATCTCGTACAAGAGAAAATTGGATTGATAGTCTGGAAAAAAGAGGTAAGACTTTTGTTGCAGTTGATGATGGGAAATATATTGCAATGGGACGAATTAATTTTTACGAAGAAATTCCAGGTGTTCCGGTACTTCACAAGTTGGGCGTTTTGCCTGAATATAGAAATAGGGGGATTGCTCGCAAACTTATCGAAGTAAGAGAGAGGTGGGCAATATCAGAAGGGGCTCAAAAAGTTAGATTGTATGTAATGGCTGAAAAGACAAAAACTATAGAATTTTCAAAAAAGAATGGGTATATAATTGTTGAAAATCTCAAAGGGGATGTTGAAAGGAGTAATGGTACATGGGCAGATGTTGTGGTAATGGAGAAGGTGTTGTAAAAAATAGATAATATAATTACTAGAGAAATTATAAATTTAAATATGAGTAAATATAAAGTTAAAGATTATGATTGGGGTATAGTAGCTTTTGAGGTTGTCTGTGGACTAGTTGCTCTTGTTATTTTTGGCGCTTATTATTTCATTCCTCATACAAAAAATACAGAGACTTCTGCGATTAAACCCATCTCAGCTGAGACGTTGATTGCTTCATCGTCTGTGTTAAGTGAATCGGAGTTGGATGGTAAAAATGAAATTAGTAAGTCAACTTCTACTAGCACCGTTACGGCTTACATTAAGAATATCGATGGAAATAAAATTACTTTAGATTACTTTGACTTACTTGGTGGAGATGAAGCCAAAAAAGCTGTTGTTCAAGACAAAAAATGTACACAAAAGCAAATTGATGAAGATGATGGTTGTTTCCCAAATGGGGTAGTTTATTTTAGAAATCAAAATCCAAAACTTAGAATTTTAACCCTTTCGCCTGAAACTAAAATTTATAAATCAAGTGCCTTTGACAAAAGTGCAGACGGTACAGCTGAAATACTTCTTCAGGAATTGCGAAGGGAATATACTAGTAAAGTTTATTCAGATTTGGAAAAATTCATCAATTTGCCATATAAGATTACACTAAATGACAAAGGGGAGGTTATAAAGATTGAAGAAATATTTAGACCCTAGGAATAGGAATACTGGAAATACAGGTACGATGCTTGTAAATAGAATGTATATATGGCGTTTATAGATAGATTTGTAAAATATGCTACAATAGCCATTTATAATTAACACCAAAACCATGGACAAAAAACCATTACATGTAAGCGATTACTTGGCGGTGGATGGTAATAAATATGTATTTGAATATTTTGAGGCAGATTCATTTACACATTTACTACATAATGAATGCTCTCAGATTTTAGGAATAGCCTTTCGTGATGAGAAGATAATTATTGTAAATAATATTGAACACCCTGGAAAATATTCCTTGATTGGTGGGGGAGTTGATGGTGGTGAGAATCCAGATGATTCTTTAATTAGAGAGATTCAGGAAGAATCAAATATGAATGTGTTACATTTCCAACCAATTGGATATCAGAAAGTTATAGATGTCAGTGGTGTAAAGGCTGCATATTATCAACTTAGATATTTCTGCGTTGTTGAGCCATTCGGTCCGTTTGTCAGTGACCCAGCTGGAGATGTCACTGAAGTCTTAGAAATTGATCCAAAAGATTATAGAAAATATTTTGATTGGGGAGTGAAGAGTGATTTGATTATTAATAGAGCACTTAAACTAAAGGAAATCTATGACAATAAAAACAGAACCTAGTATTACACAAAACTATACAGACAGTAGGGGAGTTGAATATTTATTGGAATATTTTGATGCAGATTCATTTGATGGACTCAATCACGATAGATGTAAGCAGGTTTATGGTGTTTGTTTTGTGGAAGATAAAATTGTAATTGGTTATGGTGGTATGAAAAGAGGTTGGGGACTAATTGGAGGAAGTGTTGAGGTTGGCGAGACTCTAGAGGAGACTCTGAGTAGAGAAATACAAGAGGAGTCAAATATGGAGGTGTTATCTTCCCAGCCAATTGGGTATCAGAAGGTTACAGATGTAGCTAGCGGAGTTGCGTACTATCAACTTAGATATATGTGCGAGGTTAGGAAGTTGGGAGAATTTATTATAGATGGAGGTGATGGCGCGTCTGAAAAAGGTATTACAGAAATTAAGTTAATTGACCCAGATAAATATAAAGATTATTTTGATTGGGGAGATATTGGTGAGAGGGTGATTAGAAGAGCGATTGAGTTGTATGAGCAAAAACATCAAAATTAAATGAGATGTTTGGGTGGGGTAATTTATCTATAAAAATCAATGAAAGAACGCGTCCGGTGGTGTACCGGGCGCGCTCAAATAGGTGGGTTAAATGTTACTGGGTGTTGCGTAGGATCTCAGCAACAGGGTTGGTGTATTCCGAGAGAAGTCTAGCTCTTTCCCTCATCTCCTCTACTCGACTGTTGATTGCATCACGCATGCCACTTAAAAACTCTCGTCCCGTTGCTCCTGATTGTGCAAAAAACGGCGGGTATCGAAGTTTGTTGTAGACTGAGGATGATACGTGTACACGACGTGGAATCCAACGTCTAGTCCTTTCATCTCCCCAGTTGATAAGTTCGCTTTGAACGCAAATGACGCACCATTTACACTTACGATTGAGTCCAAAAAAACGCTGATGCATTGAGTTGTCGTCCCGTGAGTCAATTTTATGCATGGCATATTTTACTTCACGTATTGGAAACAGCATCCTTGTGTCGAGCAAATTAACTGAGGTCGACGGCTTGTCTTTAGGATCAGCTTTGTCGTCGCCAAAATTACCGGTGACTATCAGCTTGTTTTCAGGATCCATTCTGTTCTTTAGGGTACATGTACCATAGGAGTCCCACATGATGGGAATATCACAGATGGGTGTGAGGCGGATACGGTCCATGATCCCATCTTCACTCATTTTGTCAACGAATGCATTGATTGAATCTAGCCACTCACCTTCTGACAATTCCACGCGTGGACGACGGGCTGTGATACTACTTGCGATTTGATGCAGTTTCATATTTGTTACTTTTGTTTTCAGTTGTTACCTCTGTATATAGGCGGACCTGACAGGGTAATTTTGTACTTGCTACAAGTTTTGTTGACTTGCAGGCTCGTTCAGGATTGAACGTTCCGTCATAGAATGTACCATTATTTCAGTAAAAGTCCATATATAGAAGTGGCTAAACAATTCCATAAATTAATGCTATATTTACAGAATGAATAACAATGACAAGACAAAAGAACTCTTAACCCGTGGGGTGGATGAGATTATATCCTTAGAGGATCTTGAAAAAAAGATTAAGAATGGTGACAAACTTAGAATCAAGCTTGGTATTGACCCAACAAGTCCAAATATTCACCTTGGGCGTTCTATTCCACTCTTGAAGCTCAGAGACTTCCAACTCCTAGGACATAAAATTGTTTTGATAATTGGAGACTTCACTGGGCTTATCGGTGACACATCTGACAAGGAAAGTGAAAGACCTATGCTTTCAGAGGAAACAGTTAAAGAAAATCTAAAAACATATATTGATCAAGCTTCAAAGATTATTGATATGAAAGAGGCTGAGATTCATTACAATAGTAAGTGGCTTGGTGAGTTGGGATATAAAGAAATTGGTAAGCAAGCTGATGTTTTTTCTATAAATGATTTTATATCTCGCGATAATATTGCCAAAAGATTATCCGAAGGAAAAAGAGTTTCTTTGCGTGAAGTAATGTATCCTCTGATGCAGGGTTATGATTCTGTAGTTATAAACGCAGATGTTGAAATTGGTGGAACTGATCAACGCTTCAATATATTGGCTGGAAGAGATTTGCAAAGATTGTATGGACAAGAGCCACAAAACATTGTTATGAATCCATTAATTGAAGGATTAGACGGAAGGAAAATGAGTTCAAGTTATGGAAACACTATAAATCTTTTTGATACTCCTAACGATATGTTTGGCAAGCTGATGACTGTTGCTGATGAATTGATCATTAAATATTTTACAATGCTTACAAGAGTTGATCTTGAAACAATTGAAGGATACAAAAAAGATTTGGCAGATGGAACAAATCCACGTGATATAAAAATAAATCTCGGAAGGGAATTAGTGAGAATGTATCACGGAGAAGAGGAGGCAGAATCCGCGGTCGCATATTTTGTAAATACTTTTACAAAGAAAGAAATTCCAACAGACGTTCCAGAATTTAAGCCAGCAAGTGGGGATTACAATATTTCTTCAGTTCTAATTGAAAGCGAACTTGTTTCTTCTAAGGGGGAAGTCAGAAGATTGCTAGAGCAGGGAGGAATTAAAATTGATGGAGAAGTTATAAGTGATGCAAGTCACACAATTTCTGCTGGCCCAAGCGGGGTGATATTACAGAAAGGGAAGATTCACTTTTTAAGGATTATATAAAACTATGATAAACAAAAAAGAACCATTTATTATAGGGTTAGGGGATGTAATAGTCCTCCTTCTATCTTTGTGGTTAGCACTGTATCTCCGATTGGGAAACACTCTTGATATGAGTATGTGGACTAATCACCTGGTTCCATTCTCCTTTATATTCCTATACTCACTTGTGATCTTCTATGTTGCAGGTCTCTATGCAAGGCATGCTGTTATCTTGAGAAAGACGGCGCTCACAATTTTAAACTCGCAAATAATTAACGCGCTTATTGCAGCTTTGATCTTCTACTTTACTCCATCTATTTCAAATATTATTGAAGTAAGTCCAAAGACAATTCTTGTAATCTACACTGTAGTTTCAATTCTTCTTCTTTCTACTTGGAGAATATTTATTTTTCCTCTCATATCCTCAGGAAAAAAATATCAAGCAATTATAATTGGAAGAGGGGAGGAATTAAAAGAACTTTTGCATGCTGTTGAAACTAGTTCTAAATCAATGGTTAAGTGCAGTCTCTCTATTGATTTGGATAATCTATCTGTGGAAGAAATTAGACAAAAGATTGTCAGAAGTTTAGAGAATTCAAAAATAGATTATGTGATATTGGATATGTACGATGAGAAGGTAAAACCAATTCTTGCAGATCTATACTCCACAATTTTTACAAATGTTCAGTATGTAAATTTTTATGATTTCTATGAAGATTTGTTTGATAAAATTCCCCTCTCAAGACTTAAATATTCTTGGATTATGGAGAGAATGTCTTTTTCAGATGTTCGTGCATATGACATTGTAAAAAGAGCGGGGGATATCTTTCTTTCAGTATTTGTCTCAATTGTTTTCATTATTTCCATTCCTTTTGTTTTTATATTAATTAAACTAGATGACAGAGGCCCCGTATTCATTAAGCAGAAGAGAATTGGTAAGGATAATAAATTGATAGGAATTTATAAGTATAGATCAATGACTCAAAATGATGGTGGAGTATGGCTTGCTCAGAATGAAAATAAGGTTACAAAAGTCGGATACTTTTTAAGAAAGACCAGAATTGATGAGTTACCTCAGGTTCTGTCAGTTCTTTCAGGTGATATGTCATTTGTTGGTCCAAGACCAGACATAATTGATTTAGGTAACAAACTGGCACACGATATCCCGTATTACACAATTAGGAATGTTATAAAACCAGGACTTTCTGGTTGGGCACAGGTAAGTCAAGATAAGCCTCCACAGTCAGTGGAAGAAACAAAGATTAGACTATCATATGATCTGTACTATATTCAAAATAGATCATTGGGGCTGGATATTAAAATTGTACTTAAGACAATAAAGACATTGCTTTCAAGGGTGGGGATGTAGGATTATTTGACACCAGCTGAATCATTATCTACTTCCGTATGTCCTGCTTCGTTTGTCGATGGATAATAAGTGGCACTTGAATCTTGGTAATTTGCTTTGTATAATTTTTTCGCCTCATCTATTTCAGCCTGTAGGGTTGGCTCTATTATACTATGCGCTTCATGTTCAGTTGTTCCAGGATCGTCGTATAAAATTTGATCATAAACAAACCTTTTATCTATGCCTGTCTGAGACGCTACGATTGATACTGTAAAATCTTCACACAGGCTCTTTATCATGCTAATTGTTGTTTTTTCATTATATTGTAAAGCATGAGATACTTCAGCAACATACTGTCTTGTTATATTTGATGAAGTTAAAGCTTCTGGTTTAATATACATTGTATGAGTGTTTGTCACATAGAATGCTCTGTTATGTGCACCGCCTATCTCTGAGGTATTTTCTGTAACACTCCATTTAACATATGGACTACCAGACCTTTTTTCTTGCTCCCAAATTACTGAATATAATTCATCTGAATAAACAGATCCACTTAAAATGATATCTAACTCATCAGGATAATACAGTGAGTTAGTAGTTTGTATATATAAATTTTTAACCTCTTGTAGATCCCAATTTTTAATATTCTCTGGTATTGGAATTTTGCAGTCTTCGCAAGATTTTACAGTTATACCTATGGCTATATTTAACTTTTCTTTTTCAGTAAAAGGTTCTTTGCCGCAAAGTGCATTTATAATATGAGTAGTTTCTGGATCTTCATGTTTGTATTCTTTGTGTTTAGAAGTTATTCCATCAATATTTTCTTCCACTTCTATCTCTGTCACTTTGTCTCTATGAGCTTCTTTAATTTTTATACCTTGTATTGCAGTACCAAGAATAATACCACTGATGGATCCAAGTAGTGTGTTTTTTACAAGTTGAACCCTCTTGGCACCTTCATTGCATTTGAGTAGTACTCTCGCTAGAATATCTGCAATTCTTCCTCCTATGTTTTCATGGTTAGATGACTTTTCTATATCGAGCTGATGCTTCAGTGCCCCAATTTCTTCTTGTGTTTTTTCTGCATCTGTTTTTTCAATAATGTTATCTTCGATTAGTTTTGGGACTTCATTCATATCTTTATCTTAGTACTACTGTGTATTTAGGTAAAACAAGGGTTTTGTTATTTTTTCTTTTTAATCTCACTCGTATCATTCAATCCATTCTTATTATCAAGATCCACTTTCAGCGCCCGCACCTCATCTCTTATATGCTTCAATGTAATCACCTCCTCTTCAATAATTTCCTCCGTTCTATCTTCCACTTGCTTTTCATGTCTTAAGCCTGAAATAATAATTTTCTCTCCAACAAAAACAGAAACCATGAGACCCATCAGCATTAGCGCTAGTGTTGAGAAAACGATTTGATTTGGTCCATATAGAAACCAGTGTAGAAATGGATTTCTTGTGGAAAGTATGTCTGCAGTTTCCCAAACTCCTCGCCAAAATAGAACTACAAATACTCCACCTAGAAATGCATAAAACAGGGGATGTTTTGCTAAGTGTTCTCTTACATAATCTTCAAGTTTATCAAATGCTTTTAAAATTCTCATTTTTTTTATATTAATTATTTATTACTTTATATTCTGTAAAAATTGTTCCCCCTTCTGTTTTTTCCAAATCAATTAACTCCAGCTTAATATCTAAATCTTCTTTAAAAATATTCATTCCTGATCCAAAAAGAATCGGTTCAGTTGTTAAATATATTGTATCAACTAATCCAGATTTAATAAACATCGTATAAATAGTACTTCCTCCACATATTGCCACTTCATCAAATCCACGAGCTTCAAGATTTTTAATTAAATCTACTGGAGCTAGATTTGTATATTCAACTACTCCTTCAATATTTTTTTTTACAGCATCAACCTCGGGGGAGTATACAATATGTAATCTATCTTTTAAAGGAGATGGGAATGTTTGAAATGTATTTAGTCCCATCACCATAACCCTAGCTTTCTTTGTAATATCTATGAAGCGCTTTTTATCCTCTTTGCTGGTCCAGACAGCTAGGTGTGAACTATTCTTTGCAATAAATCCATCTGCCGTTTGAGCTACTATTATAAAGGTTTTAATCATATTGGAAATGATACCATATTTGGTATAATTGGGGTATGAAGAAACCAACATTAAAAAAAGCAAAGACTACAAAAAGAGGGAATAAAAAAGAACCAAAGGTTGAAGTGAATAAAGCTTTAAAGGAAAGAATGCTTGAGATTATAAGCGGACGCCAAACTTGGGATGAATACTTTTTGGAAATAATGAAAGCTGTTGGAGGAAGAGGAACTTGTGACAGAGGAAGATCTGGATGTGTCATTGTAAAAGATAGAAGACTTATATCAAGTGGTTATGTTGGTTCTCCTGCTAGATGTAAACACTGTGATGAAGTTGGTCATGAAATGCATACGGTAATTAAAGAAGATGGAACAGAATCAAGACATTGCATCAGAACTTCTCATGCGGAAGAGAACGCAATTGTTCAGGCGGCAAAAGTTGGAATCTCAACTGATGGAGCGACACTGTATTGTAAGATGTCCCCATGTTACACTTGCGCAAAAATGATTATTAATGCAGGTATAATAAAAGTCATAGCTTTGAATGATTATCATGCTGGTGCAAGAACAAGAGAAATATTTAATGAAGCTGGAATTGAATATATTTTAGTAAACAATAAGTTAGAAGAGTACCCTGATTCAGTTAAAAAATAATTAAAAAAATATGGCAAAAATAATAATCGGACTCGTTGGTCCCATGGCGAGTGGTAAGGAAGTGACAAAAAAATACATAGAAGAAAAATACAATGCAAAGAGTTGTAAATTCTCTACAATCCTACGTGATGTTTTGGACAGACTTTTTGTTGATAAAAGCAGAGAGAATCTATCTGCAATTTCCATGTCTCTTCTTGATACATTTGGTCAGGACTTATTAGCAAAAGTCATTGCAAGAGATTCGCTAGCGCACGAGGCGGATGTTGTTGTAATTGATGGGGTTAGGAGAGACTCTGATATTGTGTACCTTATGAATCTACCTAACTTCTATTTGGTTGCAATAGATGCAAAGCTTGAAACTAGATACAAAAGAATGGTCCTCCGGAATGAAAATGTAGGGGACTCGCAAAAAACACTTGAACAATTTGAGGCAGAACATCAACTGGGAACAGAGACTCAAATTCCAGGAGTTATGAAAGAAGCAAAATTCTCAATAGATAATACAGAGGATGGATTTGAACATCTATATGAAAAGATAGATAAGATGATGGGGGAGATAACTAAACAGCAATAGGTGCTTTAATTGCATCGTGTGGTTCATACCCAACAAGTTCAAAGTCTTCTATTTTAAAATCAAATAAATCCTTTACTTCAGGATTAATTTTAACCGTTGGAAGCTTTCTAAAATCTCTTGAGAGTTGTTCCTTAACTTGATCAAAGTGATTAGAATAAATATGAGTATCTCCTCCTGTCCAGATAAACTCATGTGGAGTGTAACCTGTAGCTTGTGCTACCATCATTAGAAGTAGTGAATAACTTGCAATGTTAAATGGAACACCTAAGAATGTATCACAACTTCTTTGATACAATTGTAGTGACATCTTTCCGTTCAGTATTTTAAATTGGAACAAACAGTGGCACGGTGGAAGACCAGCTTTTGCCATTTCATCAATATCAGCTGGGTTCCATGCAGAGACAATTAATCTTCTTGAATCAGGGCTAGATTTTATTTGTTCAATTATTTTTGCTAATTGATCAATGTAGGCCATCTTTCCTTCAGCGTCTCTCTTGTGATCTGGCCATGAACGCCATTGATATCCATAGACTGGTCCTAGGTCTCCATACTTTTTATTAAATTCTTCGTCAGTAAGAATCTTTTCTGTAAATTCTTTTATTCCAGTTTTCCATTCTTCACTTCCTGTTCCTGGGATTGGTAAACCTTCTGCTTTTAGATACCACTTGTATGGCCATTCATCCCAGATATGATTGTTGTTTTCAAGAAGAGTTTTCAATTTTGTATCACCTTTTATAAACCAAAGTAATTCACTTAAGATTAATTTAAATGGAACTTTTTTTGTTGTTAGTAATGGGAACCCATCTTCTAGATTAAATCTCATTTGATGTCCAAAAATAGCGCGGGTTCCAGTGCTGGTTCTGTCTGTTGTATCCTCTCCTTCATTCATGATTTTAGTCAGCAGTTCATGGTATTGTTTCATTCTTCAATTATAGTACTTTTTTGAGTAGTATACTAGATTTGACTTTTTACCGGATTTGATACAATTAAAATATGAAAGACACCCAAATACAAAAATTATTGACGGAGGAGAGGAATCGTCAAAAGAAAGTTATCAATTTAATTGCATCGGAAAATATTGTATCCAGTGACGTACTTGAGGCGTTAGGGTCAGAGCTTACAAACAAATATTCAGAAGGATATCCTGATAAAAGATATTATGGTGGAAATGAGGTGGTTGATAAGGTGGAGAAACTTGCGCAAGATAGGGCTTTGAAGTTATTTGATCTCTCACCTGAAGAATGGGTTGTTAACGTTCAACCACTCTCTGGCTCTCCTGCAAACCTTGCAGTGTACCTTGCTCTTGTTCCTCAAGGGGGAAAAGTGATGGGAATGTCACTCTCACATGGTGGTCATCTAACTCATGGTCACAAAGTTTCTGCAACAGGAAAATTTTGGCAACAAATTGCATATGGTGTTGATGAAAAGACTGAGATGATAAATTATGAAGAGGTGAAAAAGTTAGCTTTAGCAGAAATGCCAAACATAATTGTGTGTGGCTTTACTGCATATCCTAGAATTGTTGATTTTAAAAAGTTTAGAGAAATCACTGATGCAGTTTCAATTCTAAGAAAAAAGGCAAAACTAACGCCTGCAATTTTAATGTGTGACATGTCTCACTTTGCAGGTCTTGTTGCTGGCAAACAATATACATCTCCATTTGAATTTGCAGATGTTATCACCACTACGGTTCATAAAACATTACGTGGTCCACGTGCAGCAATGATTTTTTCAAGAAAGGACAGAGTTGTTAAAGGAGAAAAATTAGCAAGTGGTAAGATGGGAAAGGATCAAACTTTTGGTGAGTTAATAGATAAAGCAGTTTTTCCTGGTCTCCAAGGTGGGCCACATAATAATCAAATTGCAGCTGTTGCCGTTGCACTTAAGGAGGCAAAAGATCCATCGTTTAAAAAATATGCGTTGCAAGTTAAGAAGAATGCAAAAGTTTTGGCGGATGAGCTGATGAAATTAGGGTGGCACGTTGTATCTGGCGGAACGGATAGCCACTTAGTCTTAGTTGATGTTTGGATGGGAGGAGTGAAAAATGAAAAGGGAGCAGGGGGTGTAACGGGAGAGGATGCCTCAATTGCACTTGAAAAAGTTGGAATCATTGTAAATAAAAATACAATTCCTGGGGAAATGAGAAGCGCTTTTGATCCATCAGGTATCAGACTCGGTTCAGCTGCTGAAACAACGAGAGGAAAAGTTGAGAAGGATTTCATAAATATTGCAAAGAAAATTGATAAGGTTTTGAAAGAATTAAATTGATTGAGTAAAATAGGTATAAGTGTATACTTTTAATCAGAATAGTTTTTTCTAATCGCCATAGCCAAAAGATTCTCATCATTAAACAGGATGTGTGTCTTTTGGCTATGGCGACGGGTGTCGCTTCTGGCAGTTTCAGGAAACTCAATTAGAAAGATTAAGGTATGAATAAGTTAAATATTTCAATGTTTGTGTGTGGTGGACTCAATCGCTCTGCTGTGATTGGTGGTCTTCATTACAATCTTGGATTGTTTGGGATTGCAGATTTGAGTAATGATCCAGACTCTTCAAAGCTGTGCGGTTCATCTAGGGCTTCTCAAGATAAAGTGTTTTTTGATGATTTGGTTTGCTCATTGGGTAATTTCAATAAAACAGAAGACAGTAATATCATTTGGGAAAGGTCTGATTCCAGCCACCTGGATAAGCTATTTAATCTAGGTCGCAGGTCTTATGTTTTGGGGCAACGCAATTTTATTGTTGCAACATCTCCTGTTGCTTGCGATGGAAGATTTCATGTCTCGCGTTGGAGGGGGGATTCTAATATTAAAGAGGTAGTTCCTCTTCGTGAAGTTTCCTTATCCAACACTTTGTTTTTGATGATTAGTAGGTCTGTTTCTCTCTCTACTGCGTAACTCAAAATAAGTATCTACTTTTACTCCGCTGTAGCCCTTTTGTGGCACAGCGGGGTTTTGTTTTTTTGTGATAATATAAATACATGCAATTAAAGATAAAAAAACTTCAGACTGAGGCTGTAACTCCAAAGTATGCCAATCATGATGATGCCGGTATGGATCTATTCTCCTTAGATGAAATTATAATTAATAAAAATCAAAGAGTTCAAATTCCTACGGGGATTGCAATGGAAATTCCAGAAGGATATGTGGGTTTAATTTGGGATAAAAGCGGGCTGTCTCATAAGTATGGTTTAAAGACATTGGGTGGAGTTATTGATTCTGGATATAGGGGTGAGATTAAAGTTGGAATGATTAATTTAAGTGGTGAAGATTATAGGATTGGAAAAGGAGATAAGGTTGCTCAAATGATTATTCAACAAAAGACAACTGTTGACATTGTTGAGGTGAAAGAACTTGATGATAAGAGTCAAAGAGGAGACGGCGGATTTGGTTCTACGGGGAAATAGTAAAAAGTTATCCCCATTTTTCCTTTGTATATAACCCACATAAACGCTATAATTATATACATAAACATTGTTGTATGCAGAGCACAATTGCTATATTTCTGATGAAGAAAAGAATATTCCTTCTAGGAATATTCTTCGTCTTCTCTGCTTTGCTTTTCCCATCAATTACTAACGCAGCAATGCTTTCCCCTGGCAACATCACCACCTGTGGTGAACTTGGAATACCAGGGGAATATACACTACAAAATGATTTAACAACAAGTGGAACCTCCACTTGCTTCTACATATCATCTGA
>CAIPFZ010000052.1 GCA_903864515.1 uncultured bacterium
AATCTACTGGAATTATTTTATCTTTCACAAAAACAACAGCATCAACTATAGTTCCATCATTAAATGCATATTGCATTTGGAAGCTTCCGGTAGGTAGAACATTTTTCAATAATGTTTCAAGATAATATTCACCTAAAATTCCACGCTGTTTTGGATTCTTTAAAATATCTTGCAAGCTTTGTAATTGATCAGTGAAAGAGACAACCTGCCTATTGGTCTCATCAAGCTTTGTTAAACGCTCCGTTACATCCTTAAGTAGTTTAAAAGACTCACTAGTTTGATGTTGAACTGATTCCCTCATCTCTTTTGACGATTGATACATCTTGGTATCCATTGTCTTTGTCACATCCCCCAACTTATTATCCACGTTTCTTGATAACTCATTTAATTGCTGAAGAAGTATTTGCTGAGAAGACTGGATGATTTGTTGAGTAGATTGATCCTTGGCAAAAAGCATGGCTCTTTCTTCATCACTCAAACCTTTTGTACCACCTGATTTGCGCATCAAAATGAACAAAACTACAATATTGATAATAATAATCAATAGAGCTATAATAATAACCGTTATTGTGCTGGAAGATATATTCATAGATATGATTATATCAAATTACTTACAAATTAAACAATCTCAAAATAACCCTAAAAATATGATAATTGCAGAACAAATTAGAGGTGAGCTTAAAGAAGCGATGATAGCAAAAGATACAGTAAAGATGATGACACTTCGCGGACTTTTGTCTGGCTTTACAAATGAATTAGTAGCTCTTGGTAAAAAGCCACAAGACATTATAACTGACGATGAAGCCATTGCGGTTATTAAACGTGCTGTTAAACAAAGAAAAGATGCTATTGAGCAGTTCACAAATGGTGGAAGAAATGATTTGGCTGATTCTGAAAAAGCAGAACTTGCTATTCTTGAAATTTACCTACCCGCTCAAATGTCTAAAGAAGAAATTCAAAAGATTGTTGAGGCAAAGAAAGCAGAGCTTGGTGTGACAGATAAATCTGGCGCAGGAATGCTCATGAGTACATGCATGAAGGAATTAAAGGGTAAGGCGGACGGAGGTGACGTTAAGGCAGTTGTTGACGCAATGTTTTCATAGCAATACTGAAAAATACCAACAAAGCAAAACCCGCGCATGGTCAATCATGGAGTTGATTGACACAAATGCGCGGGATTTTTGTTGATTGTTTAGATTAGCCACAATTAATAGTAATTGATTGAATTGTGACAAACCGATGTTTTTCCGCATACGTACCAGTAACCTGGGACTATGCGGACCGATGAATTCATTCAGACTTTCCAACAATGCTCCAGGCTTCTTTTGGCACAAGAGCATGCGGAGTTTTTCCCACCGTTTCCTTGAGCTTGATGTAAGCCAATTTAGCACGTTCTTGGTTTTTTGTTACGTCAATTGAGCCACCGCCATCAAGCATGACGGGAACAATCTCTTTTTGAATAGCCGTGTACTCGTCAAGACAAGCTTGAACCTCCCTTGTCCTTGGGTCGTCAGGTACAAAGGAGTAAAAGATGAACACCAACGAAGCTAAAAGCAGGATAATTTGAGTGATTGGTGAATGAATGAATCCGCCCCTCACGGAGCGCCGACAATGTACTGATGATGATTTCATACCGAAGGAAATAGTAGTGCACGAGAATGATATTGTCAATCATTATTGTACATTATTATTTTCAACAAACTAAAACAATACAATTTCAACAAATATCAAAATAGAAATTAACCCGGAACTTTCAGAGCTAATCAAATGCTATCTATCCCCCACTTTACTCTTCCTAATTTCTTCAAGAATCAATTCTAATTGATTATCTATTTTTATGAATTTTTCATTAATTTCTCTTTCTCTCTTTGTATCTGCGTCTTCAATTTCATCAATATCTTCTGCTAAATCCTCATGTGATTCCTGAATATCATCAACGTCTTCTTGAATATCTTCCACATCTTCCTGAATCTCATCAATATCCTCCTGAATTTCATCCAAATCCTCCTCCACCTCCTCCAAACTTTCTGTGTTTTTATTAACAGTCATTTGTATAAAAATTGCTAGATATATTGCTTCCAATGAAACTATAGTTGTTAGAATAAGTAAAACACGATCTGAAGGAACTCCAAAGATGATTAAAATGAATGACAACAAAAATAAAAAAGTATGAGCAAGGAGTGAGGACGTTGAGCCTATCCACTGAGACGCCTTCTCAGCAAATGTTTTTTCCAATTCTATTTTATTCTTCTTTGGATCCTTTTTACTTTGATTGTTTTTTCTGTTCATAGTTCAATTTATTAGAATACTTATATTACTATCTAATATAGCATACTTTCAATTTGATAAAAAATTATATAAAAAAATCCGCGTATGAGTGCATGGTGACACTGATACGCGGGATCTTAGCCGTTTTGTTTTGTTGATTGAAAGAATAAGTTGGCTGGACTCATCTTTCAATATTGTTATTTCCGACTCGCTTCCACGTAGGGTTGAATTGGACCGTAAGCGATGAACTCCTTCACCCGAAGGGGTATTTCCCCCGGAGGAAGATTTTCAACAACTCGTTTCAGCTCAAGAAAGGCTTCATCAGCCTTCTTTTTTGCTGTAGGCGGATGAACTCCGCCTTTCCCACGTGGATCCGTTGACCGGACCCACTCACTCCTGTAATGCAAGGCACTGAGATAGAGGTTGTTAACCTCCATTCCTTTTTGCGTTGCATTAAAGGATGTTATCAGCATCTTGATCGAAAAGATACTTACAATCAACAATGCGATCGAAACCAACACGATGATGAAGTTTTCCCTAATCCAAGATACTTCCGACGATTTTCTATTTAAGTTGCTCATATCCAATAAAAATGATACCACAATACCCTATTTTTGTAAAGGGCTGTATTTTACTCATATTTTAAGCCCTATAATTTGTATATTTGGAAAAAATTACTTTTATCTAACTTATCTGTGATATTATATAAATATGATAACTCAAGCTTTATCTATAATTGTTTTAATACTACTCAGTGCCTTTGTTGGACCATTCATGGCACTTTGGTATCCAGGTTACAGTATAATATTTAAAATACTTTTATTTCTTGGTCTTACCATATCAGTTGGGATTATTGTATTTGGAGTTAAGAAAAAAAGATATTTAATTATTGCTACAGGAATAGTTTTCTGGACAATGATTGGATTGATTTATGGACTAAGTACTGGAACATAATCAGATTATAGTATTTATTCCATATTACAAACACTCGGAAACAAAAAAATAACTTCCAAATCATTTGGAAGTTATTTTTGTTTATCCTACTTAAAATTTCAAACTAAAACTAGACCTTCTTGTTATTCACAAACCCAGTAAAGGCTTGCATTATCTCAAGTGGGACAGTAAACACAACTGTGTTTGATTGATCAGAAGCGATATCATTTATTGACTGAAGAGTTCTCAAATGCAATGCACCTGGTGTAGATGACAGAACCCTTGCAGCTTCAGACATATTTTGCGATGCAGCAAGCTCTCCTTCTGATGTGATGATAACGGCTCTCTTCTCTCTTTCAGCTTCAGCTTGCTTTGCAATTGTTCTCTCCATATTCTCAGGAAGCTTAACGTCCTTAAGTTCAACTGAAGAAACCTCAAGTCCCCAGGACTTACTCACTGTCTCAACAAGAACTTCAATTCTATCAGCTACCTTATCTCTACTTGCCAACAATTCATCCAGCGTTACCTCCCCCACCACATTTCTCATTGTAGTTTGAGCGTATTGCATTATTGCATATCTGAAGTTTTCAATTTCAAGAATAGCTTTCTCTGCATCAGCCACTTTGTAATAAATAACCGCATTCACATTAACTGGAACGTTATCTTTTGTTATAGCATTCTGATCTGGAACATCCACCGCCTTAGTTCTTAGATCCACCTTTTGATAAGATTGAATTATAGGAATAACGATTCTCCATCCAGGATTCATGGTCTTATGAAATTTTCCAAACATAAACTTAAGACCCTTTTCATATTGATTAACTTGTCTAATTGATATCAATAAGATAACAATTATAATTGGTATTAACGCTCCCATATTTATTTAATTATTTATTATGATTAATTGAATATATTTTAGCC
>CAIPFZ010000053.1 GCA_903864515.1 uncultured bacterium
GATAAAAAAAGCCCGGTAATTGACGCCATGTTTAAAGCAGGCGCTCATTATGGTTTTACAAAAACAAGACGTCATCCAAGCGTTAAACCCTTTATTTTTGGAGTTAAGAACCGTGTAGAAATCTTTGACCTAGAAAAGACAGAAACAGCTCTTCTAAAGGCCCTAGAGTTTGTTACTAAAGTTGCAGGAACTGGCAAGCAAATCGTGTTTGTCGGTGGAAAGAGTGAAGCAAAGGATATTGTTAAGAAAGTTGCAGATAGTGCAAATCTTCCTTATGTTGCCTCAAGATGGGTTGGAGGTACTCTTACAAACTTTGAATCAATTAAGAAGCGTGTTGAGAAGCTACTTGACCTTACTCACAAAAGAGAGAAGGGGGAGCTTTCAAAATACACAAAGCGTGAGAGATTAATGATTGATAGACAAATTGATAGATTAAATTTCCTATACTCAGGAATCGTATCTATGAACAATATGCCAGCAGCTCTATTTGTAATAGACCCAAAGAAAGAGCATATTGCTGTAGCTGAAGCTCGCGAGAAAAAGATTCCAGTTATAGCTTTGGCTGGATCTGACTGTGATGTCTCAATTATAAACTATCCAATACCTGCAAATGATTCATCAGTTGCAAGTATAGAATTCTTTGCAAGACAAATTGCTGAGGCTTATACAGAAGGTAAGAAGTCTGTTGTTGCTCCGTCTGCTGCACCTGCTGCTACTCCAACTTTTGCTTCAGTTTCTCATTCGTCAACAAGATAGATAATTGTTGTCCTGTGAATAACTTGTTGGCTTATTATAACTAATTTGATAAAATATACGTTATGTCTACACAAATATCACTTGACCAAGTTAAAGAATTAAGAGACGAGACAGGAATCTCTGTTATGCAATGTCGTAAGGCCCTAGAAGATGCTGGGGGAGACAAAGAGAAGGCTTTAATACTTCTAAGAAAAAAGGGTGCTGAAATTTCAGCTAAGAAATCTGATAGATCTCTTGGCGCTGGAATTGTATCTGCTTATATTCACTCAAATGGTCTTATTGGATCAATGGTGGAGCTTGCTTGTGAGACAGACTTCGTTGCTAAGAATGAAGAGTTTGTTAAATTAGCACATGATATTGCTATGCAAATATCAGCAACAAACCCTGAGTTTAGAACAATGGATGAAATTGTGGAAACTGATAAAGCAAAGGCAAAAGAAATCTTTGCAGAAGAGGTTGTTGGTAAGCCAGAAGAGCTTAAGGAGAAGATTTTGCAAGGTAAGCTTGATGCTTATTTCAAGGAAAGAGTATTGCTAGATCAACCATTCATAAAAAATCAAGATCTTACAATAAGACAATTGATTGATGGTTTTGTGCAAAAATTTGGAGAGAGAATAGAGGTTTCAAGATTCTCTCGTTTCAATGTTGGTAGATAAACATATGTTTTTCTTATATACAATTTGTGGTCTTTCTCTTTTAATCATGCTCGCCATGGTGATTACAAAGATGTTAGAAATCTCTGGTAAAAAATGCCATATTAAATTCAGTAAACCTGAATGGGATTGGCATATACTTAGAAAGTATCACATTGTTAGACATAATGTGCTACACATAAAGAGAGAGACTCTAGCTAACTTTTTCCACAAGACAGCTAAGGTTTCAGAGTTGTTTCTAATTAAGGTAGCTAATAAGTTGGAGAAAAAGTTTTCAAAGTTAGGGGATATGATAAGGGGTAAGCAGGTGGCAAGGAATAGAGGTTCAGTTTCATTCTTTTTAAAAAAGATTGAGGATCACAAGAATAATTTATAAGAAAGGGGAGTGTTGATTATTATAGACTTCAAACAATTTGTTTGGAGGTATTTTTTTTGATTAAAATATAAATATTAAATTGAAAGTTATCCCCATTTATACCCACCCAACCCCTTACAATACAATCATATAAATAGTATTATATATACATAACATTCCTCGTTTCTTTGAAAAAGAAACGAGGAAGAATTGGATGAA
>CAIPFZ010000054.1 GCA_903864515.1 uncultured bacterium
ACACTATAAGTCCACTTTGTGCAAACTTTGATAATATATCTGCATTATTGGTTCAAAGAAAATATCTATCAGCAATTCCTGTTCACCCATATGACAATGACGCACAAGGTATTTGTTACAAAGCGGTATCTGGGACAAATGTTAAGACATTTTCTGCCTATGGTATATTAGCCACTAAGGGTACTTTAGCTGATGGATATGTGGTTAGCAGAAGAACAGGTTTTATTTCAGGTGACACAAGTAGAGTTGGAGTTGAAGATTTATATAACACAACTAAGTCTATCGATTCAGATGAAGAAATCAAATATCCAGCAGGCACAGACGCCGCAGCGACAAACCCTTTTGAATCTGTAACTTCCAATACAATAGTAACAATTGACAAAGTTCTAGGTCTAACAAGTGGAGTTGCAAATGGATCGTGCGCGTCTAGGGGTATGGTCTATGATACAACAACAAAATCTTGCAAGACATTATACACTGGAGATAGAATAGCCTCTGCATTCTGTCGAGTAACAGAGATTGCTGATCCATACTCTGATAATTGCATTATGAATCCAGTCTTTGCAGGTGGAGGAACTCTCTTGACAGGTGGACCTGGCGGAGCATGTCTCGATAGCCATAGCTTTCCTGATGTTTTTGGAAATTGTGTATCTTCCCCCAACGTACCATTCACAGCATGGCAATGGGACCCTACAGCGCCACCATGTGATCCCGCGACAGAAGCCGAGGAGGGCGGATATTGTTATCCATGCAAGAGTCTAATTGAAGGTGGTTACACACCACTTCCTACAGCTTGCAATAATTTTACAGGCAGTAGCTCACTTGGGGGCAGTTCGTTAGGTGGAAGTTCACTAGGAGGTAGCTCACTAGGAGGTACAGGTACACTATACGGCGACCCAGGAGGTAGCCCGTTCATGCCAGGAGGTAACATGATCCCGTAATTAAGTCTTACCGACATCAGCATTTATATATTAATCTGTTTTGGTAAATTTACACCTTTGAAGAGTATTTTCCTGATTAATAATATTTTGTAATGAAGTACCTTTGGATTCAAAGTCTCGTAAAATTCTTTCATTTTCTATTTTTCATCTTTTAGAATATCTTCATGTCCCATAAATCTTTACTATGGAGTCTTTGCTTTTCATAACGTCAGGTGGCAATTCTCTTGGGTGATAACACTAACACCTTATAAAGACCTTGTATTTTGGACTCAATTAGACCACACTTTTTGGGTAAAATATGCAGTACTACCTTTGTTTTTTTGTTATCATTATAGGCATAATAATTAATTTATAATTTAAAATACATGAAAAGTGAAATAAAATTTATTAGCATCATGGCAATTATAACCGTCCTAATTGTTGGAGGCGGTCTATATATTTCCGCAAAGAATGGTGGTGAGACAGGTATTCCTAAACCAACTATTAAGAATGAACTTCTCGTAAAAGCAGGTAATCCCGTTATACAAAACGGCGTTGCATCTTTTGCAAAAGATTCTTCAATTAGCACATCATCAGTAACAGTAATTGAATTTGCTGACTACTCATGTCCAGCATGTTCTGTAATAGAACCTGAGATAGATAAATTACTAAAGAATAACCCAACTGTTAAATACGTTTACAGAACCATCCCTATTCACGTACAATCAAAAGATGAGGCAAAAATGGTTTACGCTTCTATGCAACAAGGTAAGTTCAAGGAATTTGCTAGCACTGTATTTAAAAATCAACAAGAATGGTCAAAGACCGGAACTGACTTTGTACCATTCTTCTTAAAGTATGCAGACGCCCTTGGTATGGATTCTCTAAAACTAAAAACAGAGGCAAACAACCCAGCATACTTAGCAACAATTGAATCTGATACAAAAGACGCACAAGAGTTAAATATTTACGTAACTCCAACAGTAATCTTTGTTGGACCAAATGGTTCAACTTACACGCAAGGAGCAGTTCAAGAATCTGAATTACAGAAGCTACTTGATTCAGTAAAATAATTTAAGCCTAAAATTACAAGCAAATACAACCCAAGATTTTCTAATCTTGGGTTGTATTTTACATGAAAAATCATACTCGATTTAATATTGACACAGCTTTGCTAAACTTGTAACATACTGAAGGATCGGTTAGCTTATACAGATCCACCCAGTGTATTCAACAGAGAAAGAATAACCCCATAGAACCATATCAAGATGAATAACGGACAAAACGGACAAGCGCAAGGAGCAGAAATTGCCTATGCAGCAGGTGCTGACGTGAATCAAACCACTGACGGACTCAGGGCATTAGCCATTTCAAAAGCCTTATCAGGACTTGGAATTAAGGATGGTCGAACATCACCTGAAGTAATTCATGAACAACGGAGACTACTCAGAATGAACCACGCTGAAATCAGCAGGGAAATCAAATCAGCCAAAAATGGTCCCGGTTGGCCACGAGTAATCTGCAATCACAAGTTGTGCCAGTTCACAATTTATTTAGGACTACTACATAATGCAAACACGCAGGATGAAATACTTGCAGTCTTGCGTGAAATTACATGTCATTCAGGTTCGAGATTACTAACGGTCGCCCTACTGGTAGCCGTCTCTAAGCTGGATGAATTGGAATTACAAGGACTCTGCGATGGCGATGATGGATCACCTCCGTGGGACACGGGCGAATCAAAAATCGGGAACGAACTTGATGACCTCCTCGTCGGCGAACCTGGAATCCGCAAAGACAAGGGTGAAATCAACGAGTTACTGCGGAGACAAAGAGGGTGAATGTAAACCTCAGCAAGACCGGCGGCTGCACGCGTGCAGCCGCCGGCATTCTTTTATTCATTCAATAGCCAATCTTCAAACGCTCTGATCCCCTTCAAACTCGGATCATATGCAGTCACATCCGGAAAATCCAAGTTCATTATTTTATCATACACAATACAGACCAATCTTTTTAATCTATCATATTCATCGCCCATATCTTCATCGTTTAAATTCTTTAAATCTAAATCAAGGGATATTATCTTATTCTTCAATACCCCCTTTTCAGTAGTCTCCTTAACAGGTTCAATGAACTGAAGCAACCCCTTAGAAACTCTGCCATTCTTATATCTTGCAGAATTCTCCATTAGGATTTTATAGAAGATCAACTGCCTTCTATAATTATTCAATTTAATCTTTTTATCTTCATCGCTTGATTGCCAACTAAATTCTGCCTTACCAGTTTTAAAGTCCACCACCTCATATTCATGATTCTCATTTTTGAATATCTTATCAATCTTTCCAGTTAGATGCGCTGTTCTGTTTTTTGAATCTGTAATAACAACCCCTTCATTTCTAAAATCAACTTCAGATAAATCATCGCCAGTAAAATCTTGACTCTTCTGATCATAAAATGCCAACAAAGACTCCTCGCCCTTTTGTCTATAATATTCATAATCTCTATGCGACATTCTCTCCTTCTTAAGTGCTGTTTCAAACCATTTAATTAGCTTTTGCTTTTCCGATTCAGCTCCACTCGCCTTTTCACTGCCTAGCTTTTGATCAGCATAGTCATCTGATAATCTATTACCTTCCTCATCCACCTCTCCAATATCCCCTCCCATTTTCTTGGAAACAATCAAACGCTCTATCGCCTTGTGAATTGCTGATCCGTATGAACTTACAAGAGTCTTTGCCTGGGGAAATCTCAAAAGATTCTGTTCCAAAAAAGTCTGAGGTCCTCCCCTCTTAACATCCAAAAAGTTATTTAAGTGTGTGACTGAGAGCTTATAGTCCTTAAGAGGAATTTTTAACAATTCTATCTCTTCACCAAAAAATGGTGGCGTGTTATAAAGTAGCCACGAAGCAGTTAATAACTCATGAGTCTCAGGCCCATTGTCATCAATAGATTGATCCTCTGGTTTATATAATTTCTTTAAAACCGCAGGAGATTTATCATAATCAAAATCATTTGAAGGAAGTAGAAATCTCAAGATTGAAGATTCTTTTCCAGTTTCAGCAATTTTGTACGATGTTAAATACAAATGCCTCTTTGCACGAGTAAGTGCTACATAGAACAATCTCATTTGATCTGTCTCATCATCCCCGGCAGGTTGGATTGGAAGATTAATTGGGAATGATATCTTATTAGACACCCCCCTTCCCGCCCAAATATTATCCTGGCAAGACAATACAAAAACAGTATCAAACTCCAGCCCCTTTGCGCCGTGTGAAGAGAGAAGATTAACTGCCTTTTCTCCACTAGCAAAAGGACTCTCATCGTTTAATGGTAAATGATTCTTTTGCCTAAGGTCCACAAATTTTATCAAATCCTCTATTGTTAGATAGTGATAGCTTACATCGTTCTGTGAGCCATTTAAGCCGTCTCCACCGACAGAACCACCTCCCACTGGTGCATCATCATTCAGCGCCCTCTCTCCAACATAATCACGAAGAGCACGAATAAAGACTCGGAGACTTGAAAGAAATGATAAATATTCTGTTCTTGAATGTTCAAACTTTTCTTTATTAAAATAGAAATCCTTAAATGGTGATGCTATGTGAGATTTAGCTGCATTATCCTCAACAAAATCAGCAGTACCTTCTTCCCCATTATCATCATCACCTTCAGCTACAAGAACGACGTGTGCACCAATTATAATGTCTAGGACTTTCTCAAGTGGCTCATGCAGGGATTTATTTGCAATATCAATTAGAAAATGTGCAATATCTTTGACCTTGTGAGGCGCCTTAGCAGAGTCCCCCTTGTATTCCAACATTACTTCAAGCCATGTCTTTCTTGTCTCATATGCCTCCTTGGAAATTTCCCAAACAGTTTTTCTTCCCAATTGCCAAAATGGGAAACTCAGTATTTGTGGCAGATAATTATCTGCTTCAATTGCATCCTTGCGCGATAGACTCGCAATGAATCTTCCTATAATAATTATTTGCATTATATGAGGCTCGAGAAAAACATTCTGTTCACGCTGATATCTTATTGGAACATTTACCGCCTTTAGAAATGGAACCATATCTTCCAGCCTCTCATGCTTTCTTGCAATCACAGCAATGTCCTCTGGGCTTGTTCCATTATCGATCAATTCCTTTATCTTTCTTGAAACATAATGTGATTCATGCAAAACAGTATCAAACTTTTTGTTAATAATTGCACCCTCGCCCAAATCTTTATTCAATGACTTAAGACTCTTTTCCATCTCCGGTAGCAAGTTCTCAAGTCTTCCGCTTCCCTTTCTGATTATATGAGTTGCAATATCAAGTACGTCTTGAGTTGATCTATAATTATCAGTCATTGTGACAATTTCCACATCGACAAACATTCTTCTAAAGTTCAAAATATTAGAAAGCTCAGCACCTTGGAATTTATAAACAGCCTGATCATCATCGCCAACAACCATCACGTTTGGACGCCCTTCATTTACTGGAGCATTCAAAATTAAATTAACCAGTTTCATTTGAGCGTTATTTGTATCCTGAAACTCATCCACTAAAACGTATTGATATTGCTCTTGTAATTCAAACTTAAGACGAGGATGTTTCTCTATAGCTTCAATTGTATCCAGGATCATATCATCAAAGTCAAAGAACGCTTTGTTTGTCATCTTCTTGCGATACATCTCATATACATCAGCAAGAATATCCATCTTTTCTTCATCTAATGTCTCTTTAAGAGTTTTTGTTCCATCATCTCGCATCTTCAAGTATTTTGTTTTCCAAGCTGAGATTACGGCGTTTTTTCCATCATCTGCGATTGCATCCATTAATGCCCCTTGAAGTGAATTTGCGTAAGAGGATAGAATTGGGAGAAATATTGAATTTTCTTGTGGGAATGGATCCTCCATATTTTCTAACTCTCCTGCTTTAAACAATTCTGCTACAGTATTTTTTGTAAGCTCTAGTGCGTCTTTTCCAAGGCGTCCCTCAAATGCAGGGACTATTATTTTCTCAGCATGCCTTACTGAGCGCTTATTGTGAGCAATAATTTTTCTAAATTCTGATGGTGTGATTCCTGATTTTTTAAGATGCTCAATTCTCTTTTTTGCATCAGATAAATATGAAAATCCCTTCTCTTCATGATAGCTGTCTCTGAAAAGATTTCCTTGTGGAAGATTGAAGAATATATCCTCTAGGATTCTGACCTGAGTTAGAGAATCAGCTGGGGTAAATTGTGTACCTTTATAAAAATACTCTGGGTATTTTTGAATGATATTTATACAAAAGCTGTGGAAGGTATGAATAGAAACTCTATAGGCTTCATTTCCAATTAGACGAGACAGACGGTCTCTCATGTTTGATGATGCAGCATCTGTGAAAGTCATACACAAAATATTGGACGGCAACACCTGAGTTTCCTTTAGGATTTTTGCAACGCGAAGAGATAGGATTTCTGTTTTTCCAGAACCAGGTCCAGCAACAACCAGTAGTGGTCCATCAATGGTATCCACCGCTTTCTTTTGTTGTTTATTTAACTTACTGTATCTCTCTTCAAATTTACTGTGAATGGAATTTGCTTTAGTCATAGATAGATTATAGCAGTGTTTTGAACTTTTTTCAGGAGTTTTGGGCGGGATGCAGTCTGCCAATTTATAGCTTAAAATATCAACATATTACAAAAAACCAGACTGATGTCTGGTTTTTTTAAGTTGAATCGAATCAAACAGAACTCAATCTCTACTTATTAGCCTTGTTCTTCCTTTCGTTTTCATACTTCATGTGTATGTCGTTTACTTCTAGAGCAATCCATTGATAATGTCCTTCTATGTATTTTTCTAATAAAGGCCTCAAATAAAACTTGTCAGAGGCTGTTTGTTTTTTATTCTCAACTGTAGCGATCACAGTTACAGTAGCGTAGTCGCTGTACATACTCCGAACACCATAATAGGTTTCAAAATTCCTCAAACAGTCATAAGGATTATTAGCTTTAGATAATGTTGTGGTACCTGAAGATGGTTCTTTCTCAATTCTACCCTCCTCCGCTTCGAGACGTGACGTGGCATCCTTAAAATCTTTCTCTGGGTTAGAAGGGGTCTCATCTTTTTTTCCACCCCATTCGTTATTAAATAGATACTGCAAATTAATTGAATGTTGTTTCTCCAGCGGTGAAAGATTCAAGGGAACTCCAGAGTAATTTATAATTTGTTTATACTCAGTTTCCGTGGTCTTTGGGTTGCTGACCATTAGATTATGGAAAAAAATATCATATTCAGAATAATTTCCAATCTCCCCCACCAACTTCTGCTTCGGCACCGGATTAGGCAAAGCAGGACAGAAGATTTTGTAGTATTTAGAGTCATCGGATGTGCCCGATCCACTCGCCCCGCTTCCACTTGCTTTATTTTTAGGGACTTCAATTGTTGGAATATCTGGTTTGTATATTGCCTCCGCCTTCTCCCCCCAGAACATATAACCAAAGAAGTCAGCTATAGCGCCCCACACGTCCCCAAACCAGCTGCCAATAGAGTTAATCACACTTGCCTTCTGTGTAGCAGCAGGTATTGTCTCGGTTGTTGTAGCAACAGCAACAGGTTCTGGTAGTACCTCTCTTGGTGGAAGTCTTAGATCAATCTTCTTGTTAATGTTCATAAGTATTGCACTTCCAGCATCAAGGAGTGAACTGTTTACTTTGTTATATATATCACCAAATCTTGTTGGATTAGCATTAAACAAACTTGCATACTCCTGTAGTGAGTTCATTGGAATAGCAGCTATTGTTTTATCTGTTACATTATCTGTCTGTCCAAAGAACAAGAAGGCATTAGGATTAGTTAGATTAGTTGTAGCAGGTGGTGGTATTACTCTTGATCTTGTCTCAGCAACATTAGGAGTACCATTCAATGTGTTTCTTGCAAGAGAACGCAAGGATGAGGAATCTGTGGACTTATCAGTGAACTTACCAGACCTTATTGCAACATTCATCTTACTTGTTAGATTCTTGTTTACGTTGTTTATGAGAGTGGTATAGTATCTGAATTTGTTTCCAACATATGCATCTCTTACAGATGCGTATGTTAGAGCTGTAACGTCTATCTCATAGTATGTTCTTGGAGATACTCCAGTCTTTCTTGTGTTGTCTACATTACACAATCTAGTCTTCTCACTTGCCTGCTTTAATCCTTCAACTTGGTATGTTGCATAGGAAAGAGCAAGGTTGTTTATTGTATCTAGATAGTTTGAACATGCAGGAGTTGAGGTTGACTGAGTGTTACAAGATGCATTGTAGTATGACTCCATCACTTGCTTCATTTGCAAGCTAAGTAGATTAGTGATTGTTCTAACATCAGACGCAATATTAGCATAAGCAAAACAAGAGTCTGGGAGCATGGAGACACCAAATCCGGAGAATGGTTTAATGTAGTCTCTTCCTGATGCTCCTGTAATGTATGCGGATGATGTAGCAAAAGATTGAGGTGAGGGTGGAGTTTGTGCCTCGGCTTGGTTTATAAAAGATACAGAAGTTAGAATAGCCAATGACGCTATTGCCGACCTGATTGATAATCTACTCATATAATATTTATTTATTTTGTAATTAATTAAACCACTCCCATGTGGGCGTGGTTTAATTTTAACATAGTAGGTAGATTTTGGGATAAGGGGGTGGGGATAACTTTTCTCTATAGTTATAACATAAGACCCTCCCTAGTAATTCTTCAATCTATTCACTTTATCATGCTGTCTAATCTTCTCATGAGCCTTTGCTTCAATTTGTCTAATACGCTCACGAGTCACACCAAACATTTTTCCAACTTCCTCCAGTGTATGCTGAATTCCATCAGCAAGACCATGGCGTAGCATCAAAATCTCACGCTCCTTCTCTGATAAATCGCCAAGAATTTCTTTAACCTGATCTGCCAAGATTCTACGTGATGCTTCTTGATCAGGAGAGAGAATTTTTTCATCTGCAATAAAGTCTCCAAATGTTGATTTATCATCATCATCCCCCACTGATGCATCAAGAGAAACTGTTGTTTGATCAATTTTCTCAATTGTATAAATCTTCTCAACATCAATTCCCATCTCCATTGCAATCTCCTCTGGCAGTGGATCACGTCCCAAGTCTTGTGTAAGGCGTCTTAGAACTTGTTTGTATTTTGCAATTGTCTCAACCATGTGAACTGGAACTCTAATTGTTCTTGATTGATCAGCGAGTGCACGTGTAATTGATTGTCTAATCCACCAAGTAGCATATGTTGAGAATTTAAAACCCTTGGACCAGTCAAACTTATCTACGGCCTTAAATAAGCCTATATTTCCCTCTTGAATTAGATCAAGAAGCGTTAGATCAGGACTTCTATTTGCATATTTCTTAGCAATGGAAACCACAAGTCTTAGGTTTGCCTTTGCAAGAAGACCCTCAGCGTCCTTATCACCATTTGCAATTCTCTTTGCCAACTCTTTTTCTTCAGAACCATTAATAAGTGGATATTGTCCAATCTCCTTAAGATACATTTGAATTGAATCATAATTTGAATCATTCTTATTGATTGCATATTTCTTAAGTAAATCTTCTTCTTGATTTTTTACATCAAGCATTCCTCCACCTTCCAAGACATCAATTCCTGCTGTTTGTAATTTCTCATACAAAACATCTAGAAACATTATATCTTCTTCAATATTTGGAAACTCCTTCAAAATCTCATCATAAGTAACAAAACCTCTGTCACGTCCACGAGAAAGAAGGGCGCTCGCTCTTTCCTCCCATGTAGTAGTTTTACCTTTTACATTAGAGTGTGTTGAATGAAAAGCAGACTTATCTGTTTTTTTCAAAACTTTAACAGCCACCTTTTTTACTTTCTCCTTTTTTGGCGCGGCAACTTTTTTGACAGGTAAAGCCTTCACCTTTTTAACAGGCTTCTTTTCTACCTTACTTGTTTTATTATCTTTTGTTTTTGAGGTTTTTTTAATCAATTTTTTATTATTTAAATTTTTATTTGAAACAGACTTTATTATTTTTGAT
>CAIPFZ010000055.1 GCA_903864515.1 uncultured bacterium
AAAGATTGGTCTGTTTTGCAATGTGTTAAAACCACGAGTAAGTGCAATAGCCTTACTCTTTTTGCGAGCTTTTGAACGGTTCTTCTTAACTAATTGATTAAAGTTGGCATACTTAAATTTACGAGCGTATGTAAAATACACTAGTTGTCATAGACTACTATATATAGGTGCTTAATGCAAGGGTTTGGGTGATAAATATATACAAAAAACCCAGACACTCTGGGTTTTTTGGGATTTTCTCTATTTTACAGTTGAGAGATTATTCTTTAACCGTCACAGCCTTCCCTTCTACCACCTTCTTGATTACATACGGCTTTGTAAAGGCCCTCTGTCCGTCTGATTTCAAAGGACCTGACATTCCATTGTATTCCTTGATTGAAGCCAGGTAGTCCTTAACCTTATCTGGATCTGTACTCTTTGTAGCCTTCATCGCCTGTGCAATCATCATGACGGAGTCGTAGGCGGAGTCGGCACCTATTTGTATGTCTCTATTGTAAGTAGCTTTGTAGCGTTCCTCAAATTCCTTAGTAGGAGTTAGAGATACCAGGAAGGTGAGACCTTCACAAGCCCCCTTACAGTTAGCAATTAACGTATTGTCTGTGTTTTCAGCAAAGACTGGTTGATTAATGCCAATATCCTTAATTTGAGTCATTATTACATCAAATAGACTGTACCCAGCTACAGTTACAATAATTCCATCAATCGATGGGTCTTGTTTTATCTTCATTGCGCCCGTACGAATATCTTTTTCATCCACATTAGGTTCATAAAGGAAGGATATTTTACCACCAAGCTCAATGAATCTTTCGCTGAAGTTCTTAGTCTGATCCTTAACCCAGACGTCGTTAGCTCCGATTATGGCAACATTTCTGTGCCCCTTTTTATATACTAGGTCGGCCATATCTCTGGATAGTATGAAATCATGAGGATAAGTGTTGAATATATAAGGATTTGCCTCGTTAAATTCTTTTACCCCCAAGGTTGGGGATATGACCACAGCCTTCTTTTGAGCTATTAAATCCGTTAGTGCCAATCCTTGATTTGACCAATTCGTTCCTATTATAAACTTCACCTGATCAGAATCAGTCAGTTTATTAAAGGCACTTATGGTTGAAACGGGGCTTATTTGAGTGTCTTCGTATTTAGCAACAAGTTTTCTACCATTTATTCCACCACTTGCATTAATATCCTTAATAGCCAGCTCCATACCATTTTTAGTGGTTTCTCCCCAAGAAGCAGCATCCCCACTTAATATTAAGGCGCCACCAATTACGATATCCTCCCCATTGTCTTGCTTACCAAACCCATTTGTAAAAAATACACCTGTTGTCAGTACAACAAGTGCTATAACGATAATCAATACGTATGTTTTTTTCATGGCTTTATTTAATGTTAATTTATTAATAAGTCTTGACGGATTAATAATACCTGTTATGTTATTTAGGTCAAAACACCATGTATATTTTTGATTATTTTAGACTAGTTTGAGCTTTATATATAGCCCTGTTTTACTGTTGACAATACGTCAACAAAAAAGTATTATTATTTATATGATTATAAGCACTCTTAAGAATCTTGGCTTCTCAGAAAAGGAAGCTATAATTTATCAAACTATATATGAGCAGGGCCACATAAGTCCCGCCCAGATTTCAGTATCTACTGGAATAAACAGATCTACTGTTTACAGTGTCATTAAAGACTTAATAGACAAGGGTGTAATTACTGAAGATCACACCAAGAAGCAGACAATATTCATTGCGCTACCCCTAACCAGCTTGGAAAGTATGATTGACAAGGAAGAGCGTAGGATTCAGGAGAAAAAACTCCTTGTTGAGCAAGCTAAGAAGGAATTGGCATCATTAGATCAAAAAACCTCCATTTCGGAGCCAAAAATGACATTCGTATTTGAGGAAAATCTCAATGACTTCTTATACAAACAAACCCCAGAATGGGATATTAGCACCATGAGAAGGGGTGGGGTATGGTGGGGTTTTCAGAGTCCAAGCTTTGCAAAAAGTTATCAGAAGTGGATTGATTGGTTCTGGAATGAATGCGCAGACAAGAGACTTATATTAAAACTTCTGACAAATAAATCTGAAATTGAAAAACAGATGGAAACTAAGGGATACAACAGGAGATTAATACGGTATTGGAGTGGCTATTCAAACTTTACAGCCTCAACATGGGTCAGTGGAGACTATATAATCATGGCAATGACAGACCAAAAACCACATTATTTGGTTCAAATTCATGATGAAGTTCTTGCTCACAACATGCGGGAAATGTTTAAAGGGCTTTGGGAAAGTCAGGACAAGTAATCAGGTTCTTTTAAGTTACTCTAACCAACGGGAACTAAAACACCCTAACTCCAATAATCAAATTAGCTATAAAATACACTACAGGGACAATCATTTGCCAGATGAAGAATATGAAGAATAGGGCAAACAACAGACCGTATCTATCAAGTATACCCATTATATATCTAGCCTTATGAGGTAAAACAGCTGATAATATACGTGAACCGTCCAATGGAGGAATTGGAACAAGGTTAAATACCGCAAGAACTAGGTTTGTTATAACTACTATTGATAGGGCTATAACTGCAGGATCTGGAAGTGTTCCAGCAAACCCTCTTATAACCAAACCAGCAACTACGGCCAATATGATGTTAGAAAGTGGGCCAGCAAAGGCAACCAATGCTTCACCCCTCCTTCCAGACCTAAGTGCATTGAAATTTACCGGAACAGGTTTTGCCCACCCAAGAATGATTCCACCAGGTAAAATGGCGCAAATTAGGGGTACTATTACAGAACCAAAGGGATCTATGTGCTTTATAGGGTTTAAAGTTAACCTCCCCATAATTTTAGCCGTTTGATCGCCTTGGCTAAGGGCTGCTAATCCATGGGCTACTTCATGAATTACCACAGAGAATACTAGTATTGCTATTGAAATTATTATTGTTGCTATGTCCATAGAAGTATGATAGCATACCAAAACATATGGCAAAAGTTTGCGCAATAACAAAAAGAAGTTCAATTAATGGTGGCGGGTATTCTAACCGTACTCGTGCTACTCAATTCAACCCAACAGGGTTGAGACGTAGACGCGCTAATCTTCAAAAGAAGCGTATTTATGTTCCAGAGCTTGGACAATCAGTTACATTAACTCTATCAACTAGAGCAATCAAAACTATTCAAAAGAATGGCGCTTTCGCTACTCTTAAGAAAGCAGGTTTGATTAAAATGAAATAATTATAAGTAAGAAGATTACTCTCCAAAATACACCGTACCAGAAATGGTCCGGTGTATTTTGATTTTGGGAGAGGGGAAAGACACAGTGACAGATGATGACGATGATGTAAAAAACTTATTATCAAACAAATCCAAAACCTGGCTGTGAGGATGTCCGTATCTGTTATTTTTCCCATAAGACAAAACTACATCCGTTGGAGAAAGTTTTTTTATAAACTCTGGTGCGGATGAAGTCTTTGATCCGTGATGTCCAGCTTTCAAAATTATTCTATCAAATTTATTCCTATCAATTTTCTCTCCAATTAGATTAAATAACCAGCTGAAAATATTTGGGTCTATATCAGAAGTGTCAGCGGAGGAAATCAAAACTTTCTCAATTTTCTGAGGAGCATCAGCCATGGCAAAAATTAAATCTTTGCTTTTTATGAAAGATACTACTGAGAAATAATTATCCTCCGCCAATTCCTTCTTGCTTGCAAACGTTGTCATGCCAGAGACGGAAGGTGATAAAAAATACACCTCTTCTTTTTTATCTTCACTTACACTTTCTGTATCTTGGGAGAAAGACAATTTTTCTCCCGCAAAGACTGGAAGAGTAAGTCCTTTATTTTTTTCTCTTATATTTTTGATAGCATTTTGGGAGTCTGGTCTCACATCATAAATCGGGGAATATAAAATTAGACCAACCTCATATGAGGCTAGAATATTTTCAATCTCCCCAGCATGATCAGAATCTGGATGAGTCAGAACAACTACATCAATTTTCTTTCTGTACTTTCCTAAAATATTTTCCAACTTTTGCACAATTCTACTCCCAGGTTTTCCTGTGTCTATTAGGATAGTTTGATTGTCTTTTGTGATGTAGAGAAGCGAGTCACCCTGCCCAACATCAATTGCGTAAAATCCTTGCTGATTATTCTGACCACCACTGCTTCGAGTTTCAGAAAAAATTGAGATGAAAAAGCCCCCAGAAGTTACAAAAACAATTATCCAAGACAGGGACAAAACTCCCACAATTTTACTATGGTATAATGAACGAACAGAAGCACGATAAAAGGCATCTGCGATACGCAAAAATAATCCAAATATCTTTTGCAAAATTGTTTGAATAAATTGAGGAAAACTATTAATCATAATAAATTAAAATATGAAATTTACAGAGAAGACATTCACAATCCCCGAGCTTATTGGGATAAGCCCAAAAACTATTGAGGAGCACTTGAAGCTCTATTCAGGATACACAAAAAGTGCAAATTTAATTCTTGAGAAAATTGACAGCCTGCGAACCTCAGATGAAGAGATCGCCAAAAACACATATTTGATTTCTGAACTACAAAGAAGATTTTCCTTTGAGTTTGACGGTATGAGAAATCATGAATATTATTTTGAACAATTTGAAGGGGGCGCGAATTCTAAAAATGATCAGAGTGAACTGGTGGCAAAAATCAAAGAGACATGGGGGTCATATGAAGCGTGGCTTTTGAGATTCAAGGAAATTGCAATGACTCGAGGTGTAGGATGGGCTGTCCTTTATTTTGATAAAAAGACAAACACATTAAATCATGCGTGGGTTGAGGAACAGCATCTGGGACACTTAACTGGAGCGTCCGTTATTCTTGCCCTTGATATGTGGGAACACTCATACATGCTAGATTATGTTCCAAGTGAAAAGAAAAAATACGTGGAGGCGTTCTTTGAAAATTTGAATTTCTCTGTTGCAGAGGAAAGATTCATAAATTCAAAATAGTTTTTTTAGAAAAATCTTGAAGCTCATTTGAGGTTCAGGCTAGTAGTTCCAAATTAACACCACTTCCCCAACGTACTCAACTTTCAAGTCTCACGATATGAATACCCGTCATTCATAAAGACCTCCCCTCCAATAGACACCGCATAAAAACTCACTGTTTCATCCATCAATCTTGATGGATTTTTTTGTGACTATCTTCTGTGATATTTCTAATCTTTTGATTGTTCGTGTTACCAGAGAATTTATTATAAAGCATGAACGATGGTGGAATTACAATCACATACCAACATACAATAAACAAATCTGAGGTCTTCCCTATTTCCACCATGGCCCCATCAAATTCTGAAATATACTTGGCGACAAACAATATATATCCAAGCAGAAAGTGTGAAACAAGACCGAATACCATACTTAAGTTTTGATTGATGAAACAGACAGAACCAGCAAAGAACACAGACAGCATTGCAAAGGGTATGAGGGGTACCACTATTATATTCGCAAAAATTCCATAAGTTGAAACTGCTCCAGAAAATTTTAACAAGAGTGGTAGTGAAAATATCTGAACAGCAACAGAAGACGAAACTACTTCTCTAAGACCAAACTTTATTGGGATAAAACTAAAAAAATGTTTAGCAGAATTTCCCAGAAGTATAAGACCTAAAGTACATGCAAAGGACAACTGAAAGGACGGGTCACCAATTATGATTAATGGATTTTGAATTATCATCAACATCCCAGCAACAAGGACAGCCTGAAGAGCGGAATGTTTCAAATCAAAGACTTGCGCAAAGACACCTATTAAAGACATTATCATTGATCTAATCACAGTCGCTCCACCACCAACCATAATGCAAAATAAAACTATACCGATGGATCCAAAAATACCTGCAATCATTTTTGGCAAAAAAGACAAAAGTGAAATTATGACCTCTGAGACAATTGAGACATTGAAACCGGATAGCACCACCATGTGAACCAGACCAGCTCTTTTGAAATCTTCTAAAGTTTTTTTAGAAAGCTCGCCCTTTCCTGTAATCAATATCCCTGCCCCAAGTGCAGCCTCCTCTCTGTTGGTAAGGACTGTTTTTATTTTTTCTACAAACAGATTTTTAAAACCATATAGTGCACTTTCTAATTTATAAACCGAGTCCAGATTATAAATTTTATTCACCCTACCATTCACAATTTCAAATTGAATCCCCCTCGAAAGTAGGAAAATATTTGAATCAAAATCATCTGTCTTTTTAGGTAAACTCAATGTGCCAGAGAAATCAATTCTTTGACCAAAATCACACCCCCCACAACTTGCAATAACCCTTACTTTATTTTTTCTAAATTGTGAATCAAAATATCTCCTTGGACTAAGAAAATCCAAGAGCATTGAATCTGAACTTTTTGGATTTATAAAAATCTCCTGTCCATTAATTCTAATTTCATCAATCTCAACAGTAAGACTTTTCTTGAAACCAAAATCAGATGGTTCTGCAGTTATTACTCCAGAGAGTGATACTTCTCTATCTACCCTGTCCATTAAGAACCCTGATCTGTACACTACAAAATTGTATCTAAAATAAATTAATATTGAAGATAAAATTATTACAAAAAACCAAATTGCAAATATAGTTTTTTTGCTCTTCTTTTTGTAATACCAATCAAAGTTCATTAGAACACCATATCAAACAGGGATGATATTTCTATAAAGAAATTCTAAAGAAATGCCAAAGAAATTATCGAGATAAAAAATCTCTAGATATATTTTCTTGATCGTTTAGTGAGACAGACTTTTTATAAAGTGCCCTCTTTGTACCCTTCACTCTTTTCTCACAGTCTGCCCAATTTTTATCGATAAAAATTTTCCCTTCAACCTTGCTCACATATGAAAACGCCACCGCCTTACTTCCTGTCTTTTTTGAACCGCTTGCTTTCTTTTCTTCTTTTGCAATTTTAATCAAACTCGGATTATAAAAAATGTCCAAAAGTTTTGAGTTGTCAGATAATTCATCTTCTGAATATTTATCAAAACTTCCTTCAAATAATTTTGGATTAGTAGAAACATCTCCACTGACATTGTCTGCAAATTCAGTAGCAATTTTATCGCATCTCTCATTCCCCACAACTCCGGCATGGCCAGGTAGTAGAGACCAATTAATTTTCTTATTATCAATTAAATCTGACAGGTCTTCCCATAATTCTTGATTCTTCACCTCCTCCCCCGCTTTGGTTTTCCATCCGTTTTTCTTCCAACCAAAAATCCATCCCTCAGCACCATTCATAACATATTTTGAATCGGTATAAATATTGAATTCTGCATTCAAATTATTTAATCCAACTTTTGTGCAATATCTCAAACCCTCAATAACTGCACTTAATTCCATTTTATTATTTGTCGTCAAATCACTTCTTCCACCCAACTCCTTAACTTCAAGTACTGAAGAGTTACTATTAAAATTCTCAGCCAATCCACTCACAACAACTGTTCCATACCCACCCCTACCTGGATTTCCTCTTGACGCACCATCTGCAAATATTAGGACTCTGTTTTTCATATATTTTCTAT
>CAIPFZ010000056.1 GCA_903864515.1 uncultured bacterium
CTTAACGCTCCAACACAAGAGGGGACAAGAGTATTAACTGTTGGTGAGTTAACTCTGGAGATTAGAGTGGAGAAACCAAAAGCAATACAACCAAAGACAGAGAAGAAGTTATCCCCAATTATTAAGTTGTGGAGGTGGTTTGAGGGAGGAAATAAGATATCTAGATAATCTCAAAAGTCAAAGACTTACTATCCAAATCCGCCGCAAGTAACTTTACCTTAACTGTATCACCAATACTAAATGTAGTCTTTGTACTTTCTCCAACAATTTTATATGACTTTGGATCTGTATTGTAAAAATCTGATGGCTTCAAGTCCTTCAATCTGATTAGTCCCTCAGCCTTACTATTTGGTTCTTCAATAAACATTCCAAAATCTGCAATTCCAGAAACTGTACATTCAAATTCCTCACCAATTTTACTTTGCATGTATTCAACTTGTTTGTATTTAACAGATGATCGTTCAGCGTCTGCTGCTTCAACTTCCTTCTTGGATGAATCGACACAGATTTTATCAAGGCTCTGTACAATGGGTGCAGGAACTGGCTTACCCTCTAAAACAATTTCCAAAATTCTATGAGTCATAAGATCAGGATATCTTCTGATTGGAGATGTGAAGTGAGTATAGAAATCAAACGCCAATCCAAAGTGCCCAATATTCTTTGTTGAGTATGTTGCTTTGGCCATTGATCTAAGTGTTGCAACCTTAATGACGGCTTCAGATGGAGATCCAATAACTTCATCGAGCAATTTTTGAATATCTTTTGGACTAATTTTTGAGCCGGCTTTTGGAATGTGAAAATCAAATCCAAGCGCTCGTACAAAGAGAGATAAGTCTGCAATTCTGTCTGCATCTGGTAAATCGTGAATTCTATAAACCCCTGCGTTTTCTTGATGATGTGCTTTGTTTTTTGTCGATATAAATTCAGCAACTTCTCTGTTTGCAAGCAACATGAATTCCTCTACTAATTTGTGAGTATCTAAGCGTTCCTTTCTAAGAACTGCAATTGGCTTACCACTTTCATCCAACTTAAATTTTATCTCCGTTGTCTCAAAATCAATAGCGCCTTTAGCTTTTCTTTGATTTAGCATTATCTTAGCCAATCTGTTTAGTTCAAGCAGTTCTGTTGTAAATGGAGTTTGAAACCATGCACTGTTTGTATCCACTGATGTTCCAGATTTTTCTGCACTATTTAGAACCTCTTGGGCATCTTCATAGCTAAATCTTTTGTCCGAGTGAATAATTGTTTTACCAAACCATTTGTCCAGAATTTCTCCAGACTTACTAACCTTAAATACAGCAGAAAATGCATATCTATCTTCATTTGGATTTAGACTACACATTCCATTAGAAAGTGAGTGGGGGAGCATGGGGATTGTTCTGTCTACCAAGTATACTGAAAATGCTCTTTTCTTTGCCTCATTATCAAGTGCTGTATTTGTTCTGACGTAATGTGATACATCAGCAATATGGATTCCAATTTCATAAACTTCCTCCCCGTTTTTACTGCTCGCGTCATCCTTCAGTGGTCTAATAGATAGGGCGTCATCAAAGTCTTTTGCATCAACTGGGTCAATTGTGCAGGTAAAAACATCACGCATGTCTCTACGCTTTGCAATCTCTTCCTCTGTAATTTTTCCATTAACCCCAGCGCTCTTTTCAGCTTCGTCAATTACCTCTTCTTCAAAATCAATATCAAAACCTCTATCAATTACAATAGATTGCATTTCCACATTATTATCTCCCTTGTGACCAATGACTTGAATTACTTCTCCGTCTGGGTATCGTTTTAAATCTTCTGTCCAAGTTTCTGTGTGAATTTTAGTTAGAACCTTATCGTCAATATCGTATTTGTCTGATTTAGGTACGACAATCTCAATATTTAGTCTTGCATTGTCTGGCTTCACTAGGAAGTGGCCAAATTCTTCATCGTAAATAACAGTACCAACAAATTGAGTCTTTTTTCTATCAATTATATTAGTAACCTTTGCACATTCCTTTTCTTTGAATCCTATATAGGTTTCAGCTTCAACGGTGTCTCCTGGGAGGGCGGTACCTGTGTCTTCTGTCTCAACAGGGTAGGAGTCTTCTATTCCTTCCACATTTATGAATCCCTTACCTTTACCATTTAAAGAAATTATTCCGATTATTTTTGTATTTTTACTCATTTATTCTTGTGTTTATTGTTATATAGTACTATGACGGGGGAGTAAAAGAGTATTGACTTATAGTAAATGGGGTGGTATTTTATTTTGGTATAGCTAGAGAGAGGAATAACTCCAATCTCCCTTTAAAATTGAACCAATCAATCAAAATCATGAAAAATTCGTCAATTCGACCTTTGAGTTTTGTACTGCCCGCTACAGATGGCCAAGACACGTTTTGCTCGGTCTTTAATCCTGCTAACTTTACATACAGTCACAGGTGGGTGGAGCAGTATCTGGGTTCATATATAAGCCCTCCAACAAAGGCTGTGAAGTTCGAGGTCTGTCAGATAAACCATCCGACTGGTTTCAAATTCAGTGAGATATTTGATGGAGCTGGTGTTGTACTTGAAGAGTTCTCCTTTACTCCAGCTCAAGCCTGTGCTTTGGCATTATGTTCAAGAAGAGAATTTGGTGAAAAGAACTTTCTTCTGTTGGTGGAGGCAGGGGGTGGATTATTTACAGTTTATACACACCCCAGCAACAATGAAATCGGTGGCTATGCTTCTGAGTTTTCTGATGATGAAGAACGTTATTATCAGAAAGAACTTCGCATTATTCTTCCGAAACGTAAATGTGTAATCCCTCGATCCTCCTGACTCACCCCCTGACCCTTTCCGACGTAACGGTCGGCGGGGCGGGGGCTTTGTTTTTATAAAATACGACACATGGGGTTGGGAGCCGTAAATAATCCAAAAAACCCCAAAATTTGACTCCACCCCTTTATTTTGATACTATTTTCCTACTTATGTTAAAGATCAGATTACAGAGAGTTGGTAAAAGAAACGAGCCGTCATTTCGTCTTATTCTTGTTGAGTCTAAAAGAGCAGCTAAAGGCGGTCACGCTCAAGAAGTTCTTGGATCTCACAATTTTAGAAAAGATGGAACAATCATAAATAATGAGAGAGTTCTTTATTGGCTCTCACAAGGTGTACAAGTTTCAGACACCGCTTTTAACCTTTTGCTAGCAAATAAGGTTGTAGAAGGAAAGAAGAAGAACGTTCTTCCTAAAAAAACTCCACCAAAGAAAGAGAAGTCAGCGTAGTCTTAGATAGATACTCCAATAAACAATATCTTGTTGAAATTTTAAAAAATAATTATCAACAGTTTTTTTGTTGTGAATCGATACAAGATATATTATATAGTGTATAATTTTAGTATTAATAGTTCAATTAAATAATCAGTATAAAAGTTATGTCAGCACAAAACGATACAGAGTTTCTTGAGTTCATTATTAAGTCTCTTGTAGAAAACCCAGATGCGGTTAAGGTTAGC
The DNA here is from genome assembly GCA_903864515.1 of uncultured bacterium. GTDB lineage: Bacteria > Patescibacteriota > Minisyncoccia > Phycocordibacterales > CAIZLB01 > CAIJKW01. The sequence goes on from CAIPFZ010000056.1 coordinate 3,479, forward strand.
AGAAGGGTTGATGACATGGGAGTCTTTATTGAACTTGTAGTTGATCCGATTGATATGGGAAAGATTATTGGTAGAAACGGTCACACAGCCCAAGCTATAAGAACTGTGATGAAAGCTTTTGGAAAGAAACATCAAGCAAATATCAGTATTCAAATAAAAGAGCCAGAGGGTGGGGTTAAGAAAGAAAGCAAGACTCTTGATGAGGCGGTGGCTGGGTTGGGGTTGGAATAATCAAACTTTAGATAGATTCATTGTAAAGACACTCCGCAAGGGGTGTTTTTGCTTATTTAAAACACAAGTATATAAATGGACTATTCTCTTCATCTGTGGCATCATTCTATCATCCATGAGATATCACTTAATATCGTTATTTCCAGAATCTACCAGCTCATATTTAAATGAGTCTATTTTGGCGCGTGCGCAAGAAAATAAATTAATATCATTCCATTATTACAATCCAAGAAGCTTTGTGAAGCCTACCAAGGCTCAGAAAGATAAAAATAAGCCATATCTTCAAGTTGATGATAAAGCATACGGTGGAGGGCCTGGAATGATTATTAAAGCCCTACCAATTGCAAAGGCAATAGAGAAAGCACTTAAATTTGCTCAAAAAAAGAAGGACTTTACCAAAGAACTTATCGTATTTTTGTCTCCATCAGGTGAGCAATTTACAAATACCGGAGCTGCCAAGATGGCAGAAAAATTCTCTGATATTATTTTTATATGCGGAAGATATGAAGGGGTAGATGCTCGCGTAAAGAAAATGTTCAAAATGAAAGACTATTCAGTTGGACCTTTTGTAACAACTGGAGGAGAGATTCCGGCTATGATTATGATTGACTCCATCTCACGTCAAATTGAAGGGGTCTTAGGTAAGTTTACAAGCAGGGAAGAGTCAAGAGAGGCTTCAAAGGATGTTTATACTAGACCGGAAGTTGTTGAATTTAATGGTAAGAAATACAAAGTTCCTGAAATACTCCTAAGTGGGGATCATAAAAAAATTGAAGGATGGAGATCTGAGAGAAAGGGTAAAATACAGGATGAACAAAAAGAATCTGTAAATTAAAATTGACAATGTCTATGTTCAGCAAAATATTATCTACCATTGAATCAAAGCGAAATAGTAAAAATTATGTTTGGAAATGCGTTGTTTGGATAAAAGATAAGATCTGGGAAATCTGTAAAATAATTTATACAGAATCTGTTTTTTATATTAGCTGGCTATCGACCAAAAGTTACAAGAGCGAGCCTGTAGATAAGTTTTACAAAATATCGTTTTGCATTACCTGCATGAACAGAGCGGGTCACATTAAAAAGACATTATTAAAAAACATACTCAATAATATTGATTATCCAGATGTAGAGTTTGTACTTCTAGACTATAATTCCAAAGATGATTTGGAACAGTGGGTTAAGAGTAATTTAAATGATTATATTAAGTCTGGCGTA
>CAIPFZ010000057.1 GCA_903864515.1 uncultured bacterium
GAAAAATTAGGAGAGGTTGGAGTAATTTAAAGAGATATGACAAAACGTAAAACATCAAACGGAAAGGGGCAAGGAAATAAGGCAAAAAAAGGCAGTAAAAATGGTAGAGGTAGTAATAGTTGGAAAAAACAGAATGGTCCTAGGAAGGAATTCGTTAAAAAAGAATTCACTAGACACATTCCAGTTCTTTTACAATCTGTGTTAGAACAATTGGACTTAAAGAAAGGTCAGGTATTTGTTGATTGTAATCTTGGGGACGGTGGGCATAGTGAAGAGGTTGCAAAAACGATGAACGGAGATATTACAATTGTAGGCTTTGATTTGGATCAAGATGCAATTGCGCGTGCTGGTTCTAATTTTGAAATTGCATTCAAGGATTTAGAAAAGAAACCAAATGTAATTTTTATCAATGACAACTTCAGGAATCTGACAAAAGCATTGGATGAGAAGGGGATTAGCAAGGCAGATGCAATACTTTATGATCTTGGACTAAGCTCTTATGAACTTGAAGAAAGTGGCAGAGGGTTTAGTTTCAGAAAGGATGAGCCATTAATCATGACTTTTTCAAACAAAAGAAATGAGACTGGCAATGAATCAACAACAGATGAAATGACAGCAAAGGCATCCGATGTTGAATTTACTGCAGAAGACATAATCAATGATTGGGATGAGGAAAACATTAGAACAATCATTGAGTCTTATGGAGAAGATAAGTTTGCATGGAAAATTGCTAAAGGGATTGTTAAAGCAAGAGAGTTAGAGAGGATTACAACAACAGCAAAGCTTGCAGAGATCATAAAACAATCTGTTCCTGGGTTTGCACGGTTTGGTAAGACTCACCCTGCAACAAAGACCTTCCAAGCGCTTAGAATCGCCATTAACGATGAATTAAACGCATTAACCGAGACTATTCCACAAGCTATGGAGCAACTAAGTGAAGGAGGAAGGTTGGTGGTGATCTCATATCATAGTCTTGAAGATAGAATCGTTAAAAACTTTTTTAAGAAATTTGAAGAGGAAGAGAAGGGTAGAATTTTAACAAAGAGACCAATTGTTCCAACAGAGGATGAAATGGATGAAAATCCAAGGGCACGAAGCGCTAAGATGCGAGTATTCCAAAAGATATAAATTGATAAGCATTGAAAAACAAATTAATAAAAATTAAAAATAACATAAATTCATGACAAAAATCACAAAAACATTAAATACAGTAGATAGATTATCTGTAACATTATTCTGGTCACTGCTATCTGTACTTATTCTTCTTGTTGGTGCTTATGGATATATGGTTAATAAAACTGTTTGGAATGCTTTCAATAAAGATGGGGCGGAGGAGCAAATTTTTGCTCTAAATTCACAATTGGGAGATTTGGAATTTCAATACATGTCATTATCTAATAATATTTCAATAGAAAAGGCGTATGAATTAGGTTTTCAAAATGCTGTAGGTAAGACAGTCTTTGCATCTCGTGAATTTGTTGCAAAGAATGTTGCAATGAAGTAGGAATGAAGTAAAATAGAAGTAATGCTAAAGTCTAGAATTAGATTAATCTCTATTGCAATAATTTGTTTTGCATTATTGCTCTTTATGAAGCTGTATATGTTGCAGGTTGTTAAATCTGATATATATAGACAGAAAGCCGATAGGCAGTATCAAAAGCCCTCAACTGATTTCAATAGAGGAACTATTTTCTTTACACAAAAAGATGGTGTTCAAATTTCAGCTGCATCTCTAAAGACTGGCTTTATTTTAGCTATTAAACCCAACCTTGTTAAAGCTGGTGGGGCAGAAGAAATATTTAATAAGATATCAGCTTTTATACCAGATTTAGATCGTGATGATTTTATCGCTAAAGCTAATAAAGCTAACGATCCATATGAGGAGATTAGAAAAAGAGTAGATCAAGAAACTGGAGAGAAAATTAGTAAGTTAAAATTGCCAGGGGTAATGCTTTATCAAGATAAATGGAGATATTATCCAGGAGGAACACTCGCATCTAATGTTCTTGGTTTTATGGGGTATAAGGGGGATGAATTTGCTGGCAGATATGGCCTTGAGAGAACTTATGATGATGTGTTAAGTAGGAAGCAGTCAAATGCATATGCCAATTTTTTTGTTGAAACTTTTTCAAATATAAAGAAAACCGTAATTGACGGTGAAGCATTGGAAGGAGACATTATAACAACAATTGAGCCAAAGACTCAGGCTTATGTTGAAGAAATGATTACTAAAATTAGTAGTCAATATTCTTCTGAAAGAACAGGTGCAATTATAATGAATCCACAGACGGGGGACATTTATGCCATGGGGTTGAATCCATCGTTTGACCCAAATGATTTAAAGAATGTTAAAGATACTGCGCTTTTCAGAAATGATCTTGTTGAAAGTGTTTATGAAATGGGTTCTATTATGAAGCCTCTCACAATGTCTGCTGGAATTGATTTGGGCGCAGTAAATTCCCAGACTACTTATAATGATACAGGTTCTGCTACTTTTAATAAAAAGACAATTTCTAATTTTGATAAAAAGGGAAGAGGTGTAATTACACTTCAATGTGCACTAGCAAGATCACTCAACACAGGTTTTGCATATGTTGAACAGAGGATTGGAAATCAAGCGTTTGGAAGTTATTTTGCTAAATATGGTTTTGGTAATAAGACAGGAATTGATTTGCCAAATGAGGCGTCTGGTTTGATTTCCAATATTCTACCACCAAGAAATATCGATATTGAATATGTCACAGCTTCTTTTGGGCAAGGAATTTCTGTTACACCAATTGAAGTTATTCATGCATTTTCTGCTATTGCAAATGGTGGTGTGATGGTTAAGCCAAGATTGGTGAAGGAGATAAGTCACAAGATTGGTACTTCTAAGAAAATTCCTGTTCAATTTAACGATAGGGTGATTAAAGAAGATACTGCGCTTGAAGTTGTTAATATGATGGTGAATAATTTTGATACTACTCTTAAGAGTGGGTTATACAAGAATCCTAATTATTCTATTGGGGTAAAGACAGGAACCGCTCAAATGGTTCGTGGTGGATCCGGCTATGCTGATAATATTCACCTTCACTCATTCATTGGATTTTTGCCAGCATACAATCCTCAATTTTTGGTGTTTATTTATACGATTAACCCAAGAGGTGTGAGTTATTCATCTGATACACTAGCGATGCCTTTCATCGAACTCACAAAGTTTTTAATTAGCTATTATCAAGTTGCACCAGACAGAGCTTTGGGTGGACAGGGAATTGAAGGGGTTGGTACAAGTTCATCTTCTGTAATTCCGGGTGGTATGGGGAAGTCCGCACCATTGAATAAGACTCCGCCAAATGGTAATAATTGTACGCCGTAGAGGGATAGTTTCTAGATTTAGATGCGCCTAATTTAACAATAATTTCAATTTGACTTTAGTCAAAATAAATGTCATTATCTTTGAGGATCAGAAGATCCTTGAGGAAATGAGTGTTCCAAAAACAAACGAGTCGGGCTGTCCATTTCGGTCAGCAGGTCTAATGAATGTATCAACAGCTAACAAAGAAAGAACTCCACGTGTTCCATACGATGAAGTCAGAAGTCTCTTGGGTGCAGATAGGGTCTTCGGACCTGAATTCTGCCCCAAAAAGCTTCTACCTAAACTGGGGCGACCGCCCTTTGATGAAGATATTGCTATTCCATTGCAAGCGCAATGTCTGGAAAAATTGAAGAAGGGAAACACCCATGAGCATGTAAAGCTCTTCTGTGTACCATTCTTCTTGCCAGTTCCAGAGATTGCGGATAGCTACCCAAGAATCTTTGGGGACATGCAGGGTCTACCAGTGCCCAAGAATGGCCTTTTACGGCCTCATGGTGTGCCTGATTGGGTCTGGTTTGCAATTCCAAAAGCAAGCCCGCTTAATTATCAAGTTGGTACTCTTGATGTTCAAAAAGCAGTCTATGCCAACATTGTTTCCATGCGTACTACCGGCACCCATCTGTTTTCAGAAGAGGTGGCTTGTAGTGACGGCAACAGGATTCCTCGTCCGGTTACGGTCGTGTTTGGACGAGATGGAATTATTTCCTTTCCTGCTGGCAAAAGGATAGGTGAAAGATTCCACGCATACGGAGTTGAGTTGAAGTGGTAAGACATAAGACATCAGAATTCTTCTCTGTGTCTTAAGATGACCCGGCGCCAAATCTGGCGCCGGGATTTGTTTCCTTTGATAGATTTAATGTGGCAAATAGGGTATTGATAAAAAACAAATTTTATGCGATATTATTAGTGTTACGCTAAATAAATAATAAATACATGGCCCTATCGTCTAACGGTTAGGACATTGCCTTCTCAAGGCAGTAATCAGAGTTCGATTCTCTGTAGGGTCACAAATTTTTCAGTCTTACTTTTCAACATATTTTTAAGTACCCCATAGCACGTTCCGAACTTTTGGTATTTGAGGTATAATTTATAGATATGAGTTATTATGAAAATATGCCAGACGAACATTCTTTGGATTCTATGGAGGGGATTTATTTTGATTTGGAAGAAATTAGAAATAAGGGAATAGAATTATGGGAACAGCTTGAAATAAAAGTGGGACACAAGATGATGGCTACTCTCAGCGGAAATAGCAATCCTTTGCCTTTAAGACAAAGCGATTGGCGAGGAAGAGAGTTTGAGGAAGAATTACGGAAGATAGATAATATGCTTGCAAAAAAAGCATTTCTTGCAATTTTGCTTGATTCTATTTCATACATAGCTGAAGAAAAAGATACAAAAAAAATTATAGAACACGTAGGGCATTATCTGCAAAAAATAGTCGGTGAACATAGATATTTGGAAAGAAACAAAGAGTTTTTGAGTGAAGATGACTCAAGGTTTTTATCAGAAGTATTTGAAGTTGTTGGTGATTATTTTTCATCAATGCCAGCAGTTTTTTTTAAGAGAGAGGCCGCACACCATTATTCTAAGGCTTTGAGTATGTTGGATTTAGACAAAGAGCTAGAAAAAGATAGGTCTCTTATTCTACAGAATAAGATTGATAGAAATAAGTCAGAAATAGTACAATTAAAATCTAAAGGTGATGATATATACTCATCCTATGATGGTTCGTCACAACAAGAAGAATCAGTAGATAAATTCAAAACCAATTTGTTTGGAGTGTTACATAAATACAAAAATTATATTAAAAATATTTCGTTATAGAAATATATTTTTTATCAACTAGGTTCTGACCTAATCCAAAAGAGCTCGTCACCGTGAACAAGTGAACATTGTGAATTTACCGAATCAGTAGGAATAATTCTTGAATAGCGCTTTTAATATAGTCACTCTCACTCAAAAGTTCGGAAAGCCACGTCTTGGGGTCACAAATTTTTCAGTCTTATTTTTTCAACACGTTTTGATGTACCCTAAAGCACGTTCCGAACTTTATAATGAATGATTTTGGTAACCATTGACAGAATATAAAAGCATGTTAAAGTATACGACGTAATTGAACTTTAAAACTTTAGGGTTTTGACCGCATATTTGAGGATATATTTATGTATCTTGAAAAATGCGGTTACAAACTAGACTGCAGACAACACCAACCCTCAACCAATAGTATTGTTATGAAAATCACAAGTATCGGACTTTGCGCATCGGGCCTCCTGGTCATAATCACAGATTTGAGTGATTCACTGATTGAAATCATTAGGTCACACAAAGATGCTGGATTATATGTCTGGCCAACCTGTGTTGTCGCCTGTGTTGATGGAAACAACAAGTTCTTTTCACCAGACCCCAAGGATATATCCCTTGAGCTGTTGAATAAACTTGGAGAGACTATCTACATGGCCAACCTAATGGGATCAGGATCCTTTGCAGTCTGGCCTGAGTACGCGATTGCATTGCGTAGAACGAAGTGCTATGGATCATGGGGATACATTGATGGGAACATTGGTGACCTCTATGAAACCACCGCGCCCAGTATTCCTATTCAGGAGCTTGTCGCTCCGTAGTAATTACCCGCCTTTCGAGGCAAGCAAACCCGCTTGTCGTCGATGGGCGGGATTTGTTTTATCTAAACACTTCTTCTAGATATTTTATGTTGATTTTTATATAATCCCTCTGTCCCATAAGTTCGGAAAGCCACCTCTTGGGGTCACATCGGGTGAACATGTGATTCAGTAGAATCATCTACTGGGTGAACTTGTGAACATCTACAAAGATGGTACAATTTTCTTATGAACACACAAAAAATATTTAACTCTATAATATAAATTAAATAATATGCTTTCAAAATTCAAGTATTTCTTTATCTTTCTGGGCTGTGTTGTTGGATTCTTAATACCATCTGCAGTCGTGCTATTTTTAGTCTCTGATATTTTAACTCAGATTTTTAAGATAGATCCAAATAATTCTTCACTTTATTTTTCAATGCTTTTTGGTCTTTCGAGTATATTTTCTTATTTGTTTGTCTATAAAATTATGTATAAGAGAGATCAGCTGACTCAACAAGAAATTAATTACTCAGTACAAAACAAAAATATATTTTCTAAAAATGGAGCTATTATTGGAGGTATTATAGGTTTTATTTTAGTGGGGTCTTCTGTAGCCGTGTCATTTTTGTCTGGTTCAAGTGAAAAATATTTCTTGCTAGGCTTTCCAGTTTTTCACATAGTTTATATCTTTATTTTTGTATTTTTGGGAGTATTGATAGAAAGATTTTATAAAAAAGCTTTATTATGGGTACTTATGATTCCTGTATTATTATTTATAATGATTATTCTTATGGATGCTTTAGGTTAATTAAATTTTTCTGATACTTAATTCTTTATTGCCCTTAATTTTATAATTGATTCCTTAGTACAGTCTCTTTTTCCCAACAATTCGGAAAGCCACGTCTTGGGGTCACAAAATATATGGAGTAAAAGCTTCGTTTGGGTGACTATAATTGGGCGATTGAGTTCAATCAATTAATAGAGACGAATGTTGTAAACATTGTACAAAATGCTATTATTTTCTTATGAATACAGAAAAAGGTTTTGCATCTATTTTAATAATCTTACTAGCATTGATTTTAATTGGAGGAGGTACATATTTTTATACCCAAAAAACTTCAGTAGATACTGTAGAGCCAGAAACTGTGGTGGATAATCCTTTGTCAATAGTAGGTGAGGAAGTTAAAAATGAAACGGTGATTAAAAATGATAAACCTCCTACTATTAATTATAATGAGACTGACACATTCAAGATTATAGTTCCTAGTAATTTAAATTCACAAAATAACCCATTTATTGGAGTAAATCCAACACAGAGTGATTTTTCAGTAATATTAGATAATGGAAAAAAAATAAAAATATCAGTTGATAAATTAGAAAAATTGTTTTTGGATATGCCAAAAAATAATACAGTGCCTGCAGATAACTGGAATACATTTTACAACCTAGTAAAAACTCCAGAAGAAGAATACAGAGGAATGCCATTACCTATAAAAATAAAAGGCTATTGGTTAAATTCAGAAACTTTCAATGCGATAGAGATTAGTTGGGTTATTGGATAGTCTTTTGATTATTAATAATAATCACTTAATACTCAAATTGATCTTGGTTGTACTCCTCAAGGGTTTGAAAAGTCAGCTCTTGTGGTTATTTGTGAACATTGTGAACATCCGTAAAAGTGTTATTATTTTATTATGAATATAAGAAAAAGCTTCGCTCATGTTTTAGTAATTTTATTGGCGTTGATTTTGATTGCTGGAGGTGTATATTTCTATATAAAAAATGCCACAAAGGATAAAAGTATTGTTAAATTGGAAAATCTAGATCAATTAGAGGCGGAAATAAATTATATACCTACTGAAGTGGACAAAAAACCTGTTTCGGTAAATCCTGGTCGAGTATTTAAGGATAAGCAGTTTGACTTTGAAATAACTCTACCTGATCAATGGAAGAATATTGAAACCAGAAAGGACCAACTTAAGGGAATGACTGGAATTTCTTTTGTTATTAACAAAAAGGACTCGGAGTCTTCAACTGCAATATATACAATTTTCACTATCCTTATTTCTCCAAAAGATGATTGGTTAAAAAATGAAAAGATATTTGATTCGGCTAATAAAATTACAGAAAAAGACAAGAATGTTTATGCTTACTACATTAATAATAGCAGTGATATAAGATTTAAAGATCAAGAAGAACTAATTAAAAACCTAAGATCTCAGATAGTAGATACAATTATTCCATCGTTTAAATTTACTAAAGAATCATATTCTACGACTGGTTGGAAGCTTTATAAGTATAATGACCCACAAGGAATTGAATTTAAATATCCTGAATCGTGGTCTGTACTTGGTTCACGTGTTTTAGATTCTGATAATTACATAATTTCATCTAATGATAGATTTTTATCAATCAATATCTATTCTTCAAATAATTCCTCGGTAGAAAAATGTATATTAGGCGATTCACCAAGTGATGTGGATAAGCTTAATTATAAACAATTTGCAAAAGATGTTCTAATTGATGGGGTGTTGGCGAAGGAGATTGATGGTAATGATATATCTCCACAATATAGTGATTTAATAACATTGGGAATATACAAAGATAGTTTGTGTTATTTAATAAGACTTAATGGAAAAGAAACTGAGGAACCCATAAGGGATATAATACCAACAATAAGACTCGGGAATTAGTGAATAATAACGGTCTTTTGGGGGTTAGTAAAATATGTCTTGTATACTTAATTTAACCTCATTTTTGTAAACTAAAAATTTTGGAAATCCACCTTTTGTGGTTACAAGAGGTGAGTGCGCGATTCATCAGGGTCGTCTATGAGCGAACTTTATGAATATATGTGGTACAATTTAAATATGAAATATAAAAATATATTGATATATGCAATTGGCACTCTTCTCTTATTTTTGTTTCCAATATTTTTTCCAGAAGAACCTTTGTTGTTTGGGATGATATTAATTCCCATTTGGATATTATTTACTCTGACGTATTTTATGAATAGAAAACATGATTCAAGCGTTGTGCAAGTATCTGTTCCGAAGAAAAATTACTCTGCATATGGATTTATATTATTTTATATTATCTTGTTTATTATAGGTATCCAAGATAATGAATTTTC
>CAIPFZ010000058.1 GCA_903864515.1 uncultured bacterium
AACTAGTTCCGTAAGGATTGAGGGTTCGAGTCCCTCCTCGCCCACCAAATAAAAATAACGCAGATGTAAGTCTGCGTTATTTTTATATATTTAATCAATAATCTTACGTAAGGTTATAAGAGGCAAAGTAAGAAATAGCAATAATAGCACCAAACAAAACAATCTCAATTCCAACTAGATATATAATAAATTTTATATTCCACTTTCTTGCATAGACGCTGATTGCATAAAAGATGGCAAAAATAGACGCAGACAAAGCAAGGGCGATACCAACCAGAAATGGACCTAATCCGCAGAAAATGTCATTACATGTAGAGTAGTCATTCATTAAAAGTGGAAGTGGTAATAACAACAAAAGAGGTATTCCATATCCAAAATGATTTTTAAATCTACTATTAGATTGTGAAATAATAACAGGAACGGCAGATATAACAATAGAAATGCACATAGCAACGTAAAATACTGGTTCCTCCAGTAGGTCAGACAAGTTTTCCAGTCCAGCAGCAAACACTATAGCTAAAGCTAAAGCGATATTTTCAACTATCACAGCAAGCCAAATATAAAAAGGTCTTTTATCTATTTCCATAATTTTTATTATCTTAATTAATACTTTATTAGCATAATTATAGCAAATGTTATGATTAATATCACTCTAACGCACATCATAAACAAATAGCACAGAGTCATCCTCTTGTGCTATTTGTTTATGTAAAGTCTTTATAACAATCTATAGCTTCCTAATATTCATAATACTACCTGTTGGACCACCAACGCTATTTGAGATAATCGTCATTATACCAAATACGGTAAACATTATTGCAAAGCCAACAATACTCCATAATATGTGATTTCTACCTGTTTCTCTTGCCTTTGGATCAGCAGCTCCCTTAATATAGTTAAATACTCCCCATAAGAATACAATCATCGCTACAGCAAATCCAAGGACAATGAGCGGATTAATTATATATCTATCTATGGATCTTATTAATGTAAGTAAGGCAGGTGGTATGTTTCCCATAAGTTATTTTATATTATTATGTTATAAATATTTACTTATTGTTTGATGTAAATATCTAATATATTTTGAAATCTAAAAGACAAAAGACTATCTCAATTGAATTGAACCGCCAGCTGAAGGTACACCAGGAGCTGGAGGAATATTTTGATTCAAACTAAATGTACTTGTTAGAAGATTTACCAATCCCCAAACAGATACCATCACAGCAAGACCAATTATACCCCAGATAATATATCCTCTAGCCTCTTCTCTTGCCTCTGAGTCCTTAGCTGAGAAAACCAACTTAAAGATACCCCATAGGAAGAACAGAACTGTAAGTCCGATAATAAAAGGAATCAGTCTAGTAACAAAATCACTAGCTTGTGCCAACAGTGCGTAAAGACCGCTAATTCCAGGTTGTGCAGTATTCATAATTAATTATTTTTTATTAAATGATAAGCTTATTTTTATAAGTAACAGAAATGTCACTTATTACTATTATACACCAGTATTTGAAAGTTATATATACCACCTACAAAAAACTGTGGATTACATTAAAACAATACGGGGTTTGGAAATTGTGGAACCATTGACCCTGTTGCACCAAATCCAAAAAATGATATGAGTAAATTAACCAAGCCCCAAACGGATACCATTACAGCCAAAGCAATAATTCCCCAAAGTATATACCCCTTTGCTGCCTCTCTTTCTTTGGAATCCTTTCCAGAAAAAACCAATCTAAATATTCCCCAGATAAATACAAGAACTGTGGCTGCCAATATAAAGACAATGACATTGTTTATAAAACCAATTAAGAAAGGTATCAGTCCCCTTGCCCCATTTGAACTATTTAGCATATTATTTCAAGATTAATCTTAATAATCATTTAATTAAGCTGAGGAATAAGTAGACCTCCTGGGAAGAATGTTGCCGTTAGAAGATAAACCAAACTCCAAACAGAAATCATAACCGCAAGACCAATTATTCCATACGTTATAAAAGCAATTCCCTCTTGTCTCTTTTTGCCATCAGCACCAGCTGTTACAGTCTTAAATACTCCCCACAAAAAGACCATTAAAGCGAGAGAGATGATGAATGGAACAATATACCATCTGATTATATCGATTAAACTACTAACCAGACTTCTAAAGTCTGTAACCCCACCATATACTTGCGCCATCAATGAATTTTTATTTACGTCCATTTTATTTATAAATTATACGATTAATACAGTCTGCCATCACATAACAACTAATCAGCAACAAATACCAACTTATTGTTGTCCGCTACCAACTTGCTCAATTGTAGTTTGAACAACAATTGAAATTGCCTGTGCTCCAAATATTATTGCAATACCGATAACAACATACAAGAGCATATCTCTCGCCTTCTTAATCTTTGCAGGATCCCCACCTGCCAATATAAACTTAAGACCAGCCAATATAATATAAACAACGGATATGATACCAGCTATAACTTGAACTGTGCTGATTATAATATTTAGAACCTGATTTAATGTATTTGTACTACCAAGTGGATTACAAATTGTTCCAGGTGCGCAAGTTGAATCAGACACAGCGTATACAACTCCACCTGATGTAATTAAACTCAAACCAATGAAGGTAAAGAGCATCATTACTCCAACAACTGTATTCAAAATTATTTTATTTTTTTTCATTTTTATTTACTTAAAATTTCTCCGTAAAAACCGACGTCAACCTTAAGGCTCTGTAGTATAAAGTATACAATAATCCACGCACAAAGGGTATATATCAAACCCCATATTACTTTACCAATCATATCCCTAGCCTTTTTCGTCTTACCAACATCCCCTCCTGAGGTCAAATATAGGAATCCGGTGTATAGCAACACCAGAACAAAGACCATACCGATTATTTGAATTCCATATCTGATTATTGCATTAATTAGACTTATGAATTCAATCCAACCACAAGACTCTCCAGGCTGTGTGCATTTTAGTAATATACTTGATACTGGATTTACAGCTTGAGCTATGGCAAGTGAAGGTTTAACAATTAAATATGAAAAGACTGAAGTTAATATGGTCAAATTCAAATACTTTGATTGTGGTCTTGAGAATATTTTGAATAAATTATTTTTTATCATTTTATTATT
>CAIPFZ010000059.1 GCA_903864515.1 uncultured bacterium
ACTATCTCTTAACGCTCCAACACAAGAGGGGACAAGAGTACTTTCAGTTGGTGAGTTAACTCTGGAGATTAGGGTGGAGAAACCAAAAGTAATACAACCAAAGGTGGAGAAGAAATTATCCCCAATTATTAAGTTGTGGAGGTGGTTTGATAAATAATTAATGTTGGAACAATTTGTTAATCTTGCTATACTGAATACTATGAAAAAAATCAGAATAATACTTATAACATTGGGATTATTAATAGCCTTAACACCTACGTTTCTATTGGTGTGGGGAGGTGTTAAAGATTGGGTTATTACAATACTTGGCTTATTAGTAGCTGTTGTATCTTTCTTATATATACATGAACAAAAAACAAAAAAATAGTAATCTTAAGTATTTTAAGCACCTCATGGGTGGTAAGAATGTACCATATATTTTAGGTGGTATATTTTTATTATTTCTAACTATCTTTGTCTTACCCAATTTGTTTTCAGTTACATTTGATGCAAGTCATATGAAAGCAGAGGTCGCTGGAATTTCCAGTGGCTCACTTGTAGATAATTCTGCATCCACATCTTCTGCTCCAATTGCAGAAAATAGCAATCAAATACTTTCAGCCTCCACAACAGCTGTGACAGTATCAGAAATAGAATTTGATGCAAATGATCCAATTATACAAATGAGACCAGGTGTAACTCACGTTAAAACCCCAGTCCCAGTCAAAGCAATTTACATATCAAGTTGGGTTGCAGGCTCAAATGATTTGAAAAATAAAATCAAGAAATTAATTGAAGACACAGAATTAAATTCTGTAATTATAGATTTTAAAGATTCAACAGGAAAGATTTCAGGTAAAACAGGTGTTCCAGAAATTGATAATGTTGGATGTACTGAAAATAGAATTAAAGATATTCAAGGATTAGTTAAAGAACTACATGATAGTAATATATATGTGATTGCCAGAATCGCTGTGTTTCAAGACTCTTGTATGACAGGCAAGCACACAGATTATGCTGTAAAAAGAAAAAGCGATGGGGGAATATGGAAAGATAGAAAAGGGCTATCTTGGATGTATGCTGGATCAAAAGATGTTTGGGATTACAATGTTAAAATAGCTAGAGTTGCCTACTCAATAGGTTTTGATGAAATAAATTTTGATTATATTAGATTTCCTTCTGATGGAAACATGAAAGATCTTTCATATCCTGTCTCTGTGTCTAATTCCACATCAACTGATGTGTCAGTAAATACTCGTTCAAATATATTAAGTAGATTTTTCATTTATGTTAACGATGAGCTAATCAAGAAAGCAGGAGACAATAGGCCTAAAATCTCTGCCGATGTCTTTGGTTTGGTCGCTACAAATTATGATGACTTGGGAATTGGTCAAGTTTTGGAAAAAATTCTACCTCATGTTGATTATGTTGCGCCAATGGTTTATCCATCTCATTTTGCACCAGGTTGGAATGGTTATTCAAAACCTGCTACTCATCCATATGAGGTTATTAGCATATCAATGGGTAAGGCCGTGGCTCGTGCCAAAGCAATGGGGGAGGATCCAAATAAATTAAGACCCTGGCTTCAGGATTTTAATCTTGGAGCAACCTATACTCCTCAAATGATTAAGGATCAAATAAGGGGAGCAAAAGATGTTGGGTTAGATAGTTGGATGATGTGGGATCCGGCAAACAAATACAACAGTACTAAGAAAATATTAATTGAAGAATAGTTTTTAAGAAGTATGAAAAATAACGCAGTAATAAACAATGCAATAAAGACTTTACTTGCGTTTATATTTATATTTAATGTTTCTGCTGGACTTTATCTACCTATAATTGCTATTTACATTACTGAAAATATTGTTGGAGGCACATTGATTGTTGTGGGTATATCAACGGCAGTATATTCAATATCAAAATCAGTCATTCAAGTTTTAATAGCAAGAGGTTTGGATAAGAAAAGTAAGGAAACTTCCGACTTTATGTTTTTAATGACAGGTATAATCCTTGCTGTATTCTACAGTCTTGGATATTTGTTGATACAAAATCATGTACAACTATATTTATTACAAATTATAATTGGTATCGCTGATGCTTGTATTATGGCGGCATATTATGCAATTTTTTCTCATCACATAGATAAAAATAGCCAAGGGTTTGAATGGAGTTTGTTTAGTACTGTTGGTCTTACATTATCAACAGCACTGGGAGGAATATTCAGTGGGTATATTGCATTAAAGTATGGATTTTCATTTCTATTCATCTTATCAGCCGTATTAAACTTAGTAGCTGCAATCTTGCTATTATCATTATTCCCATACGTAAAGAATTTTAGAAAAGATATTCATTATAAGAACACTAAACTATAATTATTTATCTAG
>CAIPFZ010000060.1 GCA_903864515.1 uncultured bacterium
ATAAACGGAGAAGAGACAAGAACCAAGTTGTCTATTGATAAGAAGGGAAAGACATATCAAGTATTAACTGTATCACCCGATACAAAGATTGATATTAATGTTAAGAACAACAACAAGACTATACCTCCTGTTGTGTTTGATAACAACAATATAACTCCAACCAAAGACAAGGACAACACAATCAAACTATCTCTTAACGCTCCAACACAAGAGGGGACAAGAGTACTTTCTGTTGGTGAGTTAACTCTGGAGATTAGGGTGGAGAAACCAAAAGCAATACAACCAAAGGTAGAGAAGAAGCTGACGCCTATTGTGAAGTTGTGGAGATTCTTTGGAGGGAAGTAATGTATATTAAATACTGGTTTATAACTATTGTTGTTTTATTTGCAAAATATTGTATTCTATTTATGGAAAGGTTAGTTTAAAAATGGTGTTTTTTACTAACCTGTTCATTCTACAACTCAAACAATAGAAAAACTGTTCAAATGCAATCTCCTGAAAGTGTTATTTTGATTCCCACATCTCAATCAAGTCATCATTTAGCCAGACTTATCTCCGGCAGCCCAAGTTGTCAGAGTGGTCAGATTGAAGTTGTTTATCCAATTGGAAATGGTGAAAATCAAGATGTTTTTCCCGATGGGGAAGTTTATGTCAGACTTCGTGATGAGGTAATGGATTTTGAGGGACGGATCGTAGTACTCCATTCTGGAATGCCAAATCCAAATGATGGTCTTGCTAGATTAGAGATGATTCTTCAAATCCTTTCTGGCTCAAAGGCAATAGTTGAAGTCTTTTTCTCGTATTTTTCATATGGCAGACAAGATCATGTAAGACATGTTGGGGAGACAAATGTAGCCCGTAATATTGTTGCTAGGCTTGTGAATTACTACGATGTTTCAAAGATTTATGTTATCGATCCTCACTTTGGAAATCAAACTTGGATCATTGATTATCCGATAGTCCAAATTAAAGCGAGTCCTGTTTTATATACTGCGGTTCGACGAGACCACCCAGATGTAATATTTATGGCTCCTGATGCTGGATCTCAGGGTCGTAATAAGTTACCGGGCACTAAGAAGACACGTCATAGCTCTTTCGACGTTGAAGTGGCTTGGGACGAAGAATTCCGCTTAAGTGTTGAAGGGAAGGTTGTCGGCGTCGTTGACGATCTTATTTCAACAGGTAATACCTTACGGAAATTTTCTGAGGCATGCAAGCAATGTTGTGCAAAGTTTGTTGTCGCTGTTAGTACTCACGGCGTGAATGATTCAGGGATCAGGCGAGTTAAGACTTTCTTTGGTCGCTTGTATCTCACTAACAGTATTGATACGCCAGATTCAAATGTCGATATTTCCGGTTTGATAATCAATGCAATCCTAGTTCCTCCGGCGCAAGCTGAATGAGTCCTTGGAATGCTGTGCACCGCGGGCGAAACCCGCGGTGCATTTTCTTGTCTTATAAAATTGGAATATTTAGTAAATATGGAGTACACCTTTTATTTTGAATATGCTCATATGTTATAAGCTAATAATACTTTGAAGGTATATAAAGGTAATAAATATGCTAAAATAAATCAATAAATGAAAAAAGAAATAACTCTTATTGTGATCCTTGCTATGTTAGTTTTCATCGTTTTTTATTATATGCCTACAAAAAAAGACGAGTATGTTTCAAGATATTCTGCAATACAAGAATCAGCTTCTTCAGATGATACCTTAATGGAGACATATAAAAATAAGAATCCATATTTTTCAATTAAGACACCAGAGAAATGGACGGTTGATTCCACCGGAAGCCTTAATGATGTAAATAATCCACTTCTTATTTTTTTTGAAGATCCATCAGATAAATGGAATGGAGATGACTTTGTTTTTAGTATATCCGCGGTGCCTAGAAATATACAAAATGAATCATATAAAAGTGTGTATGGGGTGTATCCAAACCAAGATGAATTTACAGGTTTTTTTATAAATAAAGAAATCAATACAAGAGGCTGGACTTCTGTAGAGAAGACACCTGTTACTCTAAACGGACTAAGTGGATACTCAATAAAGGCAAATATTATTAAAAACGGAGGTTCTCTTGTAAAATATATGTTATTTGATGAATATAATACATATTATTTTGGAATTGATGGACGAACAGAAATTATTAATTCTATTTATAATTTGTACAAACCTTATATGCTTACTTTTTCAACCAAATAATATTTGGCTTAATCATCAAATTTTGTTAGACTGGACAACATGAAATTAAGTATAGGCATCGTCGGTCTCCCAAACGTAGGTAAATCCACGTTATTTAATGCATTGACTAAAAAGTCAGTTCCTGCAGAGAACTATCCATTCTGCACCATAGACCCTTCTGTTGGGGTTGTGCCCGTCCCAGACGAGCGTTTGTATCAGCTTGCAGAGTTTTCTAAGACTCAAAAGACAATCCCTGCTGCAATTGAATTTGTGGACATTGCCGGTCTTGTTAAGGGTGCATCTGAGGGGTCAGGTCTAGGGAATAAGTTCCTGGCACATATTAGAGAAACTGATGCTATCGCAGAGGTGGTTAGAATCTTTGAAGATGCAAATGTGATTCACGTTGATGGTTCTATTAATCCAAAACGTGATATTGAAGTAATTAATCTTGAACTTATTTTAGCTGATCAACAAACTGTCTCAAAGCGTTTAATTGGGGTTGAAAGTGGTGCAAAGCGAGGCGATAAGTTGGCAATTGCCGAGAAAGCGGTTTTGCAAAAGCTTGCCAGTGCACTAGAGGAGGCGCAACTAGCGTCTACTCTTGATTTAACAGATGAAGAAAAAGAAGTAGTTCAAGGACTGCATCTTTTGAGTATGAAGCCGATAATGTACATTCTAAACAAAAAGGCAGGAGGAAAAAACTTGGATGAGGTAAAAGATGAAAGATGGAATGAACTTATGAAATTTTTGGATGAACAAAAAGCTAAATGGACAATAGTTGATGCTGGAATCGAACATGAATTAAAAGACCTAGAAGGGGAGGATAAGATAATATTTAGACAAGAACTTGGCGCGCATGACGATGGTGTTGATTTGTTAATCAAAAAAGGATATGAGCTACTAGACCTAGAAACTTACTTTACAACTGGAGTTGTTGAGACAAGAGCTTGGACTATTGCAAAGGGTTCAACTGCTCCTGTTGCTGGAATGGCAATTCATACGGATTTTAAGGATAAGTTTATTAGAGCAGAAATTGTTTTTTGGAAAGATTTGTTGGGTGCAGGATCATATGGTGCCGCAAGGGAGAAGGGGTTGGTGAGAACAGAAGGGAAGGAGTATGTGGTTAAGGATGGGGATGTGATTGAGTTTAAGATATAATTGCCCCAAATGTGCATAACTCATTTGACGAAACAATGATAATGTGCTAAAAATAAGGAATAAATCAATAAAAGCAATGTCTACCACAAACATAGTGTTATCTTTCAAGCCTAAGAACGTCACAAAGAAGCTCCTGTCATCTCTGACAGATAGGGCTAAATTGGTAGTTACTAAGCGTTATGGGTTAGATAAGGACGGTGAGAAGATGACCTTAGAGGCTATTGGAGAGCAATATTCTATTACTCGTGAGCGCGTTCGTCAGATTGAGCATGCAGCACTTCAAAACATAAGAAAGTCTCCTGCATATAAACAAGAGAAAGCAGCTTTTGATGAACTACATGGAGTTATAGACAGTCTTGGTGCGTTTGTTGCAGAAGATGACCTTCTTGCAATTCTATCTAAAGATGTTTCTGCTAGAAATCATGTCCACTTCATGCTTGTTGTTGGAGAAGAATTTAAGAAGGAAAAAGAGGATGGAGAATTCAAGCATAGATGGCATATTGATCAGAATGTATCAAAGAAGGTTCATGAGGCTATAAGAAAATTATACAAGAGCTTGGATGATGAATCTCTTATCCCAGAATCAGAGATAATTCAAGAATTTTTGAAGCACTTACAAGATGTAAATCAAAAATATCTAACAGAAGAAATTGCAAAGAGATGGTTGGGTGTTTCAAAGAATTTGGATAAAAATCCATTAGGTGAATGGGGTAAGGCAGATTCTTCAAATGTTAGAACAAAGGGAATTAGAGACTATGCGTTTCTCGCTATGAGAAAGCATGGCTCACCAATACACTTCCGTGATATAGCAAAACAAATTGAAAAGCTATTTGATAAGAAGGCACACATTGCAACAACTCATAATGAACTTATTAAAGACAAGAGATTTGTTCTTGTTGGAAGAGGACTTTATGCTTTGAGTGAGTGGGGCTATTTAAGTGGTGTTGTTAAGGACGTTATTAAGAAAGTTTTGGATAAGAACGGACCGTTAACAAAGGAGGAGATTATACAAAAGGTTTTGAAGGAGAGATATGTTAAGGAAAATACAATTCTAGTTAACCTACAAAACAGTAAGTTTTTTAAGAAAGACAAAGAAGGAAAGTATAGATACGCAGACGGTAACTAAGGAAAAATCAAAAGATTTAAATACTAAATAAATAACAGTCCTAAATTAAAAACTAGGGCTGTTATTTTGTATGACTATATTGTACAATAGTAGTATAATATTACTTAAACATGCAATCACAATTAACAGCTGAAGTATTTGTTCTAGTTTTCTTAAAAATAGCAATTGCATTCATTGTAATTTTGCTTGTAGTTAGTTTTGGAAAAAGATTCTTAGCAAAGCTTAAGAAGAAATCTCGTGCTGAATTTTTTGCTAAACAAAAGTATATCCTACTTGAAATCACCCCTCCAAAGGATCTTCAAAAGACTCCTCAAGCAATGGAGCTTTTCCTGGGTTCACTGTACCAAGCCGGTGGAGACTCAAATGGTTTCTTCTCAAAGTATACCAACGGTTCATGTCGCCCTTGGTTTTCTCTTGAAATTATTTCAATTGACGGACAGGTTAGATTTTTTATTTGGTCACGTGCCGCCTTCTCAGATATGATTGAAACTCAATTGTATTCTCAATATCCTGATGTTGAAATTACTGATAGAACTGGAAATGACTATTCAACAGACATTAAGTGGGATCCAGAAAATTATCAATATTGGGGATGTAACTTTGTTAAGACTGCGGTCTCTCATTTGCCTATAAAGACTTATGTCTCTCATGGATTGGTTGGAGGAGGAAAGGAAGAGTCAAAAGTAGATCCGATTACTCCAGTTATTGAACTTTTAGGCTCTCTTAAAAAGGGTGAGCAGGTTTGGTTTCAGATAATGGTAAGGGCGCACACAAAGGAAATGATTAAGCCTGGTACAAAAAAGGATATGGTGGATTGGAAGTATGCTGCACAACTTGATCTGATTAAAAGAATGAAGAGAGATGTGAAGATGGATAAAGACAAGCCAGTTAATCCCGCACTTCTTCAGCTTACAAAAGCGGAAAAGGAAGCGGCTGATGCCATTGAGAATAGTATCTCTAAACTTCCGTTTGATTGTGGTGTTAGGGCTGTTTATGTCGCCAAAAAGGATTCATTTAGGTCATCCATGATTGCAGGAATTAATGGGTCGTTTAGACAATACGGTTCACCCAATCTAAATGGATTCAAAACAGTTAATGCTCCAAAGCCTACAAAATATAAATGGCAAGATAAGGGGGAAGTTAAGCTTATGGCTCAGAAGAAAAAGATTGTGGGGGAGTATCAACATCGTTCATACTTTATTCCAGAATATATTCCATATGGCTCCAGACTCAGTCATTTTGTTATGACAACTGAAGAGTTGGCAACGGTTTTCCATCTTCCAGGAAATGTTTCCAAGACTCCAACACTTTCACGTGTACAGGCTAAGAAGGTTGAACCGCCATCAAATCTCCCTATTTAATATCTATTTACATAAAATCATTTAATGCAGAGTATCAATAATTATGCAAGATCAAAATAATAAATCGCAATTAAATCAATCATCGTTAAAATCATCAGAATTATTAACAACACCAACTTCAGATGTGCATTCAATTACACCTGTAGTTATTTTGTTTAGAATTTTAAAACTCATTTTGATTCCTATTGTTATATTTATTTTGGTCACCATCTATTTTGTTTTACCACCATTTGGATCATTTAGTAAACCATTAATGATTGAAATAACATCGGGTGATTCACTTAAGACAATTTCAACTGAAATAAGAGATGTTGGGGTAATTAGATCTGCTGATTTATTAAGGCTAATGATTTCTATCAACGGTGGGCAAAATAATATTAAGGCAGGAGTATATAAATTTGATAAGCCACTTAGTGTCTTTACTGTTGCATACAGATTATCACATCAAGATTATGGATATTCACCCATAAAGCTAACTTTTCCTGAGGGGATAAATTCCTCAACTATTTTAAGTATTATAGATTCTAAGTTACCTGATATTAAAAATTCACCAGACTTTGAGGCTGATAAGTCTATGTTGATTTCTAAAGAAGGGTATTTGTTTCCTGATACGTATTTCTTTCCACCAAATGTTGATTTGAAAACAATCGTCAATAGGATGTCTGCCGAGTTTAAGAGAAAAATTAAAAAATATGAGGATGATATTTTGAAAAGCGGACACACAGAATCTGAAATAATAATTATGGCCTCAATTCTTGAGGAGGAAGTTAAGACCGCGGAAGATAGGAGAATGGTTGCTGATTTATTATGGAGAAGAATAAAAAATGGAATGTTGCTTCAAGTTGATAGTACGCTTGGTTATGTGAATGGCAAGAAATCAAAAGACTTAACAATGAGTGATTTAGCAATGAATTCTTTGTATAATTCATATAAACACAAAGGTCTACCACCAGGACCAATATCAAATCCTGGACTTGATGCAATTGAGGCGGCAATATCACCTACTCCAAATGATTTTGTATTCTTCTTGACGGGGGATGATGGAAAGACATATTTTTCAAAGACATATGCGGAGCACTTGAAATTTAAGAGATTGTATATAAGATAGCAATAGTGATTTTAATACACTAAATAAATGAACCAATCCTTAAATTCAACAACCTTAACAAAAACTACCTCCAGCCCTTCATTCAAGGGTGGGGTGGTTAAAAAGCGTGTCTTTGTAGGACTTTCTGGTGGAGTTGATTCATCTGTTTCTGCATTGCTACTTCAAAAAGCTGGCTACGAGGTCACAGGAGTCTTTATAAAGGTATGGCAACCAGAAAATGGTGATTGTACCTGGAAAGAAGATAGAAGGGATGCTATGAGAGTAGCGGCTCATTTGGGTATAAAGTTTATTACTCTTGATTTACGTGATGAATACAAAAGAGGGGTGGTTGACTACATGGTGGCGGAGTATGCAAAAGGTAGAACTCCAAATCCAGATGTAATGTGTAATAGGGAGGTTAAGTTTGGTGCATTCATGAATTGGGCAATAGCAGAGGAGGCAGACTTTGTTGCTACGGGTCATTATGCTCAAGCAAAGAATGGTGAGATGTTTGAGGGAGAGGATAATGAAAAGGATCAGTCGTATTTTCTCTGGACCCTTAAGGGGGAGCAACTTGAAAGAATAATATTTCCAATTGGGCATTTGGAGAAAAGTGAAGTGAGAAAGATTGCTGAGAAAAATAATATTCCAGTGGCAAAGAAAAAAGATAGTCAGGGAGTTTGCTTTATCGGACATATTGATATGAAGGATTTTATTAGGGAGCATGTTTCCTCATTTACTTCATCAAAGTCAACAGCTTCAGATGAATCAGAAATGAATGGATTAACTGAAGGGGATGTCTTGGATATCAATGGTGAGGTAATTGGAAAGCATGATGGATCACTACTTTACACAATAGGAGAAAGACATGGTCTGGCGCTTAATACCAATACTACAAGTACACCAAGGTATTATGTGATAGATAAGGATGTTGTAAAAAACACGATAACTGTTGCAGAGAAGGTACAAATTAAAAATGATGGAGCGGGGAGTATTAAAAGATTATCTTTTGATAACATGCATTTCATTAGATCGGATTATAAGGAAAACCTGAAGGAAAAATCAATTAATTGTCTAGCCAGAGCAAGATATAGACAAAAGAAAGAAAAATGTATATTGTCTTTAATAAATGAGGGAGACAATGAAAAATTTGAAGTTATGTTTGAAAGACCTCAAGAGGGTATAACTCCAGGTCAGTCACTAGTCCTTTATTTTGACGATGAATCTTCAGTTAGCAAAAAAACTTTAGGTGGTGTTATAATATAATTAATTAGCCCAGTAGATTGATTTTAAAAATCATAAACTGAATCAAACATAAAATAAATATGAATCCAATTTTCGTTAAAAAATCGGACGGTACAGATGAACAATTTGATATTATTAAACTTGAAGAGTCATTGTCTAGATCTGGCGCTCAGCCAACTGTGATAGATAAAATAATCAGGACGATAACGGAAGATCTGAAAAATAGATCTGAAAAATTGGGAAATAAGGCGGTGTGTGATGTTACCGCAATATATAAGCAGGCATTTTCAATGCTTAAAAAGATGTCAGTTTCTGCGGCTGCAAGATATTCTTTGAGACGATCGATAATGGAAATTGGACCAACTGGTTTTCCATTTGAGGAATTTGTTGCTGAATTATTTAAGGCACAAGGAATGCAAACATTGACGGATCAAATGGTTTTGGGAAAATGTGTACCTCACGAGGTTGATGTTGTGGCATGGAACAAAAAGAAACTACTTATGGCTGAGGTAAAATATCACAATGAATTGGCTGGAAAGACTGATTTGAAGGTTGCACTTTATGTGAAAGCTAGATTTGATGATTTATCTCAGAATAAATATCAATACACGGAAGATACCCCAGCAAGAATGCTTGATGAGGGATGGCTTGTAACAAATACAAAGTTTACTGAAACTGCAATTACTTATGGAGAATGTAGTAACTTAAAGATGCTTAGTTGGAATTACCCACAAGTTGGAAATATTTTGGATTTAATAGAGAGATATAAATTGCATCCAGTAACTTGTTTAACGTCTCTTACTTCAGCCGATAAAAAGTCTTTGATTGGTAGAAAAATAATGCTTTGTAAGGATTTATATGAAAAGAAGAACGATATGAAGCAATTGGGTATGTCTGAAGCAAAGATATTTAAAACATATTCAGAGATTGGAGTAATTTTTGAAGAGCTGGAGGTAGTGAAGAAAGCGGTGGAGGGAGTTTAGATTTGGAAATTTTGAAATTTGATTGATATTGCAAAAGATTCTAGGTGAATTCAATAGGTTACTATTTTGTATAAATAGTGTAAAATTTATACATAAATAAATAAATATGACACTATACAAAAATGAGGAAGATAAGATGGATGGAGAAAAGTTTAACACAATGAAAGATGTTGAATACGGTAATAAAAACATCAAAGGGGCTGTGGGTAATAAAACCAAGAAGGGTAATATTATAAAACGTTTATTTTTTGCGTTACTCAGCTTAATCATGGGGTATGTAATTATCTCTTTGATCCTTATCTCTATAAACCCCTTGTTTAGTTGGATTGTTTTGTACCCCATCTTTATTTTTCAAGATATAAGGGGTGATATGGTCGAATCTAATATAGATAATAACATTAAGAATCTTGATGTCTCTAGTACAGTCATGTCCTCAGAGTTATTTTATACAAATTGTAAGGGTTTTCTTGTAAGTGATATACAGGGGATTAATATCGGACATTCAGCAGAATATTTGGATGATAATGATCAGTATATTTTAAAATATGTTGATCAAGTTAAGACAAAATCTATAAAAAATTTATCATATTGCATAACAGATAAGGGTGAGTTCATTTTTGAAAAAGATATTTTTTCAAACGGCTCCATTGGAATATACAAAGTGATTGATGGAATACTAAAAGAAATCGGACATTTTAACCACTCTGATTTATCTTTAGTTGAAGATAGTGATAAGAATATTTTTCTTATTGATCCAAAATCAGGGGCTAAATACGATCACCCTAGTTTCTATGAGTTTAATCTAGATAAAAACTCATTCAGTAAAATTGAAAAATCTGATGATCACTTTATAAAAATATGTGAAAGAAAAATAACTGGTTTTTATGGCCCTTGTTCATTGAAAATGTTCGATGGAAAGATTGTCAAGTCTGACAAAGAATCAAGTATCGTTTCAAATTTCTTGGATATAAAATTAATAATTCATGAAATGATAGGGTCATCTCTAATGCCTCTTAGCGATGAAAATTACTATCGTTTTGGAAGCAAGTATTTTGAAAAGAAAGAAATTGAAAAGGATGTTGTCGAAGTATATTTTCCATGGTCAAAAGAATTTTATAAAGATGAAAGGTATAAGCCAAAATTTGAAAGATATATGACTATCAGAAAATTCAATAAAATTGAAAATCACACATGTAATTATAATATTAAACCTAATGTTTCTCCGTTTGTAAATAACATAAATGAAATTCCTGTTATAGAGACCGTATACAGAAATAGTCTTAAGTCAAGTGGTGTACATGCAACTTATAAAAGCTATTTCTTTGAAAATAAGAATATGTGTTATGAAATAATGTTCGAGCTCGTTGGTAAAGAGGGCTTAAATAGCGAAGTTGATTTTTTTTCCACATATATTAAATCATTACACTATTAGTGTTAAGGTAGGTGTACTGATTGTTGTGGGTTCTTGGAATAAAATGTACTTTTATTACAACAGAGGTCGTTTATCAATGATGTCTTTAATTATTGTTAATAAGGTGTATATGTAAATTCACACTTTGAATTCTTACCTCAATCTGCTATTATTGCCTAATGACCAAAGCCAAAAAAACCAATAAACTTGCCTTTAAAACTGAATGGGATTTCTCCTCAATGTATAATGGAGACAAGGATCCTAGAATTGAATCTGAGATAAAAGAAATGGAGGAAGCTCGCCTTGCATTTGCTAAAAAATATTCTAATAAGAAATTCCTAGCCTCAACTAAAACAATTCTTTCTGCTCTAAAGGATTGGGAGAAAATGCTAACAGAGTCTGGCTTTGCAAAACCTATTTGGTATCTATCTAAATTAAATGATATAGATTCTTCAAATCAGGAAAGAAAGTCAAGAACAAATCTTTTAACTCAAAGAGTTACTAAAGCAGAAAATGAAATAATTTTCTTTGAACTTTCTCTTTCTAAATTGGATCCAAAAATGCAAAAGGAAATTTTGAATGATAAATCTTTTGCGCCGTATAAATATTATCTAAAAAAGACATTTGAAGCCGGTAAGCATCTTTTGTCTGAATCAGAAGAGAAGATACTTAGCCTAAAACAACAAGTAACTTACACAATGTGGGTTGATGCTCAAAAGAAGCTACTAAATGCTCAAACTGTTAAGTTTCAAAAGAAAGATCTGCCAATTGCTGAAGCAATGATGCTTAGGCACCAGCTTGGGTATAAAGAAAGACATGAACTCCATAATAAAATTATTCCAACACTAAAGGCAATAAGTCATATGGCTGAGGCGGAGTTAAATGCAGTTTATACTGATAAGAAAATTGAGGATGAACTTAGGGGGTACAAGACTCCATATGAGGCAACTGTAATCGGATATGAAAATGATTTAGATACCGTAGAGAATCTTGTAAAGGTTATAGGTGATAATATGAAGGTGTCTCATAGATTCTTCAAGGCTCGAGCAAAGTTGCTTGGTCTAGAGAAACTTGGTTCCGCTGATTTATACGCTCCTGTTGCTAAATCAACACAGAAGAAAATAAGTTTGGAGGAAATTGTAAGTAAGACAATAGAGAGTTTTAATAAGATAAAACCAGAGTTTGGAAATTACGTTAAATCTTTTGCTGAAAATGGACAAATAGATTTTCTTCCAAAGAAAGGAAAGAAAGGTGGTGCATATTGTTCACCAGGGCATAATGTTCCAACCTGTGTCTTAATGAATATTACAGGAAGTATTGACGATATATGTACTCTTGCTCATGAGATGGGTCACTCTATTCACTCAGAGCTAGCTAAAGGGCAACCATATCTATATGAGGATTACACCATATCTGTTGCAGAAGTTGCAAGTACATTCTTTGAGCAACTTGTGATTGATGATTTGATTGATAACGCAAAGAATGATGAAGAGAGATTGAGGCTTCTTGATGAAAAAATGAAAGGTGATATTGGTACAATCTTTAGACAAATTTCATATTTTAATTATGAATTGGCATTGCATAATAAAGTTAGGAAGGATGGTGGTGCATCAAAAGAAGAGATGGCTGAAATGTTTTTGAAAGAGACAAAGAATTTTGTTGGACCGGTTCTTTCTCCAAATGTAGATGATGGTTATACATTCATCTATATTCCACATCTTAGATATTTCTTCTATGTTTATACCTATGCATTAGGACAGATTGTAAGTAGGGCACTTTGTGCAAAATATAAAGAGGATAATAGCTTTATCGAAAAGGTTGAGGAGTTCTTGAAGTCAGGTCAATCTATGTCCCCAAGAGATATTTTCCTTAAGACCGGAATTGATATTGCAGATCCTAAATTCATTCAAGCTGGAATTGATGCTGTGGCTGAGGATGTTAAAAAATATGAGGGGATAGTTAATAAGATTAAGAGGGTGGGGAGAAAGTAAAAAGCATGCATATTGCTTTTGTATAATAAGTATGTCATACTATAGATGTTAGTGTCCTAACTTTGGCGAGTTGTCAAAAAGGACGATAGTATTTGAACACAAGGAGGAATTTAGAAATGAGCAGTAGTACTTTAGACACTTTGGTGTCTGCAAATTCGAACCAGCTTAATGAAGCAAAACGTCTGGGTTGGACTTGGCTATTTTGGAACCGTCAATCATCTCCAGACATGGGTAAGTGGGGCGGAAACAGAGCTCGGCTTTACGGTTGTCCTCCCAATAAACGGGAAATGGGTGATCGTTGCTTGGAAATTGTTCCTGACTTCTTCGGTGAAGTGGTTGATGCCTTAGACGAGGTGTATCCACTTTGAAACGGTCTTTTAAGCCTATTGAGAATTCAAACATGAACGCACGACCTTCTGGGTACGGCGTTCTTTTATTTTATTAAATTTTTACCTGATCCTGGTATGCAAAACACCCCAAATCTGCTATATTATATCTCATGAATTCTAAAGAAATACGTCAAAAATATTTAAGTTTTTTTGAGAAAAGAGGGCATGCAGTATTGCCAAGTACATCACTTGTGCCTGAGAATGACCCTTCAGTTTTATTCAATACCGCCGGTATGCAACCCCTTGTTCCATATCTTTTGGGTGAAAAGCATCCACTCGGAACCAGGCTTTGTAGTATACAAAAATGTGTAAGGACAATTGACCTTGAGTCAGTTGGGGACAACACTCACGCCACATTCTTTGAGATGATGGGTAACTGGTCATTGGGAGACTATTTTAAGAAGGAATCTATTAATTGGAGTTTTGAACTTTTAACTTCCAAGGAGGAAGGTTTTGGTATAGATCCAAACAGATTATATGTGACTTGTTTTGAGGGTGACAAGAACGCACCAAAGGATGAAGAGAGTGCTGGTCACTGGAGAGAAATTTTTGAAAAGCATGGTGTTAAAGGAAATAGAATATTTTTCCTTCCCGTAGAGAATAATTGGTGGAGTGCGGGTGATAATGGTCCATGTGGAGCAGATACGGAAATCTTTTACGATATCTCAGGTAAGCATACCGAAGGCTTAACACATGAGGAATATTTGAATGCAGATGAAAAGCAGGAGGTTGTTGAAATCTGGAATAATGTGTTTATGGAGTTTGAAAAGAAGGATGGCGAGATTATTGGAAAGTTGGCAAATAAAAATGTTGACACTGGTGCTGGATTTGAAAGATTCTGTTTGGCGTTAAATGGAAAAGATAATTTTTATGATACGGATATTTTTGAAGAAATTTTTGCAAAAATTGATGCACAACATGCTGAGCAGAACCCTTCACCAATTCAATTACAAAGCCCATCAATTCTAAGTGACAAGGAGGCGCTTCGCGCAAAGCGAATTATTGCAGATCATGTTAGAACTTCAGTTATGCTAATTTCTGATGGTGTGATTCCATCAAATACTGATCAGGGATATATCTTGAGAAGACTACTTAGGCGCGCTGTTAGATTTGCTGATAACTTGGGGCTTAAGAAAGGTTCATTGTTCTGGATAGCTGATGCTGTAGTGAACACCTACGCTGATATCTATGAGAATGTAGCTCGTCAAAGAGAAACTATTAAAATTACAATTGATGGTGAGGAACAGAAGTTTAGAAACACCCTCTCTCATGGTCTTAAAGAGTTTGATAGAATTATCAAAAAGCTTGGCACTTCTGAAGGTGAAGAAAATACAAAAAACCATGAACATTTGATAAGTGGAAAAGATGCTTTTGTTTTGTTTAGTACATACGGCTTCCCAGTGGAGATGACAATTGAAATGGCAGGGGAAATTGACTTTAAGGTTGATAAGGAGGCATTTGAGGAAGAAATGAGGAAGCATCAGGATCTTTCACGCTCTGGCGCAGGGCAGAAGTTTAAAGGAGGAATGGGGGATACAAGTGATGTCTCAATTAAGTATCACACAGCTACCCACCTTTTACACCAAGCGCTTCGTGAAGTTCTCGGAACTCATGTGTCTCAGAAGGGAAGTAATATCACACCGGAGAGATTACGTTTTGACTTTGCTCATACTGCAAAAATGACAGATGAAGAAAAAGAGCGTGTTGAAGAAATTGTTAATAAAAGAATTGAAGAAGCACTTCCAGTTAATGTTGTGGAACTTCCAATTGAAGAAGCTGAGAAAACTGGAGCGCTTCATTTCTTTGGAGAGAAATATGGCGATAAGGTTACTTTGTACTATATTGGTAACACAATTGAAGAGGCATTCTCAAAAGAATTTTGTGGAGGTCCTCATGTTAAAAATACAAGCGAGCTTGGTCATTTTAAGATTCAAAAAGAAGAAGCTGTATCTGCTGGGGTTAGACGTATTAAGGCGGTGTTGGAGTAGTTGTGTTTGTGGACGTCGTGGCGATTTTATGATATTTTGATTGTAGTGAACTTATTGATATGAAAGGCAATCTTAAAAAATCCAGAATTTGGATGACTATATCAGGAATATGCGGACTTTCACTTTTCCTAATAGCCAACCCTTTTGTTTTGGAATATTTTGGTGCGGTATATAACCCAACAATTGTTCAGTCTGGCTTGTTTGCCGGCCTGTTGCAAATTTGTGTGAATGCATTTGTCTTCATTACGTGGACAAATGGATTCATGAAGGAGCGTGGTTTTAAAAAAATAATTCCTGCATTCGGTGTGGTCATTCCATTTATTATGGCAGCAATCACAATCTATAGGGTTATTGCTCCTGTGATCTTCAATTGAAACTTCGTTCTATAAAATAACTTCAATTCATAACCCCAACCAAGAGCTGCCCTCTTAGTGGGGCTTTTGTTTTTCATTGCTCATATCCCTCAATTTATACTGAAGGATGAATTGTATTCATACCAGCAAAACTACAACCTCCTGAGAGACTTGCGAGTTGCAACGAGCAGAGACAGTTTTCAGCAGAAAACTGTCGTGCTCTCAGGAGGTTGTAGTTTTGCTGGTATGTTTGATATACATCTTTTAAAAAAGTTTGCTATAATATTATCAATGAAAACCACCAGCACATCTATTATTGCTTACGTTGGAAATGGCGTTGTTAAGGGAAGTTTAGTACTTCATGAAAAGGGGAAGAAACCAATAGTTTTATCTGCAAGAAAGATTGATTTAAAATACAATGGAGACAGAGATAGGATTCAGCTAGAGAATCAAATTCTTGTTGAATTTGAAAATTTGATTAAGACAATAAAGACTGAAGATTTTCCTAAGATACACAATAAGAAGTGTGGAAAACCCGATACTGCACTTGTTGTACTGTCATCTCCTTGGTATTTATCTGAAACAAATGAAATAAAAATGCATGAAGCTGCTCCATTTTTGGTAACAGAGAACTTAATAAATAAGGCTACATCAAATATTATCAAAGCTTACAAGGGTGAAAAGGATAATGTTACAGCATTAGAGCAAAACTTCCTTTCAGTTATTGTAAATGGATATAACTTAATCAATCCTATAGGAAAAAAAGTTAAGGATCTTGATATAAATGTATTTACAAGCTACACCAGGACTGAGTCTGTTAAAAAAATTGAAGACATAATAAGTAGTAATTTTCATCTACATAACATTCATATTCATTCTCAATCACTTGTCTCTTTCTCAGCAATAAGTGATATATATCCAAATGTTAGAGATTATACAGTTGTAGATATAACATCCGCTCTCACTGAAATTTTAATTATTAAAGAGAATATCTTAAGAGATACAGCGTCATTTCCGCTGGGTAGATATTTCTTAATGGGAAGTGTTGCAAAGACTATGAATTGCGCAGAAGATATGGCTGAATCATTAGTTGAATCGTGTTTGACTGGTAAGCTGGACGCAGAAAATGGCCAAAAAGTTTCTAGTGCAATTGAATTAGCGGAAAAGGAATGGCTAGTTAACTTCTCTGCAGTTTTAAAGAAAATAACATCAAACGGTGTACTACCTAAGAACTTTTATTTATTTGCCAGCCGTGATGTTGCAAAAATATTTAAGCAGTTTATCGAAAATGAGGAATATCAACAATTTGCATTAACTGATGGAAAGTTCGAGGTTAAAATTATAGAGCCAGCAGATATGTCTCCGTTATGCGAGACTGAGAAAGACGCTAACCTTAATCAAGAATTAGATATTTCAGTTGTTACAGGAGTACTTTTCAACAACAAAAAACTTTTTGCATAAAATTAATTTAATTTCATGGTATTATTTATAATATGAGTAAAAAAACTAAATTCTACGATATAGTTCCTAAAGAAAAAAGATCGATAAGAAATATTTCTATCCCTGAAAAAGGAAATGATGATAGTGAGGAAAATAGAATTATAGAATCTAATGAGTTATCTAAGGGTAAGGTACAGAGAGGGAGTGCTCATAAAAATTCTGTCAAAAAGCACGATCATAATGAATCTTCAAGTGTAGAAATTAAAAAGCTTGAAAGACCTATTACAAATGTTGAGGACTATGATAAGGATGAATATATTGAAATAATTGATCATAAAACAAGGGATGATGAAACTGAAGAGGAGATATACATGCTAGGGGAGGACAAAGAGGAGATTGAAAAAAATAAAATACCCGCACTTGTTGAAACTGAGAATGATGATTTTACTGATTATACAAAAAGTACTAAAAGAGGAGGTGGGGGGATATTTGGATTCAATGGTTTATTCAGTAACTTCTTCAAGGGGTCTTATAGATTGCCTATAGTTATCTTTGCGATTATAGTTGTTTGTTTTGTGGTTCTAAGTTCATTCACTTCTGCGAAGGTGATATTAAAAACTGAGAACTTGATTGTTTCCCTAAATTCTGGATATAAATTTGATCAAGGTGATGGTGAGGTTCTTCAGTCAACCACAACTGATTCTGTGAGCGTTACGGCTAATGGATCTTCAAAAGTTGAAAAGAAATCGACAGGGACTGTCGTTATTTTCAACAACACAACAGCAAGTCAAAAACTTGCAAAGGGTACTAAATTACAATCATCAAATGGCCTGACATATCTTCTAGATAGGGCTGTAACAATTCCAGCTAAAAAGACTGTATCCAAGAAGCTTGTATTGGGTAGTGTAACAACAACATTAACAGCGGAAACTGCTGGTGAAAAGTATAATTCTGGTCCAAAAGATTTTACATTTCCAGCATTTAAGGGTACCTCTAAATTTGAAGGAGTTTATGGTAGATCAAAGGGTAGTATTACCGGCGGTTATTCTGGTGAGGTTCCAAACATCTCCCAAAAGGACTTAGCAAATCAAATAGCCGAATCAACTGAAAAAGTAAAGAGCGATTTACTTATTTCACTCAAAAAACAAGCAGATTCCAGAGGACTCTTTATAAACTATGATACTTTGCAATATAAAGTCATAAATTCAGAGGCAAGGCTTTCTGCTGATAAGAGTCAGGCTGTTGTTAAGGTTGATGGTAGCTTAAGAGCTAGTACATTACTAAATGTTTCCGTTGAAGATGCTGTAAGGTCAATATTAGGAGTGGAAGATTCAAACGGCTTCAATTATAATGTTAACTTATCTTCAAGTACCCTAGAGATTTCTAAGGCTGATGAAGATGGTCAAATCACCGCAACAGGCAATGTTAATGTAATAATGTCCATAGATGAAGAGGAAATAGTTAAAATGTTGGAAAATAAGGGTAAAAGACAGGCTTTGTCTATATTACAGCAAACAAAAGGGGTTACTTATGTCCATATTAAGATTTCTCCATTCTGGAAGACTACATTACCCAAGGCAGAGGGGATAAAATTGCTTGTGCAAGATTAATTATCGTGCTAATCTAATACTTATACAAATGGATGCATCAAAACAAGGCAAGAAGCTTTTCCAAGGAATCGTTACAGAATCATTACCTGATACACATTTCAGAGTAAAGTTATTGGACGAGGATAAGGAAATAATGACGTATCTTGGCGGTAAAATGAAAATCAATAGAATTCGTATATTTATCGGAGACAAGGTAACTGTTGAGATAGATCAATACGGAGGAAAGGGTAGAATTGTCCGCCGAT
>CAIPFZ010000061.1 GCA_903864515.1 uncultured bacterium
AAAAATGTTAGATAATTAACTTAACTACATGTGCATCGTCGGCGCGTGTAACATTAAAAAAATAATTTAAATTAAATTTTATGGCAGCAAAGAAAAAGACAGCAACAAAGAAAGCAGCTCCAAAGAAAGCTGTGAAGAAAGTTGCAAAGAAGGCAGTTAAGAAAGCAGCTCCAAAGAAGAAAGTTGCAAAGAAAGGAAAGAAATAATTTGACGATTATTTCCCACTTTAATAAAAAACTCGCGCAAGCGGGCTTTTTATTTTGATTATTTTTTTATACAAATTATTCTAGATATTAATTTACCAATAACCCTATCTGGGGGACATCTGTTATAACTGTGTTACACCCTTTATAGACTACTGTTTTTGTGCTACCATAGCCTCCTATGAGCATTATATCTGATCTGTTTTCGGTATCGAAAAAGCAAGTTAAAAAGTACAGGAAGGTTGTAGAAATAATCAATGAATTAGAGCCTACAATTCAAGCCCTTTCTGATGCGGGCCTAAAGGCAAAGACCTTAGAGTTTAGGGAGCGCCTTGCTACTGGCGCCACTCTTCAGGATATTCTACCTGAGGCTTTTGCTGTGGTGAGAGAAGCTTCTCACAGAACTCTTGGTCAACGTCATTATGATGTGCAGTTGATTGGAGGAATGATTTTGCATGATGGAAACATTGCCGAAATGAAAACCGGAGAAGGAAAGACTTTGATGGCAACACTTGCAGTCTATTTAAATGCTGTTTCTCAAAAAGGAGTTCATGTTGTGACTGTGAATGATTATCTTGCAAGAAGAGATGCAACATGGATGGGTCAGATTTATTATGCACTTGGATTATCAACTGGAGTAGTCAATGAGGGTGAGTCATATCTTTATGATCCGTCTGTGATACTAGAAACAAAAGGGGGGGGTGAGGAAGAGAGATTGGAAAAAAAGGAAGATGAAGTTGGTGCGTTTAAAATTGTTTATGAACTACTTCAGCCAACAGATAAAAAAACAGCTTACAATGCAGATATTACTTATGGAACAAATAATCAATTTGGTTTTGATTATTTGCGTGACAATCTAGAACAAAGACCAGAGGATTTGAGACAAAGAGAATTTAATTATGCAATTGTTGATGAGGTTGACTCAATCTTAATTGATGAATCAAGAACTCCTTTAATTATTGCGTCTCCTTACGCTGATTCAGGAAATTTATATGTGACTTTTGCTGAGATATCAAAAAAATTGGAAAAAGATGTTCATTATACTGTTGATGAGAAGTTTAGAACCATTTCTGTAACTGATGCAGGAATTGATGCGGCTGAAAAAGCACTTGGGGTAACAAATATATATAGTGAGGGAGGAGTTAAATATGTTCATCACATGGAAACTGCAATTAGAGCAAAGGCATTATTCCACAAGGACGTTGATTATATAGTAAAGGATGATGAAGTTATGATTGTAGATCCTTCAACAGGAAGATTACAGCCTGGAAGACGATGGTCTGAAGGTTTACATCAGGCGATTGAAGCCAAAGAAGGGGTAGAGATTAAGAAAGAATCAAGAACTTACGCTTCTATTACATTCCAAAATTATTTTAGAATGTATCCAAAGCTTGCCGGAATGACAGGAACTGGTCTTACAAGTCAGGAAGAATTTTTGAAGGTGTATGGACTTGATGTTATTGAAGTTCCAACTCACCGTACTATTGCGCGTGTAGATAAGACAGACTTAATTTTTAGAACTGAACCTGCAAAATTTAGAGCAATTGCCAAGAAAATTAAAGAATTAAATAAAATAGGTCAACCTGTTCTTGTTGGTACCGTTTCAATTGAAAAAAACCAACTCCTGTCAGATTTCTTGAAGAAAGAAGGTGTTCCTCATACACTACTTAATGCAAAACCAGAGTTTGCTGAGAAGGAAGGAGAAACAGTAGCTCAAGCAGGCAAGAAGGGGGCTGTAACGATAGCAACAAACATGGCTGGACGTGGAGTCGATATTAAACTAGGAGGCGCTCCTGGGTCAAAAGAGTTGTACGATGAAGTTAAGTCACTGGGCGGATTGTATATTATCGGAACAGAAAGACATGAAGCAAGAAGAATTGATAATCAGCTAAGAGGTAGAGCGGGAAGACAGGGAGATCCTGGAGAAACTCAATTCTACGTTTCTTTTGAAGATGATTTAATGAGAATCTTTGCTAATGATTTTCTCAAGAGTGCGTTAGATAAACTTGGTGTAGAAGAAGACCAGCCAATAGAAACAAGGATTGTCTCAAGACAGTTAGAAATGGCACAAAGAAAGATTGAAGGGATACACTTTGATTCAAGAAAGCATACTCTACAATATGATGATGTTCTAAATCAACAGCGTACAAAAGTTTATGCAAGAAGAAAGAGAATTGTTCTTGCTACACCGGAAGAGGTGGAGGTTGAGCTTGATATGTTTTTGGCTGTTGCGACAGAAGAAGAAAAGACTTCTATAGAGAATAGACGTAAACAATTCAGAAGTGATGCAATAGCGAATGGTTTTGCAGAAGCTGATGCGGATAAGCCATTCCTTTATACTGCAAGAAATATAATGTTGCAGACAATAGATTTGTTCTGGGTAGATCACTTGGAAATGATGGAATATTTGCGTTCAAGTGTTTCTCTTCGTGCTTATGGCCAAAGAGACCCTCTTGTTGAATACAAGACCGAGGGACTTAGAATGTATAAAGATATGGAGAATGCTATCGCAAATGAAATTACAAGACTTGTGCAACTAGTGAGTGGTGAGATTGCTGTAAATAATAATCCTATTCAGACCGTGGGACTAAGGGCGGATAATACATTGGGAGATCAGGCTAGTGCGGGTGCTATTGGACAAGGGGGGATTTATGCTGGAGACATGTCAAATGCAGCAAATTTTGTAAAAGCTAGTACAAATCATGATGATAAGATTGGTAGAAATGATCCATGTCCATGTGGATCCGGAAAGAAATACAAGAAGTGTCACGGGCAATAGAATAATTCGGTATTTAAACTTCCGTGGTACAATATATCTCTATGTCAAAAAAAATAATATCATTTGTAATATTTATAGTTTTAATCGTAATAATTTTTATCAGTTCATCTTTATTTTCTAATCTTGGTAAAGATGATTTACCTGTGTTTGCTAATCCATCTGATACAACAAAAAGTTCTTCAACTGAATCTCAAGCTTCTTCATCTAGTTCTGCTAAAGTAGATGCAAATACAGCTGTAACACAAAGTACTCCAGTTGGAATAACTATGGTTGATGTACAAAAGCATAATTCAGGATCGAGTTGTTGGACAGTTGTTAATGGGGGCGTCTATGATTTAACAAGCTTTACTTCTAAACACCCAGGTGGAAAAAATGCAATTCTAGATCTCTGTGGAGTGGATGGTACTTCAGCTTTTATGGATCAACATGGTAATCAAAAGCGTCCAAACAATGAATTAACAGGTTTGAAAATAGGTGATTTAACAAAATAAACTTATGAATAAATATTCAGCTACAGTTTTGAGAATTGGTATTGCTCTTGTGTTTCTTTGGTTCGGTACACAGCAAATAATTGATCCAAGTGTATGGACATCATATATTCCTGAGGGAATAGTTGGAATATTCTCCTTGAGTGCTGTGAAGCTGGTGTATTTAAATGGACTTTTTGAAATAATTTTTGCATCAGCTCTTCTGTTGGGGTATTTTACTAGATTTTCAGCACTTCTTTTGGCATTACATATGCTTGATATTACGTACATCGTAGGTTTTGACGCTATTGGAGTTAGAGATTTTGGACTAGCTGTTGCAACTATCGTAATCTTTATGCAAGGTGCTGATAAATTTTCTCTAGATTATTATCGTATGAACCTCTCGGGAGGGAAGAATGATGAGTAGGTTACGGACAAAGTAAGGATAGCTGATGAATCTGGACTTTTCTAATATTTGTTGCGTATCTGTTACCTTAGCTTAAATTTACTGTATAATACCTGTATATGAATAATAAATCACAAATATTCTTTGGCGTAGCTTTGGCAATCATGTTTGTTTTGTCAGTTATGGTTCTATCGCCATTTTTAATAACATTATCCTTGTCTATTATAGTTTCAATGCTGTTGTATCCTTTGCATAAAAGACTTTCAAAGTTCCTTTGGAAAAGTAATTCATTGGGTGCAATTGCGACAATAATTCTATTCTACATGGTTATTCTTGTTCCAATTTCTCTCATTTCATTTCAAATATTTTTGGAGGCACAGGGAGTATATAGCTCATACGCATCGTCTAACGTACTAGAAGTATCAAGTGTTTCTAGTTTGAATGATGTGATAAATAGTAACCTTAAAAAAATAGTTCCAGAATCCATAATACCTAATGTTGATATTCGTCTAGAGAAATACATTGGAGGTTCAACTTCATGGATTGCTTCTAATCTTGGGGCATTCTTTTCTGGCACATTTGATGTGTTCTTGAAAATATTAATAATGACAATCGCTATGTTCTTCTTGCTTAAAGATGGAGAGAAGTTTCAAAGAGATATTAAGGATTTAATTCCAGTTTCATCTGATGCATATGATTATCTAGCTAAGACAATAAAGTCTTCTATCAACTTTGTCGTATTCGGATCGTTAATCATTGCAGCTGTCCAGGGTATTATTTCTGGAATTGGTTTTCTTATTTTCGATATTCCAAACGCAACACTTTGGGGAACTGTAGCTGCTCTAGCTTCCTTTATTCCCGGCTTTGGAACAGGAGCTGTGTTTATACCTATAATAATATATGCCTTCTTGTATGGAACAACGTTCCAAGCTATTGGATTGTTGCTTTGGGCTGTGATATTTGTTAATGCAGTAGATAATTTACTTAGACCTGTTGTAATGCAAAAATCAATTAATATTCATCCATTGTTTGTCCTATTCTCAGTCTTGGGCGGTATTAGTTTTATTGGTCCGGCTGGGTTTATATTAGGGCCATTAATTCTAAGTCTGCTATTTGCTATGGTGAAGGTTTATAAAATGAAGGAGATATCAATTTCTAAAGAAAGTTAAAATAATTATGAAGAAAACGTTAAACAATATAAAGAAAACAATAATACACAAAACAAAAAATATAGTTAATCTTGAAACCGGTAAGGCGGGTGGAAAAGAGGCTGGCCATGTTTTGCTTGTAACGCACGGATCAAACTTTCATCCTGATGATGTATTCGCTACAGCTACTGCTCTTTTGTATTATGGAGTAGATAAGACTGGTTTGGGACAATTTCTTCATGGATACAATGAGATAAAAGAAAGACATAGTGGAGAGTTTGTTAGAGTTGTAAGAACTCTAGATAAAAAAGTGATGGATAAGGCTACTGTTTTGATGGATATTGGAAGAGAGTATGATGAGAAAAGAGACAGATTTGACCATCATCAAGAGGGTGGGGCAGGAAAAAGAGAAGAAGGAACTCCTTATGCTTCATTTGGATTGGTTTGGAAAAAGTTTGGAAAAAAAATTATAGGTAATGCGGAGGTATCAGAATATGTTGATAAGATGTTGGTTAAACAAATTGACGCAATGGATAATGGAATTGGAATTGCAAAAAGTTTATTTCCTGATGGAACACAACCACTACTCTTTGAGGAATTGATAAACTTAGATTGCGATCTTGTTTATAGCTTGGGACTTACTCCTCAGGAGATGAGTAAGGTTTTTGATAAGACATTCTTTAAATTAATTCCAATTGCGCAGAAGATGATTATTCTAACTGCACTTAAAGGTTTTGCTTTGATTGAGGCAGATAAGAAGCTCGAGCATCTCTATAACAAGATGACAGACAAGAGGATAATTATAATGGATAAAAAATTACCATTTAGACTTGCTGGTTATAAGGAGGTTTTATTTTCAGTATATCCATCAACTAGAGGTGGATGGAATGCTCAGGTGGTTCAAATTGCTGAAGGTTTTTATGATTCTAGAACTCATTTTCCATCAACTTGGGGAGGTAAGACACCAGAAGAATTACAGAAGATAACAGGCGTGTCAGATGCAGAATTTTGCCACATTGGTAGATGGTTAGTTTCAGCAGGAAGTAAGGAGGGAGTATTGAAAATGGTTCAATTGGCATTAAAAGAGATAGAAGAAGGCCGCGAAACTATCAAAATGACACTAAGCTAGGGATATCTTATAAAATTCAGTAATAAGTCTCTTTATATGCCTAAACTAGTAAAAAAGGTGGAGTATTGGCCATTCTGTGGTAGGATTACCACTAATAGGTAACATTTAGCTAAATTTAAAACAAATACAATATATATGGCATTTATAGATGAGATGACAATTAGGATTAAGGCTGGAAATGGAGGGGACGGTGTTGTTAGGTGGTTGCATGAGAAATTCAAGGAATTTGGCGGTCCTTCTGGTGGAAACGGAGGAAAGGGAGGTCATGTATATGCAAAGGCTGTTCGTGATACATGGTTACTTTCTCGATATCGTCACACAAAAGAATTTGTTGCAGAAAACGGACAACATGGTGGGGGTAGGAGCATGCACGGAGCAAATGGAGGGGATCTTTTTATTGAAGTTCCTGTTGGAACAATTTTAACAAACCTAGAAACAGGTGAGGTCTTTAGACTAGATCAAGAAGGACAAGAGACAATGATTCTCAAGGGTGGAAATGGTGGTCTTGGAAATGAAAATTTTAAATCATCAACTAATCAAACTCCAGAGGAGCATACTTTAGGAAAAGCAGGGGAGGAAGGTAACTTTCATATTGAAGTTGAGATTATTGCTAGTGCTGGTCTTATTGGTCTTCCTAATGCTGGTAAGTCATCACTTCTAAATGCTTTAACTAGAGCTGAGGCTAAAGTTGGAGCATATCAATTCACAACACTTGAACCAAATCTTGGAGATTTGTACGGTCATATTCTTGCAGATATCCCTGGTCTTATTGAAGGAGCGGGAGAAGGAAAGGGGCTTGGACATAAATTCTTGAGACATGTTAAGAGAACTAAGATGCTACTTCATTGTATTTCAATTGAAAATGAAATTGAATCAAAGGGTGGAAAAGAAGGGGGAATTGAGGAAATTTATAATACAATCAGAGCCGAGCTTGAAACTTTTGATGAAGAATTGGCAACTAAAGAGGAAATAATTTTGTTCACTAAATCAGACCTACTTGAACCAGGGGAGGCAAAGAAGATTGCAGATAAATTTATGAAGAGTAAATTTGGAGCGGAAGTGAGTAACAAAAAATACTTCGTTGTTTCTGTATATGACATGGATGCAATTAAGAATTTGTCCGATGAGTTGGTGAAGATTTTGGGATAATACGTCTATCTTATCTACAAAAAATCATTTCCACTTGACACATTCAAACATAAGCTTGCTTTTCTTAACATCGGATAGTATGATATATGAACCTATCCGATATTAGTAGATTTATAAGACTTTATAAAAAATACCATGAAAAATGACCTTATTTTAAAAAGAATTCAAGAAAAGCTAGTTTTGCTAAATAAAGCAAGACCTTTTCCTCCGTATTTGGTTAATAAACTACGTGAACAGTTTTCCATTGAGATGAATTATAACTCCAATGCAATTGAAGGAAATACTCTTACTCTGCGAGAAACAATGTTGGTGTTACAGCAGGGGATTACGGTAAAGGGAAAGTCTTTGGAAGATCATTTGGAGGTAAAAAATCAAGCAGAAGCAATTAACTATTTGTATGATGTCGTTGGCTCAAAAAAGGATATACCAATGAGTGAAATATTGATAAGAAATATTCATAATTTGATAGTGCAAAATATTGACGGAGTTGAGGCTGGTTCGTATCGTTCTTATGATGTAAGAATTACGGGTTCAAAACACGTTCCACCTCCAGCTTTTGAAGTAGCTCATAAAATGCATGAACTGATAACGTGGTATAAAAATAATACGAAAAAACTAGATAATATTACTTTGGCTGCAGAATTTAAGCATCGTTTAGTTCAAATTCATCCATTTGGTGATGGTAACGGCAGGGTAAGTAGACTTGTTTTAAATATCCTTTTGATGAAGAATGGATATCCAATAGTTGTTATTCTTAAAAATGATAGAACAAAATATTACAAAGCCTTACAAAAAGCTGATAAGGGAAAGACTGAAGATTTGATATTCTTTATTTCACAAGCTGTGGAGAGGTCATTGGACTTATATATTAAAGCAATCAAAAATTCTACAGTAGAAAATACATTAATGTTATTATCAGAAATTGCTCCGAAAACAAAATATGATGCGGAATACTTAGGTCTATTGGTCCGTGGTGGTAAGATTGCCGGGGTGAAGGAGGGTAGAAATTGGAAAACATCACTTGATGCAATACAAAGATATGAGATGGGTCTAACTAGAAAAAGTAAGAAAAAATAATTATTGTCTGCGTGGATATGTCTAAAAAACTTATCCTCACCTACCCTTGAAGTTGTCAAATGTTCATATTTATATTATCTTTACTGTATGACATCAACAGATTTAAAGACAGTGGACTCCATGGCGGTTTTACCTGAAAACACCTATATTTCTCCTACAACTGGTAAAACATACTATCCCGTAATCGGCCTTGAAATTCACGCGGAACTTAGAACCAACTCCAAGATGTTCTGCTCTTGTAGAAACAATACAGATGAAGAAAAGCCTAATGTTAATATCTGTGCAATTTGTATGGGTCACCCTGGAACACTTCCTGTTATAAACAAGGAGGCGGTTAAACATGTAATAAAAGTTGGAACTGCAATCGGTGCAAATATTGCGGACTATACAGAATGGGATCGTAAAAATTATTTCTATCCTGATATCCCAAAGGGATATCAGATTTCTCAGTATGCATTCCCATTGATAACCGGTGGTGTGATTAATGTTGATATTGGAGGAGGTAAGACGTTGTATCCAGTTGAGATTACAAGAATTCACCTTGAGGAAGATACTGCAAGCTCAAGCCATACAAAGGGAGATTTTAGCCTTGTCGATTTTAATAGAGCGGGAGTTCCTTTGATGGAGCTTGTGACGGAGCCTGTAATTCACAGCGCAAAAGTTGCTGGTGCATTTGCTAGAGAGCTTCAGCTGTTACTTAGATACCTAAACGCAGGACACGCTAACATGGAGAAAGGGGAGATGAGAGTTGAGGTTAATATTTCAGTTTCTGAAACGCCAGGAGTCTTTGGTACAAAGGTTGAAGTAAAAAATCTAAACTCATTTAGGTCCGTTGAGCGTTCAATTGAATTTGAAATAAAGCGTCATGTTGATGTAATTGAAGAAGGTGGAAAGATTGTTCAGGAGACTAGAGGTTTTGATGAGACAACTGGTAAGACTTTTTCACAACGTGCAAAAGAAAACTCAAATGACTACAGATATTTTCCTGATCCAGATCTTCCAAAGATTTTTATATCGGAGATTCCAGAACTTGCGAGAGATTTAATAAAGGCAGAAATCCCTGAACTTCCATGGGAAAAGCGCGCTAGATATAAGAGTGAATATGGAATGAAAGATGAAGATGCGGA
This sequence comes from uncultured bacterium, assembly GCA_903864515.1. Taxonomy (GTDB): domain Bacteria; phylum Patescibacteriota; class Minisyncoccia; order Phycocordibacterales; family CAIZLB01; genus CAIJKW01. Next base: position 9,486 of record CAIPFZ010000061.1, read on the forward strand.
GATGTTTGTACAAAATGATATATTCAGAAACTTCTTTGATGCTTTTGTAAGTGCTGAAAACTCAGCGCATTCTCCTGAAAAGATAAAGCTGGGAATCAACTATATAACTTCAGATATCGCAGGATTGGTTAAAAATACATCAGGTATAAATATTCAAATTTCAGTTCCATATTTTATAGAAATGATTGAGATGATTGATAAGGGTGAACTTTCTTCTCGTGCGGCTAAAGATATATTGATGAAATATTGGGGACAGAAGTTGGCCGATGGAACTTTTGTTGCTAATGCTGTAGAAGAAACACGTTCTCCAAAACAAATTGCAGAGGAGGAGGGTCTAATTCAGAAGAATGATCCAGAGGCACTTAAAAAGATGATTCAAGAAATAATTGATGCAAATGCTGGGGTGGTTCTAGAATACAAGGCAGGGAAGGAAGCATCTTTGCAGTTCTTGTTGGGACAGGTGATGAAGGTAAGTAAGGGGGCGGTTAATCCGGGTTTGGCAAAGACAACATTAGTGGATATGCTGAAATAGAATGTAATTAACAAAAATACCGCGGAAGCGGTATTTTTTAAGGTCATTCATCGGCTTTCTACAGATTGTCTTTGTTAATTCTTTAGAAATCTTTTATGAAAATTTCGGGGTCTATTTGCTAGACTCTTGGGATGAAAAATGAATATCTTATACAAAACTTTGATGATTGGAATATCAAAAAGAAAAATTTACAGTTTCTGGATAATTCGTATGGTCATGAATTATATTTCAAAGTAGGAGATGTTTGGTGGTGTTCGGTTGGTCTTAATATTGGCAAAGAATCTTTTGGTAAGGGTGCAGACTTTCGCAGGCCAGTTTTGATTATTAAAAAACTATCAGCGGAATTATATATAGTTTTATCTCTAACTACTAAGTATAAAGTTGGAACTTGGTTTACTAATGTAATGCTGAATAACGAGATTATAACTCTGTGATGCTTTATCAAATAAGAACTATAGATAAAAGGAGATTTTCAATAAAGTTAGGTGAACTCAGTGAGTCTGACTATGTTAAGACAAAAGAAAAACTCAAGGTATTACTTGAGTTTTTCTGAAATTGTCATCCAGCTTGCGAACAAGCCGGAATCAAATAGATTGTTACGTACCAATCTACAAAAGGTGCCTGCTTTCGGCTTCGGAATTCCTTAGCTGAACGGAGCTTTCGCTCGCAGGCATGGAAATATAATATCAAAAGCATAATTCTTGTCAAATTTCTTGTTTTAATTGTCAGTATTTTTAAAATAGACTTAAAAACTTGGGGTGATATAATATAAACAAGTTATTATTAATTATATAAAAACACCCAGTGCGGGCTATTCAAAACCCGGATTGGTATTCATAAAAACATGTCACAAACAAGAATTGCCATTAATGGCGCAGGAAGAATTGGAAGAGCTTTTTTGAAATTAGCTATTACAAATCCAGATTTACAAATTGTTGCGATAAATGATTTGGCTGATATAGAAAACATCGCTTATCTTTTGAAATATGATTCAGCTTATGGAAGAAGTGGATTAGATATTAAGTCTAATAAAGAAACCTCAACATTAACTATTAACGGTCAAGAAGTTAAGTATCTTTCTGAAAAAGATCCTGCAATGCTTCCTTGGAAAGATTTGGCAGTTGATATTGTTCTTGAATCAACAGGTTTGTTTGTCTCTCGTGCAAAAGCAGAGGCTCACATAACAGCTGGGGCAAAGAGGGTTGTAGTGTCGGCTCCAACAAAAGATGAAGCTGGTGCTCCTCAAGCTGCAACAGTTCTTATGGGAATAAATGAGGCAGATATTGCTAATTGCCCAGTGACTTCAAATGCATCTTGTACAACCAACGCAGCAAGTCCACTTATCTCAATCTTGAATGAAACTATTGGAATTGAATCTGCAATTCTAAACACTGTGCACGGTTATACTGCAAGTCAGTCATTAGTGGATGGTCCAAACAAAAAGGATTGGAGAGAGGGAAGAGCTGCTGCTATGAATATTGTTCCATCCTCAACTGGTGCTGCTATTGCCGTTACAAAAGTAATCACTGATTTGGCTGGAAAGTTTGATGGAGTTTCAATGCGAGTTCCTGTTGTGACTGGATCAATTGTTGATATTACTTTTATTGCAAAGCGTGCTACTACAAAAGACGAGGTTAATGAAATACTTAAAAAAGCTTCAATGGATGCAAGATGGAGTGGGGTGTTTGAGGCATCAGAGGAAGAATATGTTTCAAGAGATATAATTGGTAATCCTCATGCATCTATTGCTGATTTGAAATTAACAAGGGTTGTAAATGGTAATTTGGTAAAGGTTTTGGCATGGTATGACAATGAGATGGGGTATACGCATGCGCTACTACAGCATGTTTTGAAGGCGAGTAAATTAATATAACTATGAAAAAACTTAAATCAATTATACTCGCAGTGGTGTTGCTTGTAGTTTTGCACATAGCAACTGTTCTTACTCTTTCAGATACAAAGATATTTCCTTGCCAAATAAGTTCTATTGGTGGAAATATGCAAGCATCAGAATGGTTAGCTGGTATGTGTGATGTAAACTACAAGTATTGGATAGGTTCAGTTCAGAAACTGACTCCAAATGCTAATGTCGCAAGAATATTATTGATTTATGGTTTGCCGGTACTCTTAACTGGAGTCATAATGTATGGACTACATCTCCGAAAGAAGCGGGTTGGTATGGTAATGAAGTAAGGTATACGCATACGTTAGTCCGTCACGTAATTGATGCTAGTAAATTAATCTAAAATATAATTATGAAACAAAAAAGATATTGGTTGATAGTAGGCTCTGTACTTTCTATATTTGCTACAGTAATTTCATTGATTGGGCAGATAACATGGAAACACTTAAGTGTTGTCTCTATTCCAGGATTCGTGATTCTTACGATCACTGATGAATTGATTTTTGGAGGGACAATAAAATATCCAACATTTACTGGTGCCACCTCGTTTATTTTGTCATTGTCGATATCTTTCATCGTTTATTTCATTATAGGTGCAATTATTGGTATATTATATGGTCTAATTCATCGTAGTGCGATGATGAAGTAAGGTATACGCACACGCTGTTGCAATATGTATTTAACGCGAGTAAATTAATTTAAAAATATGAATAAAAAATATTGGCTAACAGGTACTATTACCGGTTTAATCATAGGAGTAGTAATTTTGCTGATTTCTGACGGGATGCAAGAATGTATGACCTTTAGCGATCAATTGTCTTGCGTGTGGTTATGGAGTAATGTGACGGCTTACCGCGAGGATGAATTGACGTTATTAACGAATATATTACCCCTCTTTATTATTGGACCAATGCTAATGGGCGCAATTATCGGTGGATTATATGGCCGAACTCGGCATGGTACTATAACGAATTAACGTATATCCATAAGTCTTTGTATAATTTGATGAAGATAATTACGTATTACAGTAACCCCTAAATTACAACAAATATTTTCAAACGGGGACAGTTGTTATTGAGCCCTCTGGTGTTATAATGTGTGCATAGAAATTAATCAAATAAAATGAGTAAAATTACAATTTTGAAGATAGGCCTAGCTGGCGGTATTTATAAGCTTTTAACAGTGGTGTTTGTTGTTATTGTGGCTCAAACTCACTTCTCAATTTTCAGGAGAATGGTTATGATGACAATGCAAAACTTTGGGGCGTTTGGCTTTAATCCAAATACATTCTTCGGTATCCTAGCTGGATTTTTATGGGCTTTCATTGCAGGATTTATCCAATTTGGAGCTATTGCCTTTATCTTTAATATACTTGTCACAGATAATGTTATTACAAAGAAAATAACTAAATGGCTTAGAGTCATTAAAAAATAAATTAAATTAATATGAAAATATTTATTGCATCAGATCACGCTGGATTTGAACTTAAGAAAGCAATTATAGAGGACATTACTTTTTCAGGTCACACTGTAATAGATTGCGGAGCTGATGAGTACGATGAAGATGATGATTATCCACTGATTGTTTCAAAAGCTGCTAAAGCAGTTTCTGAAGCAGAGAGTGCAAAGCTTTCAGGGGATTTGGAATTTACCGATGGTGAAGTTAGAGGAATTGTAATTGGTGGATCAGGGCAAGGAGAGGTGATTGTTGCAAATAAATTCCCACACATAAGAGCTGTGCTTTATTATGGTGGAACACAAGAAATAATATCACTTTCTCGTGAGCATAATGATTCAAATGTTCTCTCTCTTGGAGCAAGGTTTATAACAGAAGGTGATGCAATAATGGCTGTCCGTCTATGGCTTGGAACTCCCTTTAGTCAAGAAGACAGACATGTAAGAAGAATGGAGCAAATAGAAGAGTTGGAGTCAGGGGTTAAGGATTCTATATATTAAAATAATTTAAATTCATATTTAATGTCAAATTCAAATAAAGATGATGGACGTGATTCCGGCTCGTCAAAAAAAACAAAAGTGGAAATTATTCCTGCAGTAATGGCTTATTCGTATGAAGATTTAACATTCAAAGTTGCTTCTATGAATGGCATTGCAAAACTTTTGCAAATTGATGTGATGGATGGAAAATTTGTTGAGAGTAAATCATGGCCTTATATCAAATCAGAAGACAGAGATTTCATAAAGATAATTAAACAAGAGGAGGGTCTACCTGATTGGCAAGATTTTGATTTTGAAATCGATTTAATGATTAGGGATGTTGAGAATGAGGCATCAAAGTGGATTGCAGCCGGAGCAAGTAGGCTTGTGATTCATTATAAGAGTGAACCTGAAGAAATTATAAAGAGAACTCTTAGGGACTCAAAAGAAAAGGGGGTGGAGGTTGTAGTTGATTTTGAATTAGATATGGAGATTGAGGAGATTGTTAAAATTTTACATAATTTGAAGAAAGAAGAGATTGAAATTGATGGAGTACAGGTAATGGGAATTGATAGAATTGGTTTCCAAGGAGAAAAGTTTGATCATAAGGTTATATCTTATGTAAAAGAATTACATAAGGAGTTTCCAGATTTAATTATCTCTGTCGATGGTGGTGTTAAACCAGAATATGCAAAACCACTAGCTGATGCGGGAGTACATCGTCTTGTTATCGGATCTGCAATTTTTGAAAGTGATTCACCTAGGGATGCATACGATCATTTTAAATCCGTCTTGAATTCTTAATTAATCTAAAATCAGTATGGGAAGTGGATGTAATATTCATTCATGAATATGTTTTATAAAATATATAAATACATTTTTAAATTTTTAGGATATAATATAAATATGTCATTAACGGAGACACAGGTTTCTTTAATAAAAACAAAAGCTAAGGAAATTAGAATTTCTATTGTGAAGATGTTGGCAGAAGCACGCTCTGGCCACTCGGCTGGAGCGCTTGGTATGGCTGATATTTTCTCCACACTGTACTTTGGTCTGCTTGGAAAAAAGGATAAATTAATATTATCAAATGGTCATATATGTCCAGTTCTTTATGCGTCCCTTGCAGAGTCAGGAGTTATTCCAAAGGAAGAATTGGAGACGCTTAGGAAATTTGGTTCCAGACTACAAGGTCACCCTCACAGAGAGTTTTTGCCTATGCTTGAGACATCGTCCGGTCCATTAGGTTCCGGTCTCTCACAGGCTGTTGGAATGGCAATAGCTGATAAGATGGATGATAAGAATTATTCCAAACTACCAAAGAGATTCATATATTGTTTAATGTCCGATGGAGAATTGGATGAAGGACAAAGTTGGGAGGCTGTTATGCTTGGAGCAAAGGAAAAACTTGTGAATTTAATTGCAATAGTTGATAGAAACAATATTCAGATCGGGGGAGATACTGAGACTGTGATGCCACTCTCTCCAGTTGGCGCAACCCTATTTGATAAATGGAAAGCATTTGATTGGTATGTTCAAGAGATTGATGGACACAATATTGAAGCAATTGATACAGCAATAATGAAGGCACAAACTAATTTGAATAGACCATCTGTAATAATTGCACATACTATTCCAGGAAAAGGGGTAAGTTATATGGAGGGAAGATATGAATGGCATGGTATTCCACCTGGAATACAAGATGTAAAAGGTGCACCTGAAAAAGAGAAACAGCTAGAAATAGCACTACAAAATCTTTCGTAAAATTTCACTTTGTAAAAATGACATAAGGGGTTATAATAGAAATATGTTATTCCTAGACAAAGTATCAAAAAAATATGCCGATAATACGGACGCATTAAATGGCGTTACATTATTAATTAAGCCAAAAGAATTTGTATCAATAGTTGGTCACTCAGGAGCGGGGAAGACAACATTATTGAAGATGATTTTGGCAGAAGAGAAACCAACAGACGGAGCTGTAACATTTGAAAATATAAATATTCATAAAATCAGAAAGTCAGACATGAATGAATACAGAAGACGCATTGGAACAGTCTTTCAGGATTTCAGATTGCTTGCTGATAAGACTGCATATGAAAACGTTGCATTTGCAATGGAGGCGGCAGGAAGAACAGAAGAGGAGATTCACGCTGATGTTCCCCATGTTCTTGAATTAGTTGACCTTGGTACAAAGATGCATAACTTTCCACATCAGCTCTCAGGAGGGGAGAAGCAAAGAGTAGCTATTGCTCGCGCTATTGTTAATCAACCAGATATAATTATTGCTGATGAGCCAACGGGAAATCTTGATCCAAAGACTGCATATGAGATAGTACAAATTTTAAAGAAAATTAATGACCTTGGTACAACTGTTATTTTGACAACGCATAATACTGGAGTAGTAGATCACGTAGGTAAGAGAGTTATTTCAATGAAGGATGGAATGGTTGTTATGGATAGTGATAAGGGTGAGTTTGTAGTTTAATTAAAAGATATAATAAAATAAAGTCATGATTTGGACAAATATAAAAAGAACATTAAAGTCAGGTTTTGTAAGCTTCTGGAGAAATGGTTCAGTTTCCCTAGCTTCAGTTTTGGTGATGATTGTGACACTGCTTGTTATATCATCAATAATTTTTATAGGAGCAATGCTTGGCTCAACACTCAAGACCATTGAGAGCAAAGTGGATATTAATGTTTACATCACAAGAAATGCAAGTGATACGGACATAAGTTCACTTCAAAAATCTGTTAAAAATCTACCAGAAGTTGCAACTGTTACTCTGACTTCAAGAGAAGAATCTCTTGTGCAATTTAGACAAAGACATCAAGACGATGAATTAACACTTCAAGCATTAGACGAGATTGGAACAAACCCACTTGGGGCAAGTTTAAATATTAGAGCAAAGGATCCGTCACAGTATGAGACTATTGTAAAATTCTTGGATAGTCAGAAGACTGGAGTTGATGGAGGTGGAGCGGGAATAATTGAGAGAGTGAATTATTCAAATAACAAAGCAGCAATTGATGCTTTGAATAGGATAATGACATCATCAAGAAAATTAGGAACAATAGTTGTAACTTTCTTTGCGCTTGTTTCTATCTTGATAACATTCAATACTATTAGACTTGCAATTTATATATTCAGAGAGGAGATCGCAGTTATGAGATTGGTAGGGGCGAGTGAGATGTATATTAGAGGTCCATTTGTAACAGTTGGATTAATGTATGGAGCTGTGGCTGGAATTATAACTCTGATTCTCTTATATCCAATGACGTATTATGTGGGGCCACTTACATTCAATCTTGGAACTGGACTAAATGTATTTAATTACTATGTAGGAAACTTTGGACAAATGTTCTTGGTGGTTGTTGGAACTGGGTTAATACTGGGGGCGGTATCAAGTTACTTGGCGGTGAAGAAGTATTTGAAGGTATAGGGGTTAAAAGCTCTAAAAAGGGCTATAATTGAAAAAAACGCAACATTATTTGAACTGTAATTCAAAAATTGTTGCGTTTTTTTGAATTAGAGGTATAATAACCCTATGAAAATCATAAGACGTCACATACAAGATCAAATAGAATCTAGGCTTTTCACTAATAATATCATTATAATTTATGGTCCAAGGCAAGCTGGAAAGACCACTTTGGTCAAAGAAATCGTCAAAAAGCACGATTATTCTATCTATTTAAACTGTGAATTACCTGAAATAAGGAGTTTATTGAGCTCTTTTGATATTGGTGCAATTTATAGTTATATTAAAAACTATAAAATTGTAGTTTTAGATGAGGCTCATTCTATTGCAAGAATCGGAGAATTATTGAAGATACTGTTTGATACTTATAAAGATATTCAATTTATTGCAACAGGTTCATCTTCATTTGAATTGTCTCAACAGGTTGGGGAACCACTTGTGGGGCGTTCTTGGGAATTTATGGTCTTACCTTTTTCACTTAGGGAAATAACAGAAAATAATTTTCAATTACAAGATGAGATTACTAACTTTATGTTATATGGCGGGTATCCTGAGGTATACCACCTTTCCCCAGTTGATAAAAAGGAGAAGTTGACTGCTATAGCGTATCAATACGCTTCAAAGGACATTCTTGCTTTTGATGGAATAAAAAAGTCCGATATAATTGTTGATTTGTTAAAATACATAGCATTTCAGATTGGAAATGACTGTTCATATAATGGAATTGCGGAAAAACTTCAAGTTAGTTCAGCTACAGTTAAGAAATATATAGATTTATTAGAAAAGACCTTCGTTATATTTAGATTGAAAGCATACAGCAGGAATTTAAAAAACGAAATCAATAAGAAGTTTAAAATATATTTTTACGATATCGGAATAAGGAATGGAATAATCAATCAATTCAATCAAATTGATAGTGCATCAAGAATTGATGTTGGAGCTTTGTTTGAAAATCTTTGTATCGTAGAGAGAATGAAAAAGAATATACTAGACAAAAATAAATCCCCAATATATTTTTGGAGATCTGATAGAGAAGGGGAGGTGGATTATATAGAGGAAAAGGATGGAATGCTTTATGCTTTTGAATTTAAATTTAATCAAGAGAAAAGAGATCTGGGATTAATTAGATTACCTAAGGGATTTAAGGATAATTATGTAAATAATGAGTTTAATGTGGTGGACAAGACTGGGTTGGTGGATTTTGTATAGGTTCAAGTGTATTAATGTACTGTCACTGCTGTTCATTTACTTATTCCCCTTATTATTGTACCCTTTACATGGATTCATTGAGAAACCAAATTAACCCCTAAAATCAACCCGCACAAATAGAAGTAAACAGAGAATGAAACCAAAAAGTATGCCCAGTGGGGCAGCAACGTATGCAGGATCGGGTGTCTCTTACAAAGACCTGGATCAATCAAAAGTCCGTGCTCAACAGCTTGCGACTCACACCTTGTCTGGAGTAGAGTGGCTTGGCGTTAAACCCTTGGAACATTACCGGGGTGAAAGCTCTTATGTCTTTCAGCTTCCAGACGGTAGTCATATTGCAACCGTCGATGAAGGTCTTGGTACCAAAATCGAAATTGCCAATTATGTATATACAGCGACAAGCGACCCTTATGGTTACTATGTTGTTGGACAAGATACTGTCGGCATGATCGTCAACGATCTTGCCACCATCAGAATTCCGCCGATATCGTTGCAGATGCATATTTCCGTCGGCACCGGTTCTTGGCTCACTGATTCATCACGTGTAGGCGCACTCTATGGTGGGTGGGTCGATGCGACTGTCGAATCAGGTGCTGTATGGAGTGGTGGCGAAACACCTGCATTGCCTGGTATTATCAAAAAGGGTACAGCGGTTTTGGCAGGTTCAGCTACTGGCTACCTTCCTACTCCGCACCTCCCGCTCAAGGAAAACATCAAGGTTGGCGACGTTATTATTGGAGTTGCCAGTGATGGAATCATGGCGAATGGCATTTCTTTGTACCGGCAAGTTGCCGACGCGCAACCCAAAAAACTCCGCTTGGAAATGTGTCTGCGTGCACTTGTGCCAACTTTGATCTATTCGCCAATCATCAAGATGTTGATCTTGGCCAACATCATGCCTAGCTATATGATTCACGTCACTGGCCACGGTTGGCGCAAGCTGATGAGGGCGCGTTCACCATTCCGATACGTCATTACGAAGCTGATGCCTGTACCTCCTGTTTTCACTGATTTCCAAAAACTTGGGAAAATCAGCACTAGGGAGATGTGGGGGAACTACAACATGGGTGTTGGCTGGATAATGATTGTCCGGAAGGGCGATGTCAAAACAGTTCTTACTCTTTGTCGGGACCTGGACTTTACCGCTGACGTCATCGGTCATGTTGAGGAGGGTCCAAAGTCCGTGGTGATTAAGCCACTCCGCGGACTGACATTCAAGGACGATTCCATGAAGTTGCGCTAGGTTGAGAGTGTACCAAGCACGTCTCCGCCAAAATAGTCACCTGCTGTCGAGTAATCGATGGTGGGTGATTTTTCTTTTAATGAATAGGTGATTCTGATGTAAGTCCTTGTTTTAGGGTCAGTTAAGTGATATTCTGTAAGCATATTGCGAGATCGTCTAATGGTAGGACTCATCCCTCTGAAGGATGTTATCTTGGTTCGAGTCCAAGTCTCGCAGCCGATTTTTTCCACCGCGCGCGCCAGCGCGCATATACAGTAAAAATCGTCCCGAGCGCAGCGAGGGACTAGTTTTACTTAAGTTAAAAAGATATACTTTACTATATACATAGAAAATAAAAAAAATATGAAAAACTTTTATATAAAAATATTGACCGCTGTTACTTATATCGCCATGGTGGTGGTGAATTTTCTAGCAAATGGTCTACCTATCAATAACCGCTCTACGGGGGACATATCAGATGCTTACCCAAATATTTTTGCGCCTGCCGGTCCAGCTTTCTCTATCTGGGGTCTGATCTATCTTTTGCTTGGCGCCTATGTTGTCTATCAATTTGTGAGGAAAGGTCAAAAAACAGAAACGCTCATTAATAAAATCAATCCATATTTTATTGCAACATCACTTGCTAATATATCTTGGATATTTGCATGGCACTATGATTACATAGGTCTTTCTGTTCTCATTATGGTGGTTCTTCTATTGCTTTTGATTAAAATCGCCAACATCCTTCGTATTGAACATTTTACATCACTCTCAAAGATTCTCATTAAGACTCCTTTTAGCATATACTTTGGTTGGATAACAGTGGCGTCAATTGCTAATATTACTGTATTTCTCGTAAGTATAGATTGGAACAGATTTGGGATTGCAGACTTTGTCTGGACAAGTATCATTCTCTTGGTTGGAGCGATAATTGGAATCTTAAGAATGCGTAAAGATAATAATATTGCTTATGGTGCAGTGCTTGTTTGGGCATATTCATGGATACTTTTTAAGCATATCTCTGTTAGTGGTTTTAATGGACAGTATCCAAGTATTATTGCCACTGTGATTGTATGTTTGGTATTGTTCTTATACTTTTTATTAAAAATAGCCAATAGGAAATAATTTAAACTATATGAAAATACGACAATTTGTTAATACAATTAAAAAAGCAAGACATAGTGTCCTAGAGATAGCAGAGGGGTTTTTGGCATTGGTAATGTTTTTTGCTGTTTTGTATTTTTGTTTTAATATGGCCGAGAGTTTTCTTTATAAAGATTGGTCAAATACATCCGTGATGTATGAGTTTATCTCTTTTGTACTTCTTGTTCTCCTTGGATTTGAGTTGATTCGTCTAATATTGGTTCACAGTATTGCTGTCGTTATGGAACTTATGCTTCTTATTATCGCCAGAAAAATGTTGTACCCAGAAATAGCTGCCTTGGACCTTTTGTATTGTGTCATAGCTTTCTTGCTAACTGTGGGAGGGTACTATTTCTATGAATTAAAACCACTTAAAAGCTTGGAGGATATTACAAAATAATTTAGGATAATTTGTGCTAAAATCTACCTATGTCATACTCAATACTTTTTGCGATTGGCTCAGTTGCTATATTGGTATATGCTTACACTGCTTTGATGAAAAGTCTAAAGAATCAAAAGCTTTATGATAATCATGTAATTGAAAGTAAGTATTGGGCAAAGATTCTATATTTTGGTGGACAGATAAATAGTGGAACATCATACTTAAAACTAAGTGATGGTAGAAAGTTTTCTGTATGGAAACCAGCATTTTCTTCTTCATTTAAATTCAAACAATTTGGCACTGAATCATTTACTGGATCATACTCAATGATTAGTAATATTAACTCTGAGATTGTTTGTGAGATAAATATTAATGAACAGAAGTATTCAATAAAATTTGATATAAACAATGAGACATTTAACATAGGTAATGATGTGTTTAAAATCCCAGTAGAAAATTTATACTTAAGTAATCAAATTAGAAAAAATAATGAAACATTTGCATCAGTTGATAAAAGTAATTTTGAGTATGTAGAAATTGTTTTTAAAAAACAAGAGGTTAGTCCGGAAGAGCTATTTATTGTATCTTTTGTTGTGATGGGCGAAAGATTTAATCAATGTTTTCTGTAAATTGTACGCGTGACTTCTTTAACCACATATCCTATACTTAACCCATGAAGCCAACATTACTAGTCCTCGCGGCGGGAATGGGCAGCCGTTACGGAAAGTTAAAACAACTTGACCCTGTGGGGCCAAGAGGGGAAGTGATATTGGACTACTCAGTATATGACGCCATCCGCGCAGGATTTGGAAAAGTGGTTTTTGTCATAAGAAAGGAATTTGAAGATGAATTCAAAAATGCTATCGGCCCAAAATTTAAAGATAAGATTGAAGTGGAATATGTCTTCCAAGAATTAGAAAATATTCCAGAAGGATTTACTGTTCCAGAGGGGAGAGTTAAGCCGTGGGGGACATCGCACGCTGTAATGATGGCGAAGGATTATATCAGAGAACCTTTTACTGTCATCAATGCAGATGATTTCTATGGAGCGGAGGCTTTCAAAATAATCGCTGATAATTTATCAAATATTTCTGCTGATGATAGGGTAAATTATTTTATGGTTGGTTATCCCTTGAATAAAACTCTTTCCGATTTTGGATCAGTGTCCCGTGGAATATCTGAAGTCGATGAGGGCGGATTTCTTAAGAAGATTACAGAACGCACTTATATTGAGAAAACACTAAATGGTGCAAGATATAAAGATGGGGAAGATTATAAAGATTTAACGGGTAATGAAATAACATCTATGAATTTCTTTGGATTTACTCCTTCATATTTTGAATACTCAGAAAATATGTTCAAAGATTTTCTTGATAAAAATAAAGATAATTTAAAGGCGGAATTTTATATGCCATCTGTGGTAAATAGTCTTGTTGAGGAAGGAAGAATCAAATTGAAAGTATTATCAACTAACACTGAGTGGTTTGGAATTACGTACTTAGAAGACAAGCTATTTGTTGAGGAGAAGTTGAGAGATTTGATTAAAGTGGGGGTATATCCGGAGGAGTTGTGGGTGAATTAGAAATCGTGAATTTGAATTAAAAATAGAAAATAAATATTAATATGACCCCCGAACAAATAAAAAACAGCTTAGAACACAATCACCAAATTATAATTAAGACACTAGAAGCATGTCCAAATATTGTTCTTGTTGGAACAGGTGATCCAGTTATCAGGCAAAAGACGCAGCCAGTTTCTCTTGAGAGAGGGATTGAAATAGGTGAAGAATTAAAAAGTACTCTAAAAAAGTATCGAGAAATTGCTGGATATGGTAGAGGTCTGGCTGCGCCACAAATAGGGAAGAATGAATCTGTCTTTGTAACTTATGTCGATGATAAATTCAAAGCTTATATAAACCCAAAGGTATTAGAAAGATCAAAAGATTTTTATTTATATAGAGAAGGTTGTTTAAGTTGTGCTTATACAACCGCGGATGTTAAGCGCCCTCGTTCAATTACTATTGAATACATGGATGAAGGCGGTTCTATTGTAAAAGATGAAGTGAATGGATTTCTTGCAAGACTATTGCAACATGAGTATGATCACTTAGAGGGAGTTTTGAATATCGATGTAGCTGAAATCGGGGGTTTGAGCCCAATGTTTTTTGACCCACTGAAGGAGGGGCTGAGGGAGTGTTAAAACGTGCTCGATATTGGTTGTGGGAAGGGAATTTGCGCAAATACAATTGGTGGTGCATCCTATATTGGATTCCTGCTGATTCATCCTAGACGCAGTTTGTTTATTAATGTAATGGGCTTAAAATTATAAATTCATAAAATGTCACAAATATACGAATCACAAAATTTCACAGTAGAGTCAAGTGATAAGCCTTTTGTCTCAAGAGAAGACGGAGGTCATTTAAAAATTAAGGTTAAAGATTTATCAATTACTGATAGAACAGTTCTTGAACCAATTCAAGCTATTGAGTTAATGAGATTGACAATGATTGTTGGGGAAGCATTTCAAATCGCAATGAACAATAAAGGAATTCCAGTTGTAAAAATAAACTATCAGGACATGGGAAATTGGGCATTTAAAAAAGATAAAAAACCGTATCTGCATATTCATGTATTTGGAAGGGCAACAAATTCAGTAAAACAAATATTTCCAGAAAGTGTTTATCTTCCCGCTAGGGAGTCAGGTTTTTACGATGGTTTTGAGTCGCTGAACGATGAGGATATAGAAGAGATACAGAAGCAAATAAAAATCGTCGAATCTCAGGAAAGGTATAATCTCAAGAATTGGAATTTGATTTAAAACATAATATATAAAAATGTCCTACTGCCACTTCGTAAAAAATAACAAAGATCCAAAGAAAGATATTCATAAAAAATATCATGACAAACATTATGGTTTTCCTATACATGATGATAATGAACTCTTTGGAAGACTCATTCTTGAGATCAATCAGGCTGGTTTAAGCTGGGAAACAATTTTGAAAAAAGAGGAGGAATTCAGGAAGTCGTATAGTAATTTTGAAATTAAAAAAGTCGCAAAATATATGGACAAAGATAGAGAGAGATTGATGGGGGATGCGGGGATTATTAGAAATAGATTAAAGATTAATGCTGCAATAGAAAATGCAAAAACTATTATTCAAATTCAGAAAGAATTTGGAAGTTTTGAAAAGTGGCTGGAAAATAATCATCCAAAGACAAAAGAAGAGTGGGTTAAAATATTCAAGAAGACTTTCAAATTCACAGGCGGGGAAATTGTGAATGAGTTTTTAATGAGTATAGGATATCTTGATGGTGCACATATTAAGGACTGTCCGGTGTATGATGTTGTATTGAAGAAGAAACCTATGTGGAGAAAGATTTAAAAATATCTTAGATTATTAATATAAAGAAGAAGCACGCGGTATTAGCGCGTGCTCCCATTGTTAGGGTTGTGTTATTTAGACGTAATTGGAGTATCTTATGAAATTCCAATCTTTGTC
>CAIPFZ010000062.1 GCA_903864515.1 uncultured bacterium
TAGAAATATAAAAAAGTTTATGAAAAATTCAAATAAAGGTTTTACATTGATCGAGCTTTTGGTGGTTATCGCCATCATCGGTATTCTTTCATCGGTGGTTTTGGCTTCGCTTACAACAGCGAGAAGTAAGGGAAATGATGCAGCTATTCAATCAGAGCTTTCAAATATGAGAGCACAGGCTGAGTTGTATTATTCAAATAATAGTAATTATGGTGCGTCGGGTCAAGGGACTGCTCAATGTACTACAGGTACCATGTTCACATCTACAACAAATGGAGGTTTGGGTACTATAATTGATGATCTTAAGAAAAAGACATCAGATTCTGCAGGTAGTAAGCTTGTATGTAATGCAAGTACTACAGCTGGTCCAGCTGTGACCTGGGCTGTTCAAGCTTCAACTAGTGCGGGGGCATGGTGTGTAGATAGTACGGGTAAGTCTGCATCAACAACTATTTTAGCTTCCGGTCTTTGTGGTAATTAATAGTTAAGAAAATAGTAACTTTTGATTCGTATCGTAAGAGGTGGACACGAAAGTGTCCGCTTTTTTATCTCTCTCAAAAATCGCCACCACTCCAAAAATAATGTATTATATATCCATGACAATTTACTTATCAATTATATTCTTTATTTTTGGCGCTATTATTGGAAGCTTTCTGAATGTTGTACTGTATAGGTTTAATACAGGTAAGGGACTAGGGGGTAGGTCAAAATGCTCTTCCTGCAAAAGAGTCCTTTCTGTGAGGGATCTTTTTCCAATTGTAAGTTGGGTAATGCTCGGAGGAAAATGTAGAACATGTAAGAGTAAGATATCTGCACAGTATGTGCTCGTTGAAATATTTACAGCAATACTATTTCTATTTGTATACTTGAAAAACGCTAGCACCCTAGATGCATATCCTTTGATATTTATTGTCTCAGTCTCTATTTCAATGGTTATTATGTCTCTGTTGGTTCTAATTACTGTATATGATTTAAAGCACAAGATAATACCTGATGAGTTTTCATATTCTTTTGCTGTAATATCATTTTTGTTAATCTTCTTAAATTTTAATTGTGAGAATTCACAAATCTGCCTTGGGTTACCATCAGTTTCCTCTGGTTTTTTTAGCCTAGATACAGCATTAATACTTCTCTCTGGTGTCTTCGTCGCATTTCCATTCTACTTTATTTGGCTAGTCTCAGGCGGAAGATGGATGGGGCTTGGCGATGGAAAACTAGCCCTCGGAATCGGCTGGCTCCTGGGAATTAAATATGGTTTTTCTGCAATCGTTTTTGCATTTTGGATTGGAGCATTAATATCACTAATCGTAATGGGTGGGGTTGCAATCATGAAGTTTATCTCAAAGAAAATAGAAAAGAGGCAAGAGTTACATCTAAAAGGAGGGTATTCAAGAGGAAATCATGTTTCTGGTCGTGCACATAAGTCACTATCGGCATTCAGTTCTGGTATTAAAAATATATCATCTGTTAAATTTCAAAGTGAAATTCCATTCGCCCCCTTTCTGATTTTAGGGCTATTGATTGTGTTTTTCCTAAATATATCTGTTATGGATTTCTTAGCGATGTTTACTTACTAGAAAGTTGATATTCTTGCTGTTTTCTTGTTTTTTGTTGTGATACAATATAGTTAATGAAAGTACTGGTTGATATACAAAATAAACGCAAAGCTTCTACCTCAGTTGTGAAGAGTGCTGGTTTTACATTGATTGAGCTTTTGGTTGTGCTTGCTATTTTTGCACTTGTTATGGGTGTGGCTTTATTTAATCAAGCCGGTTTGAATAGTAATATTATGATTACTAACTTGGCGTATGAGACTGCATTAGCTGTCAGGGAGGCGCAAACCTATGGTATTAGTGTTAGAGCTACATCCTTTAATTCTGGACTTAATTTTGATAAAGGGTATGGCGCCTATTTTGATATAGATAATCCTATGCAATTTGTTGTTTTTGGGGATTCATCTACTGACTCAACTCCTCCTGACAATACATATACAGCTGGTGCAACACCTTCAGAACTTCAATCTTTGTATGAGGTTAGAAATCAGAGGGGTAATAGAATAACGGCAATCTGTGTGGGAAAATCAGATTCAGCTTCAAAATGTTGGAGCGGTAGTGCTGATAGTGTAAGTAAATTATCTATAATGTTTAAGAGACCAAATCCAGAGTCAACCTTCTTTGTGAGTACTGACGGTGTCTCTTTTACTAAATCAGATAAAAGTCCTGCTATTATTGTTGTTAATAATACAGATGGGACTAATTGCCGTGCAATTGTCGTAGAGGTTACAGGACAAATTAGAGTAGAGAATTCCTCTGGAGGAAATTGCGTTGATGCCACCACAAGAACAAGATGATAATAAATAATGAAATTAAAATAAATAGGAATTTTAAGATTAACAATTTGAGAAAATTAAAAAAGCTCAAAGGCTTTACTCTTATTGAAGTTATGGTATCTGTCTCATTATTTGCCATGGTTATGACCCTCAGTCTTGGAGCCATTCTTTCTATTATTGATGGTAACAAAAAAGCGCAGGCCATCAACTCTGTTGCTAATAATTTAAATTTTGCAGTTGATAGTATGGTGAGAGATATTAAGACAGGATATTCTTATACCTGTACAGCTGGTGTATTTCCATTATTTAATGAGGGTTCAAATTCAAATATACCAAATGGCCAAAATGGTTGCACTGGTCAAGAAACCGACTCTGTCTCTCTAGTTTCGACCATTACTGGAGAGAGGCGAGGCGTTCAATACTTTAGAGAAGAAGATCCGATTACAAAAATGGGTAAAATAATGAAGAAAACTCAAGATAAAAATGGTGTGCAAGCTGAGTATCCAGTAACGTCTCCAGAAGTCAATGTTAAGACATTGAGGTTTGTCGTTAATAATCCAATCTCCGATCTTTACCAAGGTCAACCGAGTGTTTTTCTTGTCATAGAGGGAACTTCAGCTGTTAATCCAACAGAAGCTTCTGATTTTAAAATTCAGACTTTTATTTCCCAAAGAAATTTAAACCTACCTAAATAATATGAGTATTTTAAAATTGCAATTTAATAAGAAAATGAATAGCAAAAAGGGTTTAACAATGGTTGAAACTCTGGTTGCTATATCTATTTTAACTATTGCTGTTATTGGGCCTTTAGGTATTATTGCTCAAGCCCTTCATACTTCATATTACACAAGAGATCAAATGACTGCCCATTACCTAGCGCAAGAGGCGATTGAGTATGTTAGAAACTTGAGGGATATGCAGAGTATCGCTATTACAGGCAAATTTGTTAATGATCCAGTAAGTGTTCCAGAATCATGGTTGGATGGTGTGTTGTATACCAATCTCTCTAATGCTGATATACCTAAAATAAGTTCAATTGTAGGACTTCCATATACTTATTCATTACGTAAGGATGATACAAATGGTCAATACTCCTTTGTTCAATATACTGGAAATGAAAATGTTAAAACTAAGGGTGGAATTTTTGGAAGTAGTGCGCCAGATGCTACTGCTACACAATTTGAAAGAAAAATATATTTTCAAAGAACAAATAATACTATTGGCGGTGCAGATCCTCAAGATTTTGTAATGGTTGTAACTGTATACTGGAAAAATGGAAGTACATCGTCAAAATTAATATTGAGAGAGTACTTTACAAACTGGGCATCAAAGACAGGTTTATAATTTAAATAATATATGATTAATTCAAAAAATAAAAAAACAAATACAGCGGGATTCACTCTTTTTGTTGCAATGGTTGTTTCAAGCCTACTTCTTGCTGTTGGTTTTTCTATTTCAAATATAATTTTCAAGCAATTGCTTTTATCTGGATCAGGTAGGGATTCTCAAATTGCTTTCTATGCAGCAGATAGTGGAACGGAATGTGCTCAGTTTTGGGATGCAAGGAATGGGGATGGTACACCAGCTTCTGGAGATGGCCCTTTTGCGACCTCAACCTTCTCTGACCCGGCTGACTCTTCAAATCCGCTAAGTCTAATTAAATGTGGCTCTGGTTTTGGAGTTGTAAATGTAGCTAAAATATCAGGGGATGCTACCACTACTCTTGCTATAGACTATTCATATTCTACTGATTATAAGGCCTGTGCATTGGTTTTTGTTGAAAAAGGTTTTGAAGATGTATCTGGGGAGCAAATTCCTTATACTAAAATTACTTCAAGAGGCTATAATTCCGGAAGACTTTCTGGTACTGACGTTGGTTGTGACACTTCAAATAAAAGGACAGTAGAGAGGGGTATTGTTGTTCAGTATTAGTTTGGTTTATTACGGGCATCGCTGTTGTTGTCGCACTCGTATTGTGTACTACATACCTCTTTAATCAAGGCTGATTTATGACCATTCACACCATGTAAATGGCCGTAAAATATGCTAAACTATTGTCATGATTCAATCAGATAAAACAGAGAATAAGCCTGAAAATAGACCTAAAAATAAGGCACTAAATTTGGATGAAGAAAAATCTAAGATTAAGGAAAGAATGGAAAAGTTAGGTCTCGCTATTGAACATCATAGATATAATTATCACGTTTTAGACAAAGAAGAAATATCAGCAGAGGCACTAGATTCTCTAAAGAGAGAGTTATCTAATCTTGAGGTGATGTACCCCGAATTGATTAGTGAAAATTCACCTTCACTTCGCGTTGCTGGAAAACCTCTAAAGCAGTTTGAAAAGGTAATTCATAAAATTCCACAATGGTCTTTTAATGATGCTTTTACAGAACAGGATATAATAGATTTTGATGGCAGAGTAAATAGAATGCTTAATTCTGCATTAGTAGATAAAGGGTTGGATACTAATGTTGAATATTCTTATGATTGTGAATTAAAAATTGATGGACTAAAAGTTGTCCTAGAATACAAAGATGGAGTTTTGATTCAAGCTGCAACAAGAGGGGATGGTAAGGTGGGTGAAAATGTGACAATGAATGTTAGAACAATTCAATCTGTTCCTCTTAAATTAAGGAAGCCAATTTCAATTATTGTTGAAGGGGAAGTGTGGTTAAGTAAAAGTAATTTTGAGAGATTAAATAAAGAGCAGGAGCATAAGGGGCTTCCTTTGTTTGCTAATCCAAGAAACGTTGCCGCTGGTTCAATCAGACAGTTGGATTCTAAGATTGTTGCAGATAGAAAGTTGGATGTCTTTGTCTACGACCTAGCGCAACTTGAAATAAAAGAGACTGCTCCCAAAACTCAAATAGATGAACTGACATATTTGGCAGACCTTGGTTTTAAAGTTAATAAACATGCAAAGCATTGCCGTAATGTTGAAGAGGTAATTGCATTTTGGAAGAAATGGCAGACCCTTTCTAAGAAGGAAGATTATTGGATTGACGGAGTTGTAATTAAGGTTAATGAAGTGAAATATCAGGAGCTGTTAGGTTACACTGGAAAGGCGCCAAGATTTGGCATCGCTTTCAAATTTCAAGCAGAGCAAGTAACCACAGTTGTTGAGGATATAAAATTGCAGGTAGGAAGAACTGGAGTTCTGACACCAGTTGCACACTTAACACCAGTTGAAGTTGCGGGCTCAATTGTATCAAGAGCAACACTTCATAATGAAGATGAAATAAATAGACTCGATGTTAGAGTTGGAGACACTGTAATATTGCAAAAAGCAGGAGATGTTATACCTGATATAGTGAGTGTCCTAAAGGAAATGAGAACGGGAAAAGAAAAGAAGTATAAATTTCCAACCTATGTTCCTGAGTGTGGTGGTAATGGAGAAATAGAAAGAATTCCAGGTCAGTCTGCATGGAGATGTGTTTTAAAAGATTCTGATGTTCAACAAAGAAGGAAGTTGTATCACTTTGTTTCCAAAAAATGTTTTGATATAGATGGTCTTGGTCCAAAGCAAATTGATGCCTTTGTAGAGAATAATTTAATATCTTCTTTTGACGATATATTCACAATCACAAAGGGCGATGTTCTAAGTCTTCCACGTTTTGCAGAAAAATCAGCTGAGAATTTGATTATTGGAATTGAAAAAGCAAAGAAGATTGGCTTACCTCGTTTTATATTCTCTTTATCAATTCTTCATGTTGGAGAAGAAACCGCAGAATGTATTGCGGGTAAATTTAATACATTAGATAAAATAATGAAAGCGAGTGTTGAAGATTTGCGTAGTGTTGAGGGGGTGGGGGATGTTGTTGCAAATTCTATTTACGATTGGTTTCAAAGTCCAGCTAATTTGGAGCTAGTTGAAAATCTTTTGAAGCATGTGGATGTTTTGAAATTTATTTCACCACTTGAATCTCTGAGAGAGAAGGTGGCGGGAGCAAGTTTGTCTACCGGAGTATTAAATGGTGATTTTGATGGTAATTCTGCTGTAGTGAATTTTATCGATAAGACTTTCGTTCTTACCGGTGCTCTTTCTACGATGACAAGAGATGAAGCTAAAGATTTAATTAAGTCACTTGGGGGAGACGTTTCAAGTTCTGTGTCTACAAAAACGGACTACGTTTTAGCAGGTGAGAGCTCTGGTTCAAAGTATGAAAAAGCGCTTGAGTTGGGTGTTAAAATAATTGATGAAAAGGAATTTAGAAGGATGGCTGGAATAAGTAAATAAGGCTTAAAATGAGTGGTTTTAAGAGATTAGTGTTGTGCGTTTATTTGCCTTCCACTGGGTTTTGAAATTAATTTTAATAATGCTACTATATCAAATATGACAATAACAACAGAAGAAATACAGAAATTAGCCAATCTTTCTCGTCTTAAACTGACAGAAGAAGAGACAAAGCAGTATGCCAAGGATCTCAGTGGTATTTTAAAGTATGTTGATCAAATTCAAGAGGTGACGGATGGTGTTGACACAACGTCAACTTCTCTTAAAGCTCCTGAAGACTTTCCTCATAGAAATGTTATGAGAGATGATGTATCTGATCAATCTCTTAATCCAGAGCCCCAAAAGCTTGTAGAGGCCGCGCCAAAGTATCAAGATGGATTAGTAGAAGTTAAGAAAATTCTTGGTCAAGCTGAGTAATATTATAGATAAATAGGTTTATAGAAATAAAGGAATATAAAAAGATAAAATTATGACAATAGATTTAAAAACACTTACAATTTCATCGGTAAGAGAAATGTTTAAAAATGGTACGCTGACCAGTGAGGAATTGGTGCAAGCATATCTTGATCAAATCAATATGAAGGACAAGGATATAAACGCCTTTAGAGAAGTATTTGCCGATGCAATTGAACAAGCAAAGAAAGCTGATGGTATCAGAAAAAATAACTCTACAGAAGCAGGTAATATGCCCTTTCTTGGAATTCCTTTTGCTGTAAAAGATAATATGTTAATTGAAGGAAAGCAGGCTGGAGCTTCATCAAAAATATTAGAGAATTATGTCGGTGCATATGATGCAACTGTAATTTCAAAGCTCAAAAATGCAGGAGCTATTTTTATAGGTAGACTAAATATGGATGAATTTGCCATGGGTGGATCTACTGAAAACTCAGCCTATGGTGTTACAAAAAATCCAAATGATTTAAGTAGGGTGGCAGGAGGATCATCCGGAGGCTCAGCTGCGTCAGTTGCGATGGATGCAGTTCTTGTTACACTTGGTTCTGATACTGGTGGATCAATAAGGCAGCCTGCAAGTTATTGTGGGGTAGTTGGATTAAAACCAACCTACGGAAGAGTTTCTCGTCATGGCCTTATGGCTATGGGTTCATCCTTGGATGTTATTGGTCCCATCTCAAAAACAGTAGAGGAGGCAGAAGAAATATTTAATGTTATTTCCGGTCAAGATAGATACGATGCAACAACCTTATCTGATGCTGATGTCCAAAGAATGATTGAAAAGACTTCCAATATTAATCTCAAAAAACTTAGAGTTGGAATTGTACCCGAGCTTATGAATATGGGAGGAATAAACCCTGCTGTGCTAAAGAATTTGAATGACTCAATTGAGAAGCTTAAAAGTGCTGGAGTCGAGGTTAAAGAAGTTAGCCTTCCTCATATAAAGTACTCCCTTGCTGTGTATTATGTCTTAATGCCTGCAGAAGTTTCATCAAATATGGCAAGATTTGATTCCATTAAATACGGAGGTAAGGTGGAGGGTAAGGATCTATTGGGTGATTATCTAAATACTAGGGGGGAGTTGTTGGGTAAAGAGGTGAGAAGGAGAATAATACTTGGTACTTACGTGCTATCATCTGGATATCATGATGCGTACTACAATAAGGCGAATATTGTAAGAGACCTAATCTCTGCTGATTTTAAGAAGGCGTATGAGGAGGTGGATGTAATTCTAACTCCAACGGCGCCGAGCCCAGCTTTCAAAATGGGACAAAATAGTAGTGATCCTGTAGCGATGTACCTGGAGGATATATTTACAGTTACTGCTAACTTAATTGGTATACCTGCAATTTCTATTCCATCAGGCTTTGTTGAGATTGATGAAGTGAATGATAATGGAGAGAAAATTAAATTACCATTAGGTATTCAATTTATGGCACCGCTTTGTAGAGAGGATGTACTGTTTGAAATCGGTAAGAAATTCAAAGCAGTATTGTAATAGACGTTTGTGCAATGTCTTATTAAATCACCAACTGATTATTCGGCTGGTGATTTTTTAATTTACTTGCACAAAAATACAAAAATGATGATATAATATAATTACTATGAATAATACAAAAGCAAAAAATAGTAAAAAGGGTAATTTTTTATATGCTAAGTTTATAAGAAGTTCAGAGGTTCCATATATAATTCAATTTTTAATTAAAAAACATATAGTTAAGACTGAAAGAGCGGCTATAATATTAGTATTCTTCTTTATCTGTTTCTTTATTGTCATAAGTGCAGCATTATTTATGAATTCTCTCAATAGCCCTGATTTTATTAGTAGGATTAATTAATAATGGCTGACAAGAAACCAGATCCAAAAAAAGCGGGCTCAAAGCCAGCTAGTTCAGGCGGAAAAATGTTTGAACTTGAGGCTAAGGTTTTTATGATTGTTGCTTTTGTTGTTGTTATTTATCTTGCGACAGGTAGGTATGTTCTGGAGAGGCTTGGGTATCGTCAGTCTGATTCAGTGAGTTATTTTTACAATGTCCTAAATGATGGATTAGGAATATTTAACGGAGTATTTAATACAGTAATATTTGTATCTGTTTTTTCTGTGTTATTTTTTGTATTAGGTTCATTCTATTTAAAATACAAACACAAGGAGATTGTAACTTTATATAGAACAAGTTTACCCAAGGGATATGTTGCAAGTCTTTCAAGTACATCCAAAGTTGTCTCTGGTGCTGTGGTAGGCGGGTCAGGTAGTGTTGACGGTGTTGCTTTTGCAGATGGAGCAGTGGGTGTTGGAAGTGACGTGGGGTCAAAAATACATCTTAATAACTCCGGAGAAAATAAGAAATGGATTGATATTGAAAAGCATATGGCTTCCATGAATTCTTCTGATTGGAGAATGGCTATACTTGAAGCTGATATTTTGTTATATGAAATGCTTGATCAAATGGGATATGAAGGTGATACAATTGCTGATAAGTTAAAGGCAATTGAGCCTTCGGATTTCAATAATCTAGACTCTGCTTGGAGGGCTCATAAGGTTAGAAATACAATTGCTCACGAGGGGGCGTCTTATGAAATGTCTTACGAACAAGCGCAAAATACTATTGATTTATACAGGAGGGTGTTTGAGGAGTTTTACTTTATTTAGGGAAAGCTTTTATAACTCTTTGGATTTGTTGTATGGATTCCAAAATTCTAGTTTTCAAAAATTCACCTCTTTTTACCTTTATTCGTATAGTACCTTTATAGCCTTCGATATTATATTTCTTATTTAATTTAGACTGAATCACTGTCGTTTTCGTAAATTGTTCTTTATTTATTTGTGTTACTGATCGCCAGTATCTTTCTATGTCGAGTTGGCTTTCAATGAACATCATATTTATATTAATCTTTAGTACTAATTGTTCATCCTGAATATTGTAAACATCTCTAAGTATTTTTAAATAAATTTTAATCATTTCTGGATCGCTGTTTGTGAATCCAAATTCATTATTTCCTCTTTTGTAACCCTCACCCCAATATAGACCTATACCCAACATGAAAAGGTCTCTCTTAGAGATTATTTCTCCAGTGTCATTAATGCCGTCTATTTTGGATTTGAGTATTGTGTCGCTTCTCTTAGCTGTTCTGTTCATTGCTGATTTTGTACAAGCAAGCTTAATAGCCTGTTTTTTCTGAGGGGACAGCTGTCTTTTGTTCGTTTCAAGATTTGACATCTTATAAGTATCTCAAATAATATTAGACCCAAAGATTGATTTTTTTATAAGAATGTTATATAGTACAAACACACTAATATTTAGTGTGAAATTTGAAATTGCGGGGGAGTGTTACAGTCGCACGCGAGGCTCAAATTGGGCTCATAGAACAGCGATGATCTATGGAAAACATCCATCAAATTCGGTGAAACCTCTGTAGTAAAATACGTGGCAA
>CAIPFZ010000063.1 GCA_903864515.1 uncultured bacterium
AGCAGATTTTGGCCAAGAATAGAAAATAAATATATAAAAATAAAAATACTAAAATGCTTATCTCACAAAATTGGTTAAAGAAATATTTTACAGAAGGTACGCAAAGTCTACCTGACTCTAAGACAATAGAGAACACCTTTACAATGGGTATTTTTGAAGTTGAAGGAGTTGAAAGTGTTATCACAGGAACGGAGGGTGTGAGTGATACGGTATATGATATAAAGGTTCTACCTGACCGTGCACATTATTGCTATTCACATAGATATGTTGCTCAAGAGCTGGGCGCGCTTTTAAACATTCCTGTAACTCTTCCTGTTTATGATTCAGCTAAAATTGCATCACAAATTGATAGCAGTCTCACTGTTGGTGTAAATGTAGTGGAAGATAAAGTTGGTGAAGGAAAAAGCAGATTTGTATGTCCAAGATACATGGCAAGGCGAGTTGAGGGAGTAGAGGCAACTGCGTCACCTTCATGGCTTAAAACTCAATTAGAATCATTGGGTCAAAGATCAATTAATGTTTTGGTTGATTTGACTAACTATATAATGCTTGAAACCGGCCAGCCACTTCATGCATTTGATGCTGATAAAGTTGAGGGTGATATTAATGTTAGATATGCAAATGATGGAGAGATTATAACCCTATTGGACGGAACGGAAGTTACACTCACATCTGACATCCTAGTTATTGCAGATTTGAAAGACGCTCTTGCAATTGCAGGAGTTAAGGGCGGAAAGAAGGCTGAAGTTACAGCGGAAACAAAAAGAATTATTATTGAGTCTGCTAATTTTGACAGTGTTTCAGTTAGAAAGACATCACAAAAGGTTGGGATTAAGAATGAATCATCGAAGAGATATGAGAATAAAGTGACACCTGAGAGAACACAACTTGCGATGAATGCAATTTCTGAATTTATAGCAACAATATTCCCTTCTGCAAAATTTGGAAATGTTACTGATGTTTATCTAGGTAAGCCAGAAGAAAAGCAATTTGATGTGTCAGTTAAATTCATTAACGATGCAATAGGACTTAAAGAGGGAATAGATGCTAATAAAATAATTGAGATACTTCTAAGGTGTGACATCAAAGCAGAAACTACTTCAGATGATAATTTAACAATTCACGTTCCAGAATATAGACTAGATCTTGAAATTGGATATGACATAGTTGATGAAGTGGGGAGAATTCTTAACTACATGAACCTTGTTCCAGTTGAATTGCCAAAAGAGGATAATAGACCAGCTCTTAAGAACTTTTATTACACGAACGCATTGCGTAAGGTTTTTCAAGGGGTTGGATTTTCTGAAGTCTATACACATTCATTAAAAGATAAGGGGGATGTTGAAATATTGAATCCACTTAATATTGAAAGGGGATTCATGAGAAATACTATTAGTGAAGGATTGATTAAAAACCTAGAACACAATCTCCGATACGTAGATTTACTTGGGCTTGATGCTGTTAAAATATATGAGGTAGGAACAATTTTTGGTGGCAAGGTGGAGAGACCGTCTTTGGCTTTTGGAATTGCAAATGCAAAGAAAGTTAAGGGATATAATTTTGAAGCGGAGGCTGAGAAGATTTTTAATCAAATTCTAGAAAGCGAGTATTTTACCAGTCTGACGGGTGGAACTTCACTTGATTTAAATCTTTTAAAATCATCTGCAAAATTCACTGAAGCAAATATTGGAACAGGGGGAGTAAATGTTATTGGAAATGTGTGTGAGATTGAACTTCAAAAAATAATTGATGTGCTACCTGATCCAAAAAGCGATATCTATTTTGAAACTCCCAAATTAATTAAATACAAAAAATATTCTCAATACCCATTCATGGTTAGAGATATTTCTGTTTTCGTTCCAGGTGAAGCGACGGAAGCAGAGGCTGTGAAGTCTATAATTACAAAGAATGGAACGGATCTACTAAATAGCGTTAGATTGTTTGATGTTTATACAAAAAACAAGGAAGGTGAGCCTGTTAAAACTTCCTATGCTCTAAGGCTTGTATTTCAATCAGACGAGAGAACTCTTACCGATGATGAGGTAACACAAATTATGCAAAATATAACCGCCGAGATGAACGGAATGGAGGGGTGGGAGGTGAGGTAGGGTGCTGGTTTTTGTGGCAATAACTAAAATTTAAATAAAAAAACGCCCCACACCGTCTGTCACGTAACGGTGTGGGGTTATTGGGTGTATTTTACTCACCCTTATGTTTTCGAGGTGAAGGTGCAGGAGTCTTATACCAGACGATGAGGAGGTGTGATCCAGACGTGTATTTAAACATTACTTCAGTTGAATCAGCCTCGTATGAGGACTTCTCCTTGATGTAAGTGAATTTGTCGTGATGAAAAAGAATATCCTTGAGTACGGCGATTTCTCGTTCACTACTTACTCTCCATCGGATGCCACCTTCATGTTTGATGTTGCTGTCCACTATTCTTGCTGCCTCAATGGCAGCTAAAAAATCCTTCATAAATTGAATGCTTAATTTCATGATATAGAGCCTTGTTGCGAAAGAACGGTACCTGCACCGCTCTCTCAATTTGATTGCGGTGTGTTTTGTTGTTTAATCCCTTCGCCTACGTGAGCGACGGGATTGTTTGCAGGTTCCAAAACTATATCACAAATAAAGCGTTTGACAATAAGCATAAAAGGTCAAATTTTGCTATAATTAAGGCATTATTACGGATTAATAACCACATTTTTACATGGCAAAAGCAGAAGAAAAGGCAGAGAAGAAATCAAAGAAATCGGATGTGTATGACGCATCAAATATTCAAATCCTAGAGGGGTTGGAACCAGTAAGAAAGCGCCCTGGAATGTACATCGGAACAACAGGCCCTGAAGGTTTGCACCATTTGATCTGGGAAATTTTTGACAACTCAAGAGATGAGGCGATGGCTAATAGATGTAGTAGAATTGAAGTTGCACTTTTGCCTGACGGGTATGTGAGAGTGGTTGATGATGGTAATGGAATTCCTGTTGGAATTCACCCAAAGACAAAAGTTTCTGCACTTGAAACTATTATGACAGTCCTTCACGCTGGAGGAAAGTTTGATAATGAAGCCTACAAATTCTCTGGTGGTCTGCACGGTGTGGGAGCATCAGTTGTTAACGCACTGTCACTTCATACAGAGGTTATGGTTCATCAGGATGGTGGAATTCACATGCAGGCATATGATCAAGGAAAGCGCAGAGCTCCTGTGAAGAAGATTGGAACAACAAAGGAGCACGGAACAATTGTAAAATTCAAACCAGATGTAGAAATTTTTAAAGAAGGAATTGAGTTCGATTGGGCAAAAGTTGTTAGCCGTCTTCGTCAACAAGCATACCTAGTTAAGAAGTTGGAAATTAATGTAGTGGATGCTCGTGGTTTTTCTGTAAAAGAAATGGATAGAATTCTGGAGGACGCATACTTCATAAAAGATCAAAAGTTAAACGCACCTTCAATGTCATTCTATTTTGAAGGAGGACTTCGCTCTCTTGTTGCGTTTTATAATCACACTCAAAAGACAGTTCATAAGAATATTTTTTACGCAGAAAAGGAAGTTGGTAATGTTCAAGTTGAAGTTGCACTTCAGTATATTGATGATATTGATTCAAAAATTGTTGCTTATGCAAACAATATTTTCAACTCAGAAGGAGGAACACATGTTGCTGGGTTTAAGACTGCACTTACTCGTACAATAAACTCATACGCAAAGAAAAATAATTTAATTAAGGAAAATGATGATTCACTGACTGGAGAGGACTTAGCAGAAGGTTTGGTTGCTGTTGTCTCAGTTAAGATGCAAGAGATTCAATTTGAAGGTCAGACAAAATCAAAGCTAGGATCGATGGAGGCACAAGGCGCCACATCTTCTGCCTTCTCTGAAACATTCTCATCATTCCTTGAAGAGAATCCCGATGATGCAAAACAAATTGTTCAAAAGGGAATCTTGGCACTTCGCTCAAGAAAGGCAGCTAAAGCGGCAAAGGATTCAGTGTTAAGAAAGGGTGCACTTGAAGGAATGACACTCCCTGGAAAGCTTGCGGATTGTCAAAGCAAGAAGGCTGAGGAGTCTGAAATCTTCATTGTAGAGGGAGACTCTGCTGGAGGAACTGCGAAGATGGGACGTGACCGTAGGACTCAGGCTGTTCTTCCGCTCCGTGGAAAGATTCTAAATATAGAAAGAGCTCGTCTTGATAAGCTTTTGGCATCTGAGCAAGTTCGTAATCTAGTTATTGCAATTGGTGGTGGAATAGGTGATACATTTGATATCTCAAAACTTAGATATCATAAAATCATTATCGCAACTGATGCCGACGTGGACGGTGCGCACATTAGAACTCTTATTCTAACTTTGTTCTATAGATATTTCAGACCTCTAATTGAGGGTGGATATATTTACATTGCTCAACCGCCACTTTATAAAGTGAAGAGAGGAAAGGAGATTCATTATTTCTATGCTCAAGAGGAGTTGAATAATTATATGACCAAGGAAGGATTTGATGTTAATGAAGTTGAAATAACATCAGACTCTATTTCAAATGACGATGAAGAGACAGAGGTGGGCGCTGAGGCTGATGGTAATGAAGGGGCAGAGGATGGCAAAGAAGGAAAGGGGGCTAAGGGAAAGAAGGGTGATGAAAAATCAAAAGCAAAACCTCATATTCAAAGATATAAGGGTCTCGGAGAAATGAACGCAGAAGAGCTTGGAGAAACAACTATGGATATTCACAAGAGAGTATTGAAGCGGGTCACAATTGAAGATTCAGATGAGGCAAGTAATACAATTGAAATCTTGATGGGTAACGATGTTCCTGCAAGAAAGACATTTATTCAGACAAATGCGAAGATGGCAAGTATTGATGCGTAGATGCTTCTAAGTCTCGTATAAAATAATTTTAAGCAAATAAAGAAACCCACCCTAACGCGGGCGGTTTTTTTTATTTTATTACTAATTAGCTATTTACTTACAGTTTCAAACTTTATAGTAGGAAGTATTTTTTCGTAAAGTTCAAAGTCATCGTAGAATTTTCCTTTGTTTCCATTGTAGTATGGCCCCTTGTTTATATCTCCCCAGTACCTTAATACTGAAATTGATAACGTTACGCCCTTCCATAGTTTGTCTGGTGTTTTGAAATACACTATTTTGAATGGGTAGATTTGTTCGTCTTCAGCCACTTCTTCTAATGTCATTCCAAATTGATCACCTGCCACTACCCCAGTAAGTTCTATTCTCTCTGTATAATTTACATTCCCTGGTTCATTAGATACTTTCTTGTGTATACAGGATGTCACGGTATAGGTTCCATCTGCAAGATATGAGTCTTTAAGGAAGCCTTTGTTATTGCAAATTGTATCCAGACTTTCGCCATCCCATCTAATCACATTTTCTCCCGCATCAGTTGGGGCAGCTGTGTAGTGTTTACTAGTTTTTAAATTATGAAAATTAATTTCTATTGCATATGAATCATTAAATGTTAAGTTTGGATAAAGTATTCCAGTGTTTATTGCTTTTAAAGTTTCGCCAGACGAATCCCATGTGATCCATTCTTCAGGTTCCGATTGTGTAAGCTTAAAGGTTTCTGGAATTCTCATGTCAATCTTTAAATTATCAACGTAAATAGTTTTATCTACAAAAGGTATTAATTCAAGCATTGGATACACTTTTACCTCGGGTGTTGTTGTTGTGGTGGCTATTTTGGATAACTCTACTTCATTAGTTGTTACCGTTGTATATTTCTTAATTAACAAGAATGATGCAGTGACAAGTATAATGATAATAATTCCGATAAATATTGAGCGTTTAATTTTAGTTGGCATAGTTAGGTGTATTATAGAAGTAAATTTTGGTTTTGTGAATTAACGGATATTTTCTCCACAGTTACCATATTAACTAGTAATTCACAAAGAATGACTGACTAATACTATTGTCACCTTCATTGCTCTCTGTAATATTGTTTGCTGAATCAATAATGATTGTCATGTAGTTTGATCCATAAGTTAGACCATCAAAAGTTGCTGTATAAGTTCTTGTTTCACCCGGTGCTAGTCCGCTTTCTACAATTGGGGTGATATAAGTTCTTGATCCATCGCTGTTATATGTATAACCGTTAGTGTTGTAACTGCTATAATAACTTCCTGTGTAATATGGATTTGGTCCAACTAGATTTGCCTTCCAAGACCAACTTGAAGTGTAAGTTGATGTGTTGTTTGTAACTGTAAACTTAAGGGCTACTTTATCAGATGTTCTAAGGTAAGTAGTTTGAGTGAATTGACCGTATGTATCAGTTTTGCCAAGTGCAATAAGATTTACAGTTAGGTTTGGTAGACTTGTTCCGTAATTACTACATCCAGTATAAACTCCGTTCATGTACCCATTAACGCAAGTGTTGTAATTATTATTGTAATTGTTACATCCTGTATAGACACCATTTATATATCCGTTTACACAAGTATTGTAATTGTAGTTATTGTTATTACATCCAGTATAAATTCCGTTCATGTAACCATTAACACATACATTATAATTATTATTGTTATTATAATTATTAAATTGAGTTACGTTTATTGTTGAACTTATTTGATTATTAGTCTCATTACTTTCAGATATTGTATTGTTTGGATCAACATAGATTATAATTTGTTGATTTGATCCAAGTGCTGGAGTGTTAAATACAACTTGTCCAGTTACAACAGCGCCAGCTGGCAAAGATCTTGCGGATAATGTCTTAACTTTATCCATTGTATTTGACGATGGAGAATCCACTCTCATTGCCCATTCGCCTGAAGCTGATGTTCCTTGGTTTTTAATTGTAAAATTAACAATAACAGCACTATTGGTTGTAAATGTGTTTGTTGATTGAAAAACTCCGTTTACCTTAGATCCAACGGAATTTATTTGCACAGACAAATCTGGTGTTCCATTATAAACTGGATAATTATTATTTGATTGATTGTTTGTGTTTCTTGCAGAATTGTTAGCAGAAGCATTAGCTCCACCATTTGTGTTTTGTCTTGAAGATGTTGCAACGACAAAGTTTACAGACTGATCAGAGTTGTTTGTTTTTCTTGGTCCAAAGAAATTAGAAAGAAAATCACTTTTAGATGAGTCATTTGAATTTGTGGAGGTTCCATTACTTGTTGCAGTAGTGTCCGGTCCGTTTAATGAAATACCACTACTTGTTCCCGTGTTTACAGAATCTCTCTCGTCAGTAGGGAAGAAGGCTGATGTTATTGAAACAGTGGTGTTTGCCATTGATGACAATATTCTTGGAACAGCGCTTACCATAAGGAAGCTCAGGAATATCAATATAATAATAATTATGATTATAATTATTGCTTTTGTGGAATTTTGTAGTATAGATTTGATTTTCTCCATAGTCACTAGATTATATCATATAAAATAGTATTGTCAATGATACAAAACTAGTATATAATGTCCTTATGAATTTCAAAAGACTCATAAAACGTAATGATTTCTTGTTTATTGCAGGCTTTGGTCTGACATTCTTTGTGACGCTAGTAATTTTCTCAGTTTTAGGCTTTGTACCTAAAGAGATATCAGACCCATCAAACGGGAATGGTGTTGGTATCAGCTTAGAGAGTCAATCAAATACTAGTCTTTTTGGTGTTGATTTTACGAAGAGTGATGTAAAAATAAGCCGTAAATCGAGTGAAATTTCTACTGAGGATTTACCCGCAAGAATTGTGATTGAGAGTGCTAATATTGATTTTAAGATACTAAATCCTGATTCTACCAATCTAACGTTTTTGGATAATGAATTAACTAAAGCGCCAGTTAGATATCCTGGATCTGGAACTATATCTTCTGGAAATATGTTCATATTTGGACATTCAACCGGTTTAAGGGTGGTTCAAAATCAAGCTTATAAGGTTTTTAATAATATTAAAAAACTGAATGTGGGTGATAAAATAACAATTTATTCTGTAGCTGGAAAGAAATATGAATATACTGTAGTTAGTGGGCAAGATGTCAAAAAGGAAGACACTTGGATAGATTTTTCAGCAAAGAGTCCTACTTTGACAATTTCTACATGTGATAGGCTTAGTGAAATAGGGGATAGATACGTAGTCAGAGCAGTTAGGAGTAATTAACCTCAATTACAGGGCTATCTATAAGGGTTAAAAGTCCAAAATTATAGTCTAGACATAAAACCTGTTTATGTGATGTGGCGTCTATTGACAATGCATACTTTATAATATATAATATTAGCACTATGTTAAAGACCAAAAATCTAACTAAATATACCTTTTTTGTAGCGATGATTGCGCTCGTTGCTTTTGTTGCGATTCCAAGTGGGGCCAGTGCTCAATCATACTATTCCGACACATATAGTAACTCCTCACCGTACTATTCCGACACATATAGTAACTCCTCACCGTACTATTCCGACACATATAGTAACTCCTCACCGTACTATTCCGACACATATAGTAACTCCTCACC
>CAIPFZ010000064.1 GCA_903864515.1 uncultured bacterium
AAGTAACATACTTTGGATTGACAGACGCAAGAAATAAGCGAGTACGTTTTGGTATTAAAGCAAAAGATAGAGCTCGTCACCTCTATGCCATTGGAAAGACTGGAATGGGAAAATCAACACTTCTAGAAAATCTTGCTATTCAAGATATTCAGAACGGTGAGGGGATTGCCTTCGTTGACCCTCATGGAAAATCAGCGGATTTACTTTTAGAATATATTCCAGAACATCGTAAAAAAGATGTTATATATTTCGCTCCTTTCGATCTAGATTTTCCAGTCGCCTTTAATGTTCTTGAAGATGTTGGTATTACAAAGAGGCACCTTGTTGCAAATGGTTTAATGAGTGCCTTTAAGACAATTTGGGCTGACGCTTTCTCTGCTAGAATGGAATATATTTTAAATAATATAATGCTTGCTCTCTTGGAGTATCCAGGTTCAACTTTGATGTCAGTTAATAGAATGCTTACCGATAAGGATTTTAGAGCGGCTGTTGTTGCTAATGTTACAGATCCTACAGTTAAGGCTTTCTGGATTGATGAATATGGAAAGTATACAGAAAAATTTGCAGCAGAAGCTGCTCCTGCAATTCAAAATAAGGTTGGACAATTTGTTGGTAATCCACTCGTTAGAAATATTATAGGGCAACCTGTATCTGGTTTTGATATTAGAGAGATAATGGATAATAGGAAAATTTTGATAATTAACTTATCAAAAGGACGAGTTGGTGAGGCGAATGCAAACCTTTTGGGCGCAATGTTGATTACAAAGATTTATCTTGCTGCTATGTCACGTGCCGATCTAAAAGAAGAGGAGATTAAAAGGGCTCCACAGTTTTATTTGTATGTAGACGAGTTTCAAAACTTTGCAAATGAATCTTTTGCTGATATCTTGTCAGAAGCTAGAAAATATAAATTAAGTCTAACTATAGCAAATCAATATGTAGAACAAATGCCAGAAGAAGTTAGGGCTGCTGTTTTTGGAAACGTAGGAACAATGATTACTTACAGAATCGGTGCTTATGATGCCTCTATTTTTGAAAAAGAATTTGCTCCGGAGTTCACGGTAGAGGACTTGGTTAACTTGCAACAATATCAAATGTATTTGAAGCTTATGATTGATGGCGTAACCTCTAGGCCGTTTTCTGCAATAGGAATTCCTCCAATCGCAAAACCAGAAATCTCATATGTTGATGAAATAATCAACTTGTCTAGAGATCAATTTGCTAACCCTAGAGAAAAGGTTGAGGAGGCAATAAAGGACTGGCACGTTGAAAAGATTGGTGCAAAGGAAACAGTAAAGAAATCTGTTGAAAAAACAAGCGATAGACCAGCAAGGGTGAGTCATTCACTAAACACAGAGGGTGGAGATAGGGTGGTACAAGGTAGGGATGGTGGAAGGTCTGGTGTTGGTAGGGAAACAGGTAGAAATAAAGAAGTGGGTAGACGTGATAGTGCTGTTTCAATAGATAGACCCGCTAGGTCAGAACGTGTAGTTAGATCAGATCATGTCATAGACAGATTTGATAGGGTAGATAGGACAGACAGACCTATTGCAGAAGATCGTAGGTCTGAGGCTGCAAAAAGAGCTAGAAATGAAGATAGACCAAGAATAGATGGAAAACCAGATATAAGCAATACATCATTAAAACCTCAATCAACTCAGCCGTTCCCTCCAATACAAATGCCCCCAAGAGAATCTGAATCAAATTTTAATAATAAAGATTTAGATAAAGAAATTTCTTCATCTCCAGTTGATGTGTCTGAGAAAAATAACGACAGAGTTTCTCTAAATGCATTATCTTCAAATAATCTTGATAAGAACAAGGTTAAAAACCATCAAAAGGATATTAAACCTGAGAATGTAGCTGCATTGCGTGAAGCACTACTATCCGTAATGGGGGAATCAGAGACTAAAAACGTGGAGTCGGTAGAGAAGAAAGAAAGTGCCAATAATGAATCTGTGGAATCTAAGGCGTTAGATAGCAAGACAGATGATAAAAATTTACACACAGGCTCTCTATCTCCAGATGATTTAAAAAGAATATTGGATATCAATCAGTAAGATGATTAAGTATAGTAAAATTCCCCATGATGTAAGTCTGGGGAATTTTAACTTGTATTATAAATTATTTATTCAATCAAAGTATTAAATCTTTAGCCAATCAAGAGGTGTTACATCATTAGTGTTTGCACGAGGATCCTTGATCCATCTCTTTGGAGCTATAATTATTTTATCTTTTCTCGGATTAAGCCACGCCCCCCACCAACTAAAGGAGGAGTTGGCTATAATATTGTGATTACATTGGCTCATTAAATACATGTCTTCATAGTCAGATATTTCAGGTCTCGATACGCAAACATAAGGAACTTCTGTTTTAAGATTTTCTTTGACCCATGATATGTCATCGGAGAATACAAAAAGAACTAACTGCTTACCGCATAATTTTGATTGCAGTGTGGAAATAGCTTTTTGATAGTATGTCATATCAAGTACCCCATGATATGTATTAGCATATTTATCTGTCACATAATCACCCCTTCTGATATGAAGGGAAGTGCTTACACCACCATTGTCTTCAACCTGTTTAATCCTATCCTTAAACAACTTTGCTTTGGGGCTTAGCTTGTTTTTAAGTGTAAGGTCATATCTTAATATTGTTTCAATTTCAGAGAAATACTTTTCTGTTTGCCAAGAACCTTCAAGCGTTGCGTTTTCTTTGGCTTCTAAATTCTTTGGTTCAAAAATGTAACCACTGTATGGATTCAATGTGTTTTTTATCAGCCTAATTGTCTTGTCAATTTTGCTTTTAACGAAGTCAACTTTAGATACACTTGATTCATTTAATATCTTTGCTTGTATGTTAAAACAGTTTAATCCAAAGTCTCTTTCAGTTTCCATTTCATCAGGATTATCAAAAGCCGTTATATCAAGATTTAGGGGAGTTTCAAGCTTTAAAGACACAGCCCTTCCAAAAGCATACTGAAATAGCTGATTTCCTAAACCACCCTTTAGTTTAACCGTTATCATATTGTCCTAGTGTACGATTTTTAAGCATATTTTACAAATAGACAGAATGGCTAGTATGTGTTTTGTGGAAAATACGGCTAAAAATAATAAAACAACTGTGATATACTACCCCCATTATGAATAAAACAAATAATTCAATTTGCGAATTCTTGAAATACGCAATAATCGGACTTGTATTTCTTGTTCCTTTTTCAGATTTAATAATATCAGAATCATTATATTTTCCCTTTATAACCGGTAAGGGATTTGTAGCAAGAGCTATAATAATAGTAATTGCTCTGCTTTATACATCTCTTGTAATAAGGGATAAGAGCTATTTACCCAAGAAAAGCCCTATAGTTTGGTCTGCAACAGCTTTCATTACAGTTCTACTTGTTGCAACTATTAACTCTGTAGATCCTTGGAGGAGTTTTTGGAGTAATCAAGAAAGAATGGAAGGTTTTGCAACGCTTCTTGAAATGTTTGTTTTGTTTATCTCTACAGCGGGTGTCTTTGGAAATGTTTTTGCCCAGAAGGCAAAAGAGAAAAACTTGGTTGGAGTTTGGCCATCAGAATTTGGTGTTTGGAAATGGTTCTTAAATACAATGCTCGCATTAAGTGTTGTTATGGGAATTTATGCATTTTCACAAATGAAAACTGCTGATGAGCGTATAATTGGAACATTAGGAAATTCATCATATCTTGGAGGTTATGCACTAGTACACTTTTTCTTGGCGATGTATGTAGCGATTGATGTTATTAATAGACTGATGTTTTCATTTAGAAAAATACCCGCAAAAATGAGAGAAAACACTATTTTTGCAGATGCAATCTTGTTTGTGCTTTATGTTGCTGTTGGAGTATTTAACCTGGCTGTTGTATACCAAACAGGTACTAGAGGTTCATTTGTTGGATTACTTGTGGGGCTATTTATTACAGCAATTATATGGGCGATAGCAGAGAAAAAACTTCCACTATTTAGATGGATTGGAATTATCTCTATAATTATAGTGTTAGGGGTGATTGCATTTCTTGGGTCAAACAAGGAGGCAGATTTTGTGAAAAAGAACTATCTAGTAGACAGATTTGCACAGCTTATAACCTGGGATATTAGCAAGGTGTTGTCTACTCAAGGATATTCAAGAACTATGATATGGGGTATGTCATATGAGGGTGTCAAAGAAAAACCAATATTAGGATGGGGACAAGATAATTTTTCATATGTATTCTCAAAATACTATGATCCTTCAATGTATGCTCAGGAGCAGTGGTTTGATAGAACTCACAATGTATTTTTCGATTGGCTAATTGCCGCAGGCTTCTTAGGCTTATTGGCGTACCTGATTCTGTTTGTTTCAGCGATATATACACTTTGGAAAAAGACTGATGATAATTGGAGTGTTACAGAGAGGGCAATTTTAACTGGAATGTTGATTGCATATTTTGTACACAACTTCTTTGTGTTCGATAACCTAGCAAGTTATATATTCTTCTTTACAATTCTTGCATTTATAAACACTCGTGGACAAGGAGGAAGAGTGCTTGTTAGAAAACCACTAGTTGGAAATGATTATGTTTGGTTTGTTGATGGAGCTGTTTTCTTGATATTGGCTTATGTAATGTGGATTGCTGTACTGTCACCTTATAATTCTAGTGGAAACTTGATAAAGGCAATGCAAGACAAGCAAAGAGTGTTGGTTGATAATAAAGAACAGGTTGTCTCAACAGATCCAAAGGCAAGATTTAAATTAATAAAAGGAATATTGGAGGCAAATGATTTAACAAGATCAGAATCTCGTGAAAGATTAGTTGATATTGCAGCGTCTATAATCCTACAGGTTAATAAGACTGACCCCACTTTTGCAAAGGAGGTGTTTGACTATACTGTCGATCAATATGAAAAAGAAACAGCTAGTGCTAAAAATGATCCAAGACCTTATTTCTTCAAGACAATATTCTTCCAGAAGTTAGGAATAATGGATAAAGCATTGGAATCTATTGATAAAGCAATCGCATTGTCTCCAACAAAACAGTCATTCTTGTTTACTAAGGGCCAATTATTGTTAACTCTGAATAGAAAAGATGAGAGTAATATGACATTCCAAAAAGCGTATGAGTTAGATAAGACAAATCCAGAAGCGCTTAAGTACTATTCATATAGTCTGATTGAGAATAATAAAATTAAGGAAATTGATCCTATTCTTGATGAGCATATTAAAATAAACCCTACTTTTAAAAGAGAAACAATTTGGAATGATCCAGCAATATTGCAGGCTTTGATAAATGTTAAGGCGTTCAGTAAGGCAATTTCTCTTGCTAAGCAAAAGGTGGCAGAAAACCCATATGATATACAAGCTTTAATTTCTTTATCAGCAGTGTATTTAAAATCAGGGGATAAATGGTCATCAATAGAAGAACTCAAGAAGATTAAAAAACTTGAGCCTAGTTATTCAGCAGATGTTGATAAATACATACAGGATATAAAGGATGGTAAAGACCCTTCAGCTCAAAATGCGAATTAAGATTCTGTTTAAAATTATGGTGATTATACTAGCTCTTATCGGGCTAGTATTTTCATGTGTATTTATTGGAATGCAATTTG
Source organism: uncultured bacterium (assembly GCA_903864515.1). Lineage (GTDB taxonomy): Bacteria > Patescibacteriota > Minisyncoccia > Phycocordibacterales > CAIZLB01 > CAIJKW01. The sequence goes on from CAIPFZ010000064.1 coordinate 5,608, forward strand.
GTTTATTAAATGTTAGGGGATCAATAGATAATCGTAATAAGTTTTTTTCTGAAAAAGACGATAGTCAATCCTTGATCGTTAAGATGCAAAATAGTTTCAGAAAAAACATGGAGTTAACTAGAAGGGAAGTTTTTCCAGAGACGAGTTTTTCCTGGATTAAATCTGATGAATGGAAGGCTCTTAGTGAAGCATTGACTAAAGATAGAGAAGTGATTAGAAAGGCAGCAAATGATGCCGGTGTTAGCCCAAGAATATTGGTATCAGTTGTAATTGCAGAACAAATAAGATTTTTTACCTCTAATAGAGAGAATTTCAAAAGAGTTTTTGAACCGTTAAAAATTCTAGGAACACTTTCTCAATTTTCATTGGGAGTAAGTGGTATTAAACCAGATACAGCAAAATTAATTGAAGAGAATTTAAAAAATTCAAAAAGCGAATTCTATATTTCCAAAGAATATGAAAACATGTTGGATTACAAAGAGGGGGATATATACAGTAGATTAACTGATGAACATAATCATTATTATTCATATTTATATACCGCGTTGTTTATTAAAGAGATAGAATCACAGTGGATGCGTGCTGGATATGATATTTCAAGTAGGCCAGAAATATTAGCAACAATATTTAATTTAGGTTTTGATAAATCAATTCCTAAAAAAAATCCAGAAGTTGCAGGATCTATTATTGATATTTCAGGAGAAAAAATATCTTTTGGAAGATTAGCTTATGAATTTTATTATTCT
>CAIPFZ010000065.1 GCA_903864515.1 uncultured bacterium
ATAGCTACCCTGCGTTTACCCTTGGAAAGATAACAGGTACACCATTGGCATGTTCACTACAGGTCCTCTCGTACTATGAGTGACTGACCTCAATATTCTAGCGCTAATACTGGATATGGACCGAACTGTCTTACGCATGAATTACCTTTTGGTAATTTTCTCCTCCATTTTCATGGGGCATGGACTATGTCTTCATCTTTGAGATCAAGAATCTCAAAGAGTTGGCGTATTATAAAATCCTTCCGACAAGATCTTATCCCAGCAATTCAAAGAAAGAATTGCTGAAGTCTCTACGGGGACGACAAAATTTCTAAATTCTCTTCAGCTCTTGGAGGTATGTTTCAACCACGTCTGCAGTAATTGTTCGTCCTTTTGAGTCATTCAACTCAGCAACTTGGTCTGAAATACGACAAAGTTCAACGAATACAAGTGCAGATTTTTTGGAAGAAGGGAATTGTTCTAGAATTCGAATAATAAGATTTGCTTGTTTTTGCTTCATACGAAGGAATGGAGAAAGTTGTTTCAAAAAAGAATAAACAAGTCTTGCTTCGGTCAATACGTAATCAGAGATATCGCCTCGATCACGTATGGTTCCAGCTCCAATGATTTGTTGTACTTCTTGTAAGAAATGTTTTCTTTTTTTGCGTTGTGTTATTTGAACAGTGAGTCGAATTTGAAATTGAAATTGATAATCACGTCTCTCAACAATTTGCGCAATAAGACTTCCATCACCATCGATAAGCCCAGCTAAATAAATAAGATCATCTCTACTAATAGTGTTCATGAAGGGTTTATTTTAAAGATTTTTCTTTTACTGATTATTCTTGTTATTATTCCCTCGACTCCACTCAGGGGAGAGCAAATATATAGAACCAAAATATTGAAGTCTTCCCTCGGCGTTGCCATCTAGAGCAGTTCCACTCTAGGAAGGTTTCACCGATATAAGCCAATACTATATCTACATCACTATAGATAAACGCAGTGTTGTTTACGTTCTGAACCCAGCTCACGTACCACTTTCATGGGCGAACAGCCCAACCCTTGGGACCTACTACAGCCCCAGGATGTGATGAGCCGACATCGCATTTATGTTATCAAACCTTATGAAAATGAGTTTGAAAGTGTTGTTGAAACACTTTCTAAAAATTGCTTTTTAGATCAGACTATATCACCATCAAAAACTTTGTTTTTGATGTTTGAATGTGAAAGTCGTTGAAGGGATCATATCAAATTTTGAACTTGAATATGACTTCCTTGCTGATGTTTCCTTTTTTTTGCACTTGTTTCATGAAAGTTTTGAAACAAATTGCAAAAGTTTTGATTTGAAAGTCTCAGCATTTGATCAAAAGTATTTGCTTTATTCTCTAAAGCAAACCCCCTAATGTTGAGGTGCCAAACCTTCTCGTCGATGTGAACTCTTGGAGAAGATCAGCCTGTTATCCCTAGAGTAACTTTTATTCGTTGAGCGACGGCCCTTCCACACGGAACCGTCGGATCACTAAGGCCAGCTTTCGCTCCTGCTCGACTTGTAGGTCTTGCAGTCAAGCTCCCTTTTGCCTTTACACTCAATGTCTGATTTCCGTCCAGACTGAGGGAACCATTGCGCGCCTCAGTTACCTTTTATGAGGCCTCCGCCCCAGAGAAACTGCCCGCCTGAAACTGTCAAGTGTCCTGATTCAAGGATCACCATTAGGATTCTAGCCTCACCAGAGTGGTCTCTCACTGATGGCTCCAACTTTCCCGGAAGAAAATCTTCATAGCCTCCCACCTAGTCTGCGCAAGAAAAGCCCGAACCCAATTCCAGGTTACAGTCAAGCTTCATAGGGTCTTTCTGTCCGGGTATTAGTAGTCCGCATCTTCACGGACAAGTCTATTTCACCGAGTCTCTCTCCGAGACAGTGTTCATATGATTACGCCTTTCGTGCAGGTCGAAACTTACTCGACAATGAATTTCGCTCAGTTAATCTCTTATCTTTCAATACTTTAAAGTCAAAACTTTAAAACCCACTTATTGATTTGTAAAGTGGAAGAGCTGGACTCTATCTTAGATTCTAGATGAAAAGATAATAAACAAAAAAACCTACAATCCATTGTGGATTTAAATTTGTTGTCATATTTATTAAGAGTTTATTATTATAGTTTATATTTATTTTCATCATTTGAAATCTCCAAACGTATAGTCTCTGAGGGTTCTTGAAAAAAATATCAAGCCTTCCCTGCTGATTGTACCCATGTCTTGTCAATTTTTACTACCAAGTTTGTGATTCATTCCTGACCTTGCAGCGAGCTACTATTGGAATGAACGTTCATTTTTGCTTTTTATGGCATTGAACAACATGATGAGTATGATCAAGCTGTGAGAGTAGTTTCCAGCATATAGTTTGGTTTTACTAAAGCAATCGAATTTACCTTAGGCAAAGGTACTTCGCTTCTTTTCTGACTGAACAAGAAGGAAGAATGGACTATATCTTCAAAAAAAAACTGGAATTTTTTCCATCTGTATTTTTTCTTTGGAAAACGTGTAGTCTCTGAGGAACCAAAAAAGGATTTTTTTTTCTTATATTTGATTTTTTGTTTTTAAATAAGCATAAACATATTGTTTGAAATCTTCAA
>CAIPFZ010000066.1 GCA_903864515.1 uncultured bacterium
ATTACAAATTCGTGGATAGTCGGAGATCAAGATAGCGATATTGAATGCGGGAAAAATGCTAAAATCAAGACCATACTAGTACAAAATGAACATTCTGCCAAAAAAAGAGGTCTTAGCTCACCTGATTACAAGGTAAATGTTTTATCGGAAATTATTAATTTAATATTAAAATAAAATGAAAGAAATAAAAGATTTAAATGTCAAAATTTTTGCAGACGGGGCGGATAAAGCTGGAATGTTAGAGATGTATGAAAAGGATTATATTAAAGGACTTACTACAAACCCTACGCTAATGAAGAAAGCAGGGATTACCGATTACTGCGCATTCGCTAAAGACATATTGGCAACCATCAAGGATAAATCCATCTCCTTTGAAGTCTTTTCCGATGATTTTGAAGAAATGGAAAGACAGGCACTAGAGATAGCTAGCTGGGGTGAAAATGTCTATGTAAAAATACCAATCACAAACACAAAGCAAGAAGTTTGCTACCCATTGATTAAACGTCTGTCTGATAAAGGTGTCAAGCTTAACGTAACAGCCATGATGACACTAGATCAAGTACAAAACGTGGTTAAATCACTAAATCCAGACGTACCAAGTTATGTATCGGTATTCGCTGGCAGAATAGCTGATACAGGCTATGATCCCCTACCTTTAATGAAAGAGGCTGTTAACATATTAAAATCAAATCCAAAGGCTGAATTAATTTGGGCAAGTCCAAGAGAATTACTAAATATATTTCAAGCGGATGAAATAGGCTGCCAAATAATAACTGTCACAAATGATATTTTGAAGAAATTATCATTGGTAGGATATGATCTTGACCAATACTCCCTTGATACAGTTAAGATGTTTTATAATGACGCACAAAGTGCAGGTTTTAATATATAATAATACCATTATGCAAAATATATTAGTTACTGGTGGCGCTGGTTTTATCGGCAACCACTTATGCGAAGAGCTTCTAAAACTTGGCCACAAGGTCTTAGTGTACGATAACTTATCATTGGGAACAAATAGAAACATTGCTCGATTTAAAACAGATACCAACTTCTCTTTTGTAAAAGGAGAGCTGTTAGACTCTGATGAATTTGAAAATATTTTTGTCTCAAATAAATTTGATATGATTTTTCATCTAGCTGCAAACTCAGATATTGCAAGTAGCAGCAAATCACCACAAGTAGATTTACTTAATACATTTAATACAACAATCGCAGTCCTAGAAAAAGCTAGAATACATAATATCAAAAAAATATTTTTCTGTTCAACAGGTGCAATTTACGGAGATACAAATTTGGCGGTAAACGAAAACTCTGGACCGCTGATACCAATATCACACTACGGCGCAGCCAAGCTAGCTTCTGAAGGATATCTTAGTGCATATTCTCATAACTACGGAATTCAAGTCTGGATTGCAAGATTCCCGAATGTAGTTGGCGAATATGCCACACATGGAGCAATATATGATTTTATTAGAAAGCTTAGAAACAATCCTATGGAACTAGAGGTTCTAGGAAACGGCCAGCAAATCAAACCCTACATATACGTTAAGGAACTTGTAAATGCAATATTATTCATATGGAATAATTCAAATGATGAATTTAATGTTTACAACATTGGAGTAGACAGCAGAACAAGAGTTTCTGAAATTGCTGAGATGGTTGTATCGTCAATGAATTTGAACTCACCAATTAAGTACGGGGAAAGCAATAGGGGTTGGGTTGGAGATGTATCAGAGTTCAAATATGATGCCACAAAACTGAAGACGCTTGGATGGTCTCCGTCATTATCTTCAAACGAGGCGGTTAAAAAAGCCATAGAAGAAATACTAATTGAACAAAACACTCCGGAATTACTATAGAAATCGACAATGAGCAGAAAAATAAAAATTGCATTTATTAAATTTGGTGGATTATCCGCAGGAGGAACTGAAAAGTTTCTTCAGGTTCTAGCTGTCAATCTACCAACTGAATATTTTACTGTTGATTATTTTTATTGCGATTCAGCTCCATATATCGGAAGTGACTATAAACACCTAAACACCGACCAAGAACGTGTGCAATTTATGAAAAGAAGCGATGTGAACTTAATTAAATTTAACATTAAGGCCAAGGATATCAATTCCCCCACCCATGATTGGGTAGGAACAGATTTTTGGAAAAAGTTTGATGAAAATAATTACGACATAATTCAAACTGGCAGAGGTGGCTACCCAGAATACCCTTTTACAAAGATCAAAAGGACTCCAATAGTGGACTCGTTACATCTATCGGCAGGAATTGATAATCAGTACAATATATCCAGAGTATTGCACATTTCAAAATGGTCAGCCGACCAATGGGTCAAAAAAGGTGGAGATGCAAGTAGGGTTGAAGTCATATCAACTTTCCTTGATATACCCAAAAAACAATACCTAGGTCTACGAGAAAAATTAGATATTAATAATAAATTCATCTTTGGTTTTCACCA
>CAIPFZ010000067.1 GCA_903864515.1 uncultured bacterium
CAACACAAGAGGGGACAAGAGTACTTACTGTTGGTGAGTTAACTCTGGAGATTAGGGTGGAGAAACCAAAAGCAATACAACCAAAGACAGAGAAGAAGTTGACGCCGATTATTAAGTTGTGGAGATTCTTTGGAGGGAAATAGAGTGTGTTATGAGGGAGGCTTAAAAATATATCTCTAAATCATCATATTCTAAAACTCTGCATTAGAGGCTTGCTTTGTCTCTTTTTGCGATTTGTATTTATTTTACAGCTATGCTATATTATTGATACTTAATTAACGGCAAAAGCTTACTGATAGCCATGAATTAAGGTTTCTGAAAGGCTTATTTGCCGCTTTAGCTCAGTTGGTAGAGCAACTGTTTTGTAAACAGTAGGTCCCCAGTTCGAATCTGGGAAGCGGCTCCATTTAAATAGACCAAAAAAACACTCTGTAATGATAAATTACAGAGTGTCTTTATGAGAGTATTTTACTTTTCTGATTACTGTTTAGTTGAGGTCTTGAATTACTTGGCTGGTGTTAAAGTTGTCCCAATACCCCTAACTGAATCAATTGTTCCACTAGGATTTCCATAAGATGAACAACCACTTCCAACATACACCATACATGTTGCTGCGCCCTTTATGTAGCCTCCCATGACCGTTTCTCCCATGGTAGGATTGTAATTCATCTTAATGCTTGAGACGCCTGGTTGGAACATTATGCTCAGTGGCATTTTAGTACTGATATCTGAGAGTGTAATCATGTAGTTTGCGCTACATGGGCAGGGCATGTTCATTGTAATTGTACCTCCAAAATGAGCAAACATTGTGTTTACAGCTTTCTCAGCAGCACTGTCTGCTGCCATTCCAACAAGTATCGCTCCTGCAATTATTGCTGCAGATCCAGCTGCGGAATCTTCATCATCCTTAACAGTATTACCTCCGCTTGTTGTACTCGCTGTGCTTGTGGATCTTGTTGATTGAGATGAAGTGCCTGAATTAGTACTTGTACCTGTTGATGTAGACCATTGACTGCTTGTTGAGTTTGTCTGTGTCTGAATAAATCTACCACCATTTATGAAGTTTTCAATATTAGAAAAGTCTACATATCTATTTGTGTTGGTATTATAATTTGAATTGTTATAATAATTAGTATTGTTTACTGATGTATTTGTATTGTTTGTGTTGTTAATAAAAACTCTGGATTTGCTAAGTAGGGAATTAAGTTTCTGTCTTGTACCTTTACCAACAACTCCTGTTGCACTAGTGATACCTTGAGGGTCTAGAATTTCAGATTTATATACAGTTTGAAATCTCTTTACAGCGGACTCTGTAATAGGGCCAAATGCCGATGTAAGCTCTGTTAATGTCATATTTGGATTATCAGTCAGGGCAGTTCTGGTATCTGAATTTAGAATCCATTTTAAATATTGAACATCAGGTGATACAGGAGTTCCTCTTTTAAGATTTTTATCGAAAGTAAAATTTTGAGGCAATTGATTTAATCTGCCAACAAAATTCTTTGTCTCAAAATTTAGACTATTGTACGTTTCCGAGTTGCTTATGTTGTATATATTGGTTTCCGCTCCAACTTCTTGAAAAACTCCTCCGTAAAAAACAATCAAAAAAGCAAAAAGGGGAAATAGGTATTTTTTACAATCATTTATATTCATGAAAAAATTATATCATACTTCCACCATCTTGCTTAGACCTTGATGAGCTTAATTTGTGGTCTTTAAATTTAAATTTTATAATCCAGCAGTATGGCTTTATAGGATTATATTATCTTATCTAGAATAGATTTTGATGTTGTACCAGTACTTGTTGCCTTGGCTTTATTAGCCTTTTCTTCATCTGCTCTTTTTTTGTCTATTTCCTTAAGGTCTGGAATTAGTTTCTTTAAATCATCGTATGTTCTAAAGCCTGTGATTGTTTGATCGTTAACAATAACCGCTGGCAATTTAGTCTCAGATATCTTATTTACATCTCTTAATGTATTAAGAGCGGATAATTGTAGATTTGTATCAAAAGAATAGATTCTAACTTCAGGATACGCTTCTCTTAATTTTGTTAATACAAAACCCATGTTCACACATTGAGGACAAACATCTTCATTTCCATAA
>CAIPFZ010000068.1 GCA_903864515.1 uncultured bacterium
TTCAATAAAAGACGTCACTGTTCGCACCTCGTAGGTTTCCCTAGACAGGCGTTACCTGCTACCTTTCTCCTCGCAAAAGCGGGGGAGTGTTCGGACTTTCCTCTCTTTCGAGCACCTATCTGACACTTTTAAACTATAACATAAATTTGTGTAAAAATCCAGTATTTTGTATTTTGTAATATATAGATTGGAACCACTCACTTTTCAATTTCCACATTGAATTTTTTAGGAAACATTGGTTATTATGCATAATTTAAGATTATTATATAACAACAAAAAGACCTTTTAAATTAACTTTATTTTTGATAAGATAGAGGTATTAATAGAGAAATAGCTATATGTATTTTGTTGTACAATATGGCTATTAAAATTTAAAACAAAATGCTCAAGAATTTATTGAAGGAGACAAAAAAAGTCTATAAGAGAAAGAAAAAAACTGATGATGCAGTAGAGATAAAAAATGATACAAGTATTGCATCACAGGGTGATATTAAGACCAAGGAATTAACAAAAGATGATATTAAGAAAATCAAAATTTTTGATGATATTTCAAAATACGCTGTTTATGTTTTGATTGCTCTTCTGTCAATATTTTTTATTCCAACTCCACTGGTAGAATTAGGACAAGCAAAAATAGGGCTTCTAGTTCTTACTATAACTGTTGCAATCATTTCCTTGGGAATTTCTTCTATATATAAAGGAGGTATTAAATTAGTTGATAAAAAGATTTGGATACCAATGCTGTCAATTTCTCTTGTCACTTTTATTTCTGCATTTTTCTCTACTACATACCAAGGATCGTTTATGGGATTTGGAAATGAATTAGATTCTTGGTATTTAATTTCCATATTCTTCCTCACAACTCTTGCTGTGATGTCAGTGGTGAATACAAAAGAAAAAGTATTCACAGCTCTATCTTTGTTTTGGGTAGGTTTTGGCTTGTCTGCTGTATTTCAGATTTTTAGACTTCTAGCATCCGCATTTAATCTAGATACCATGTCTTGGCTTTTGAGTTTAGGTGGAGTGTTTGATCTACCCGCTTTGAATACAATTGGTACATGGGGTGATTTTGGAATTGTAGCGGGAGTCTCTGCTTTGTCTTTGGCTGTGGTATTAGATACCGTTCCTCTTAAGAATTCGATTAGAAATGTTTCTTGGTTCTTGTTTGCTCTTTCTGCTCTAATGAGTTTTGTAGCTTCTTCTATTCTGGTTGGATCTGGTATAGACCAATTGAATAATGGTTCACAGTTTGTTATACCGTCTATGTTTATTATTGGGCTAATTGCTCTACTTTTTGCAATATTCCAATTAATACAAAAGCGTAAAGAGAAGGATTTAGGATCTGTAAAGTTTCCTGTTGCTAATTTTATCTTGATTGTTTTTGGTTTTATTTTGATGGTCTCACCACTTGGTGTTAATCAGATAATTAATCATAATCTTAGTGTACCAAATGAATCAGTCCTTAACGTAAGACCGGGAATTAGTGATACTTATGAAGTTTCTAAAGCTGTTCTCAGTTCATCGGTAAAAAACTTTTTAATAGGATCTGGACCTCATGGATTTTATATAGAATGGAATAAATATAGACCAGACTATGTAAATAATTTAGATTTATGGAATACCGATTATCAATACGGAGCAAGCTTCCTGTTAACTTTAATTGTTGATAACGGTTTATTAGGATTCCTACTTTGGATTATTAGCTTAATTGCGCTGTTTGTTTTCAGTGGAATTTCAATCTGTAAGTCTAAGAACTACACAAGTATCATAATATTTGTATCCGCTTTGTTCTTGTGGATCAATGCATTAATAAATATTTCAGGACCTGCTGTTATGATATTGACCTTTTTGTTCACAGGTCTATTGTTGGCAAAGGTTTCAATCGATAAGATATTCAAAACTAAAGAATATTCTTTTGCTGGCAATATAAAATCTCCTGCATTTGCAAGTAAGGTACTTCCAAGTAATCTTTCTAAGAATAAATTATATATAATAGTAGTAATTTTGGTCTCTGTAGTTTTGATTAGTATGGCATTTGTGTGGATTCAAAGAACTCGAGCCCAATCTTATTCTGTAAAATCTATGCAGATAATATATGCAAAGAACGCTAGTATATCAAGTGTTCCAACTGCCATGTCGCTTCTGCAAAAAGCCTATAGTATCCATCCTTCCGATGTCTATGCTAGAGGGATAAATAATTTAGCGATAGTTCAAGTTAATTATGATATTTCTTCCAGTCCGGATAATCAAGATGTAGAAGCATTACGAAACGGACAAGCTGTATCAATGTCTTCCTCAACAATTGAGTATTTGAAGGCTGCAGCTTCCTCAGGTAGATCGAGTGTTGAAAATGGTGGAAATGATTTCCGAAACTTTCTACAATTTGGTACAACAATGCAAACTATTGCTTTGCTTAATTTAGAAAAGGATGCTGGTTCTTTAGCGATGCAAAGTTTTGTTCAGGCAGCAAACATGGTACCAAATCATCCATTGCCCCTATATTCTCTTGCAAACTTGTATATATTGGCAGGGGATAGAGATTCAGCAAAAAATACGCTTGGCCAAGTGCTAAAATTAAAGCCAAATTTCTCAGAAGCAAATGATCTATATCAGAGTATTCTGGCAGAAGAATCTGCTGTTGTAACTGCGTCATCTACAATAATCAAGGCTACAACAACACCAGCTGTAAAAACAAAGACTCCAATAAAGAAGACTACAAAACCAGCTGTAATAAAAAAGGCAACTACCACAACAAAAGCAATAACCACAACAAAAGCAACTACAACTGTAAAGTCAAAGACTGCACCAAAAGTTACTGCACCTAAGGCGACTACAACTTCCGTAAAGAAGACAAGTAATTAATTTGATTATAAATAACATTCTGCAATGGTAAAAAATATACTCAAATTATTTCATAGTGAGGTCTCTGGAATGCATCAAGCTGCTGCAATTTTGGGACTATTCACCTTGATGTCTCAGATCTTGGCACTTTTCCGAGATAGAATTTTAGCGAGTTATTTTGGAGCAACACATTCACTGGACTTATACTATGCGTCATTTAGAATTCCTGATTTTATATTCGCATCCGTTGCATCTTTGGTTTCTATTTCAGTTCTAATTCCATTTTTAAGTGACAGAATAGAGAATAAAAAGGATGGTACAAAGAAGTTCTTGGATTCTGTTTTTACCGTTTTCTTCCTGACGATAGTTGTGGTTGCTGTGATTGTATTTTTCCTGATGCCATATATCGCAAAATTTGTTTTTCCTGGAATTACAGATCCAGATTCATTAAGTCAAGTAATTCTGCTTTCAAGAATTCTATTGCTTCAGCCGATATGTTTGGGGATATCCAATATGCTTGGGGTTATTACACAAATTAAAAAGAGGTTCTTTCTCTATGCCGTTAGCCCAATCTTATACAATCTCTCCATAATATTTGGAATAATATTCCTTTATCCTTTCTTTGGAATTACGGGTGTAGTGTATGGTGTTGTAATCGGAGGCTTCTTGCATTTTATAATTCAAATACCATTTGTAATAAGGCAGGGAATGTTACCAAGTCTCACTTTTAAAGTTGATTTTAAGGAAGTTTGGAAGGTTGTTAAAATATCTATACCAAGAACTTTAACACTTTCAACGACAACGCTGGAGCAAATTTTTATCACAGCTTTTGCTTCAACTTTAACTGTTGGTTCAATTACAATATTTAGCTTTGCATACAATCTTCAGTCTGTTCCTTTGGCAATTGTTGGTATAAGTTATACACTAGCCGCATTCCCAACACTTTCTTCTTGTTTTGCTAAGGGTCAAAAGGATGAATTCATGAAGCATATTGTAACTGCTGCAAGACATATTATCTTTTGGTCATTCCCAATTACAGCACTCTTTATTGTCCTACGCGCACAGATTGTTAGAGTTATCCTAGGGTCTGGATCTTTCAATTGGCAAGATACAAGATTAACAGCGGCTTGCCTTGCAATATTTACAGTCTCGCTTTTTGCTCAATCTTTGAAATTGTTATTTATTAGATCGTATTACGCAGCAGGGAAGACAAAGAAGCCATTATTTATAAATTTGATAAGTTCAACAATTACAATACTGTCACCATTTATATTATTACAAATTTTTGTAAGTTCAGAGACCTTTAGAGTATTTTTCGAATCACTATTTAAAGTATCAGGCATTACAGGAACAGAAGTAATGATGCTTCCTTTAGGGTATACAATTGGTACACTTGTTAATTTATTAATGCTTTGGACTTTGTTTGAAAGAGATTTTAGGGGCTTTACCAAAAAGACAGCAATGGTTCTTGTTCACTCATTGGGGGCGGGGGTAATTGGTGCCTTTTTTGCTTATGTCGGATTGAATATATTTGCTTCAATTTTCTCTCTATCAACTGCAATGGGAATATTTTTACAAGGATTTTGTGCTGGAATAATAGGATTGATTGTAATAGTTCTTATTTACATTTTATTAGGAACAAAAGAATTGAGCGAGGTGTGGAATGCTGTTATCTCAAAAGTTAACAGAAATAATCTAATTGTTTCTGAACCAGATACTATTGAGGGATAGAGCCATACTGGACGTTGTTTTGTTGTCAAAACCTTCGTTCTACGATATAGTAACTAGCATAAATGAATCTCTCAAACATCAGAAACTTCAGTATTATAGCCCATATTGATCATGGTAAATCCACGTTGGCTGATCGTATGCTTGAAATAACCAACACCATTGAGAAGCGTAAAATGATGAATCAGGTCTTGGATAGTATGGAGCTTGAGCGTGAAAAGGGTATTACCATCAAGATGCGTCCAGTTAGAATGTCATACAAAAATCCGGCTGAAGCAGGGAAACAGTATGAATTAAATTTAATTGACACCCCAGGACACATTGACTTCTCATATGAAGTATCACGTGCGCTAAAGGCTGTGGAGGGCTGTATTTTGCTTGTAGACGCAACACAAGGTGTTCAAGCTCAGACTTTAACCACACTTAGGTTAGCTAGGGAGATTGGTCTAACTATTATTCCAGTTTTGAGCAAGATTGATTCACCTATTGCTAGACCTGATGAAATAAAAGAGGAAATGTGTGCACTCTTGGATTGCCAACCGGAGGATATTCTTGGAACTTCTGGAAAAACAGGAGAGGGAGTTGATGTCTTACTGCAGGAGATTATTAAAAAGATTCCACATCCGGTTGAAGAGATTGAAAACTCTGCAAGTTGCCGTGCTCTTGTTTTTGACTTTCAATATTCAAATCACAAAGGAGTTATTGTCTACATTAGAGTAATGGAGGGAAGTATTAAAAAGGGTGATGAATTAATTTTTAAAATTGCTAATGAAAAGTTCTCTGCACTTGATGTCGGTATTTTTACACCAGATGAAGAGTCTATTGATATATTAAATGCTGGAGAGATTGGATATATCACAACTGGTATTAAGCGTCCAGGTATTGCTTCAGTTGGAGATACAATCACAATGTTTAGAAAGCAACTTCCTGAGCTTGCAGGTTATATGAATCCTTCTCCTGTTGTTTGGGCATCAGTTTATCCGGAAGACGCTGATGATTTTGAAGTTCTTAAACAAGCACTTGGTAGACTTAAACTTTCTGATTCCGCTTTTTCATTTGAAGAGGAATCCTCAGGTTCCTTGGGTAGAGGTTTTAGATGTGGATTTCTTGGACTACTTCACCTAGAAATTATTACGGAGAGATTGAAGCGCGAGTTTAGATTAGATTTAATTATTGCGACTCCAAGTATTACCTATGAGGTAACTCTTGCAAACGGAAAAGTAGTCATGGTTTATTCACCATCACTTTTTCCAGAGCATGGTCAATACAAGTCCGTACGCGAGCCTTGGGTTATTACAAATATAATTACTCCCGCAGCTTATACTGGCTCAATTTATCAACTACTCTATGATCATGAAGCGGAGTTGGGGGACACAGAAACCTTTGGAGACGGTAGAACAAAATTGGTTATTAGAATGCCACTTCGTGAGCTTATGCGTAACTTTTTTGATGAATTAAAATCAGTATCTTCTGGCTATGCCTCTCTTTCTTATGAGTTTGAAGCAATGCGCCCAGCTGAAGTTACTAGAATGGATGTACTTGTTGCAAATGAGCCGGTGGAGGCTTTTACAAGGGTTGTTTCAGAGCGAAGAATTGATGAAGAATCCAATAAGACAGTGGATAGACTATTTAATGTTTTGCCAAAGCAAATGTTCGTTGCAAAAATTCAAGCTAAGGCAAATGGAAGAATCATTGCCTCCAGAACACTTTCTGCCATGACCAAGGATGTTACTGGATATTTGTATGGAGGAGATATTACCAGAAAGATGAAGCTTCGTGAAAAACAAAAGAAAGGAAAGAAGAAGATGAAGGAGCGTGGTGTTGTTAACATTCCACATGATGTTTTCTTGAAGATGATGAAGACGGGGGAGTAGTGAGTTAAAATATTATATATGAAGCTCTGTGGCAGTGTGATGTGATACAATAGAGACCATCAGATGCTAACGTCCAAACATGAAGCATAAATTACAAAACATCCTAGGATTAAGCTTTCAGCTGGCAAAGACTAATTTTAAGCTTAGAAATGAGGGGAGTTACCTTGGGATTTTTTGGTATTTACTTGAACCAATAGTTTCCTTTGCGGTACTGCTCATTGTTGGTGGAATTTTGGCGCAGAATTCAATACCGTATTATCCAATATATCTTTTTATTGGGCTAATAATGTTCAACTTCTTCACAGCAACCACCAACTATTCAGCCGAGACAATACTTAGGAATGGAAGCTTTCTTAAATCGATAAAAATAAACTCAGAAGTCTTTGTTATCTCTGGTGTCATGCAGTTTTTATTCTCTCACTCATTTGAATTTCTGCTAGTTATTGCACTTGGAATTTTTCTGAAGATGAATATCTTGTGGTTTATATTCTACCCGATAGTCTTATTCTTCTTTGCTCTATTTATTATTGGAGTATCTTTTATGCTTTCTGTCTTTAGTGTATATGTTGTTGACCTAAAGAATGTCTGGGCAGTTCTTACAAGATTACTTTGGTTTGTTACACCTATATTTTATATAATACCAACCAATAGCTTCGTTCACACAGCTAGTATGTTAAATCCAATGTATCATTTTATTAATATCGCAAGAGATTTGATAATCTTCCATAGAATTGTGGAGATAAGGACGTTTGTATTGGCGCTGGTTTCAAGTGTCCTTGTTTTTGCAATTGGTCTCTATGTATTTGAGAAGAATAAAAGTAAATTAGCTGAAAGACTATAAAAATATGACAAAAGAAATTATAAAAAGAATAGAGGTAAAAAATCTTTCAAAAAGATTTAGCGCTGATTGCAAATCCCAGCTTGGAGCTCTTTCTATTTTTATAAATTTTATAACATTCAAGAAAGAAAAAAAGGAAATTATTGTAGCTGATAATATTTCATTTGACGTCCACTCAGGTGAGGTGTTGGGTGTTATAGGAAAAAACGGTTCAGGAAAAAGTAGTTTACTTAGATTGATTGCAGAGATATATAGGCCGTCTTCAGGAAGTATTAAAACCCACGGCACAGTGGTCTATTTAACTGGAGTGGAGCAGGGGATTATGCCAAAGCTTACCATGAGAGAAAATATATATCTCATGGGATCAGTCTTGGGGCTTAGTCAAAGAGATATTAGAAAAAAGTTTGACGATATTGTCAATTTCTCAGGATTGAGAGACCATGTTGATATGAAGGTATATCAATTCTCAACAGGTATGCTTTCCCGTTTAAATTTCTCAGTAATGATTAATTGTATTAGCCATCGTAATCCTGATATTTTGTTGATAGATGAAGTATTGTCTGCTGGAGGGGATGATGATTTCCAAGAAAAGGCAACGCAAAAAATGGAGGAATTAATAAAGGGTGGGGCGGCGGTAATGCTTGTTAGTCACGATTCTGTTGTCCTCAAGAGATACTGTAATAGGGCAATGCTATTGGAGGGTGGAATAATAAAAGAGATTGGTTCACCCAATGATGTAATTGAAAAATATCACAGATCTTAGAAATCTAGGTTTTGAATAAAAATCTAGATTAGTGGGAATATCTATTGTAAGCCTAATATTATAGCCCTCTAGATAATGCAGGTATATAAAGTAGAATCATTGAAATTATGATCAATACACAGATTATACCCCATACAATTTTAACCTTCTTTTGATGTTTTGGATTTAGAAACATATAGTCTATAATATACCAGTTAATGAAAGAATTTCAACATAAAGATAATCAGGTCAAAAAGGGATACTCAAAATGGGTTCTTTTTATGCTGTTTGTGTTGATTGTTCTTGTTGCTAAAGGATTGGTGAGTATATCTGCAAAACAAATTTCTAGTGATGAGGAAATGACTTTGGTTATGGCTAAAAAGGCGGAGCTGGAAGAGAGACGTAAAAATTTAACTGAAAAAGTTAATGAATTGAATACAAATGAGGGGTTGGAGAAGGAAATAAGGTCTAAATTTGATGTAGTTCGCCCGGGCGAGAATGTTATACTTGTTGTGGATAAAGAAATACCTGCCCCCGTTGAGGATGAACCTAGCGTTATTAAAAAACTGTGGAATGGTGTTGTTGGGGTCTTCAAGAAAAAGCCTTAGTGGTATATAATGTGAGTCTATGAAAATAATGATTTACAGTACACCGTCATGTACCTTTTGTGTCATGGCTAAAGAGTTTTTTAAAGAAAATAATGTTCCGTTTGAAGAGTATGATGTAGCTGTTGATTTAGAAAAACGCAAAGAGATGATAGAAAAAACGGGGCAAATGGGTGTTCCTGTAATAGATATTGACGGTTCAGTTTTCATTGGTTTTGACAAGGAGATTGTTGCAAAAAAAGTCGGTATTAAAATTTAATTACAAAATATAAATATGGATATGAAGAAATTTACATATATAGTCATTGTAGCTGCAATAATTTTATTAGCTTTGTATATTATTAATTACAAAACTGATAATAGTGCATTGGTAAATTCAAATGCAAATGTGTTAGACGCTACACTCACAGCAACTTCTTCAGCTACATCCACAGGTGATGTGGGGGTTGTTAATTCAGATATTAATAAGAATAATACAAATAAAAAAATGGATACAGAAAAAGTTTCAAAAGCAGGAGATAAATTAAAAGTTCACTATGTTGGTACACTTGAGAATGGATCAAAGTTTGACAGCTCAGTTGATAGAGGTACACCATTTGAATTCATTGTTGGAATTGGACAGGTTATTAGAGGTTGGGATGAAGGAATGGTTGGTATGAAGGTGGGAGAAAAGAAGCGTCTAGTTATTCCTGGTGAGAAGGCCTATGGTAGCGCAGGAGTTCCAGATGGTAGAGGAGGATTTATGATTCCACCAAACGCTACTTTGATTTTTGACGTAGAATTGTTGGGAATTGAGAGTAAGTAGTGGAGAGTTTGATGGTCTAGATGAATAGCAGTTCTTTATTATCGTGCATTTATATAGTATAGCCAAGTGATTGTTACCAAGTACCTACTATATTAATAATTGCACGTTGCCGCCATAGTTCAATGGATAGAACAGTCCCGTCCTAAGGGATTGATGTGGGTTCGATTCCTGCTGGTGGCACATTTTACATTAGGTTTATTTAGTTATTGAATTGTAGTATTATAAGTTAAATGTTTATATTCAAACCCCAAAAAGAATACGCTTTGATTGATGCTGGAAACGGTTTCAAATTGGAGAGATACGGTGAATATTTGATTGCAAGACCAGATCCTCAGGCGCTGTGGCCTAAGGCTGTTGTTGGTATGTCTATTGATGGTTCTTTAGGGTCAGAGATGTCCGCTGGTCAAGCGGGTGGTAATAGTATGGTAAGTGGATTTGTTCCCAAGGCACCAGCTGATAATCTTAATCTTTGGCCAAATATTGATGCAGTATTTGCTAAATCTGGAAATGGTGGGGGAAGTGGAAGGGGAGGAAGAATGGGGGATAGAAAAAACAACAGAGGAGGAAATGATAATGAATCTGGAGAAGAAGATGAGGATACTGGAAATTGGATTAAGACAAGATCAATACCAGAAAAGTGGCCGGTTAAATTTGAAATGGGCGATGATTTACCATCGTTAAATATTTATGCAAGACTAACTCCATTCAAACACACTGGAATTTTTCCTGAACAATTTACAAATTGGAAATGGTCAATGGAGTTGATTAAAAAATCTTTGGATGATTCAGATGGGGGTTCTAAAAAATTCTCTAAGGAAAACCCTCCAAAAATATTAAATCTTTTTGGATACTCGGGTGCAGCAACCGTCGCGTGTCTTTTGGCGGGATCTCATGTTACTCACGTAGATTCATCAAAGGGGGCTGTAACTTGGGCAAATGAAAATGCAGAGCTTGCTGGAGTAAAAGAAGCACCTGTTAGATGGATTTTGGAAGACGCTGTTTCATTTATTAAAAAGGAAATTAGAAGAGGAAATAAGTATGATGGAATAATTCTAGACCCTCCAGCTTTTGGACGAGGTGCAAAAGGGGAGGTTTGGAAAATCGAAAAAGACTTTCTACCATTCTTGGAATTAATTTTTGAATTACTTTCAGATGATGCTCTATTTTTGATTTTGAACGGATATGCGGCGGGGTATTCATCAATCGCATATGCTCAAAATTTGCAAAATCTAATTGCAAGTAGAGGTGGTGTTGTTGAACATGGTGAGCTTTGTATTGAGCAGGATTTAAATGGTTTTGGAAAACTAATGGAGAACAAGTCATATGGGGAAGTAGGTAGAAAAGGGGATTCAAATATGTCCCCAATCCTACTTCCTTGTGGAATTGTTGCTCGCTGGAAAAGTGTCTAGTGATATGATATAGTTGTAATCAGCGGTGTGATGGGTACAGAATAGTTAATTTGATAATTTCAGCAGTATAGCTGAATGTAATAAAAATCGTAAAATATAAAATTCAATCATGAATGAATCCATAGAACAAGAAATTAAGGAAATGCGAGATGATTTAGACGAGATCAAGGAGATGATGGTGGAGAATAATAAAATGGTCAGACGTCTTCATAATGCATATCGTATATCCTATACCGTTTCTATAATCAAGTGGGTCATTATTATTGGCTTTACATTGGGTACTTTTTACTATATTCAGCCATATCTTGAGAATATGTTAAAATTGTATGGTAGTATAAATTCATTGACTGGAGGGGTTGAAAATAATGGTGGAATTGATATCCTTAATGCATTGAAGAAGTTTTAAGATAGGTTAAAGGTGGATAGTGCACAGAGTGGCGCAACACCATATAAATGCCGAGGTAGCTCAGTTGGTAGAGCATTTCCCTGAAGAGGAAGGGGTCGCCGGTTCGAGCCCGGCCCTCGGCACCAGAGTTAGACAAGCGTTAGAATTTTAAGGCAAAGAAAAACGACTCGGTCCTTGTGGGGATCCGAGTCGCTTGGTTTTAGGTTTTAGAACGGGGTGAATGACGCCAGGTTAACGGCATCGCTGTTGCTGGGGGTACGGAATGTACACCAGCCGGGGTTGTCTTGGTAGGCAAGGCTGGATCATGGGCGGTGGGCAAGGTTGTCTCATTATTGGGGGTTCGCAGACAATTGCTTGTTGCCTTCCCCACTGCTGTTGGACTACTGGTCTTGCTTGCGGTTGGGGTAGTGGTGGTATAGCCATCATAACCCTGTTGCCGCAGGCTTCCTTCCAAGCCCACTTGTTCTGTTGGTCAAACAAAATCATTTGCCCAACGGGTATGCTTTGAACCTGAGCGCGACCGCGCCCAAAGTCATTGATCCACGGACCTTGCGGTCCGAAGGCGTCTTCCCATTTGATCCTCACACACCCCCGCGTTGGCCGGACTGGCTGATTGCCGAAGCAGTCGTTGCTCACAAACTGTCCTGGTGTGTACCGGGGTCCGGTTTGTTGTTGGTGAGCTGTTTGTGCGTTGGGTGGAGTCATCTGTTGACGACCCCCTCCATCTCCGAACCCATTCCACCCGATGGTGGCAACGGGGCCGACTTGGATTTGCATCCCCCCGCACGCGGCGAGAAGGAAGCTAAGGATGGTGATTGTGATTAGTTTAATGGTCGTTTTCATTTTTCTTTTGCTCTATTGGTTTGGTTGTTGGCTGTTCTAGATAGATATCATCCAGCTAACAATGTGTTAACTAAGTAATATCTACCTAAAACTTCCAAAAACAATCAGTAAAAGCAAAATATGAATGAAAAATAATCTACCTAAGTACCCTTAAAAACCTATGTATTTGAAAGAACTTTATGCTTATATTATATAACCATAAGACATATTTGTCAAGCGAGTTTTTAAGATAAAAAATACCGCCGGCGTGCCTTTTTGGCTACGCAAGCGGTTGTTTTGAGATGGTTTTTCATACACCTCGGGTTTTGTTTGCTGATTGGTTGTCCGCCCCGTATTCACGGGGCGCCGATATGTCGTCCTTTAGTTAGGCAACGGCATGGTGGGATTTCCCTCTACGTCCCATACCCAGTGGCCCTCCACCAGGAATTCGGTCTCCTGGTTTACAAGCCTATTATCCCTCCGAATTTCTCCGGTTGGTTTCCAGAGGAAAATCCGGTTGGATTTTCCGCCAGAAACTTGGCTCCACTTGGCGCGATAAGCACCAGGGGTCGGATCTAGGGGTTGGCCAGCAAAGGGGTTTAGTCCTCCGGGTTTTTGGTTGGGGGTGGTGACGGGCACCGTTGCAGGAGTCATGGCTGGTCCTGTCGCCGATAGGCTAGGTATGTTCCAGCTTGGGGTGCCGAAGTAGTGAACATACAGCTTTCTTGTGTAATACGTTGCGGGAATCAGTAACGCAAATAACACGAGGATGATGAACGGGGTTGCGAGTGCGAGTATGATTTTATTCGTGGTTGTCATGGTCTGATCTCTTTCTTTTGTTCGGTTGTTTGTTTGGTTGTTTAGACAGATACCACCAAGCTAACCGCAGTTAACTAAGTAATATCTGCCTAAAAACTTATAAACAACTACAATAGAGATAAAATACATGAACGTACCTTCTGGTCTCCATCTGAATTACCATCCGAATCAATCAACATTTAAAAGAACTATGTGGAGTATTATATAACCACATAATGATTTTGTCAAGCCTTTTTATTATATCTATCAAAAACCTCCCAAAATACCCTTATTTATCAATGTATTATATCTATATACTCTTAATCCTAACTTTCATTTGTCTGTCCTTATCAACTCTTGGTAATTTAAGGGTTAAAATACCTTGTGATTCTACAGCTTCTGCGTGTTCAATGTCTACCTCGTGCGGCAATTGAATGTTTCTAGAAAATGAACCCCAATACAGCTCTCGGTGGAAGTAGTCATCATCGGCAACTATCTTTTCTTCTTTTCTAATACCCTTAAGTAATACAGAATCTCTAGTTAAATTAATTTCCAAATCTTCCTTTTTAACTCCAGGAATCATAGCTTTAACAATAACATCATCTTGTGTCTGATAAACATCAATAGATAGCTCACTGTCAGCTGAAGAGTCATCCATCCAAGAAGATCTATTTTTGTCATCAAATTGAGGATGAACTTGAATATTCTTTTTAGGACCAGAGCTAATTGGCTTTGCATTTTTTGCAGGAGAGAAATCATAGTCTTCTGCTTCTTCCAATTGCTCATCCTCGTCAATATTAACCGCCCCTGTTAGTCTTTCAAAAAAGGATCTTTTTTTCATGTTTTGATATTAATTTATTTATACTAATTATAAGATATTAAGATAAAAAACGCTAGACCTATAATGTAAATGCATGAGTTGTAAAATATTCAAAACACCCTCATACATCAATAGTTCTTTTAGAACTTCTTAATCATTTTAACTTTCTCCAAAGATAGAATAAGGAGAATTATAGATATCCAAACGAATGAAAATGCGATAAACATATTCTGCTCATCACTAATCACAATAATATAATTAAAAATGGTGTGAATTATTCCCGCAACTATCAATCCAATAAATGCCCAAGTAGCTTTACCTAATTCTTTTTTATAAAAACTATATCCGATAAAGACAGAGAAGACGCCAGATGCAGCAACGTGAAGTAGGCTAGCTCCCATAAATCTTGCTGTGCCAGTTAGCACACTCGCTACCACATCACCATTGAATAATGGGGTTAATAAAAACAATGTATTTTCCATTGCAGCAAAGCCTAATGCAACACTCATCATATATATAAAAGAGTCTATTGGTTGATCAAAAATATGTTTGTGTCTCAGAGCTATAATCCAAGCTCCGCCAAACTTAACCGCTTCCTCAATGATTGCCCAGATGTAGATTGAAGATAGTTCACCATCCATTAGATTGAATATACTAATAGATATTTTCTGAAGGGGATATACAACAAAAACACCAATCATTCCCACTATGAAAGATAGAAAAATAACATCTTTTGGTTCATGGTGGTCATTTGATTCATGCATCCAAAACCATAACCAAAAGATTGCAGGTAAAACACCACCCATTAGGGCGTACATAAAAATCTCAATTGTAAAAAGCGGCAGACCGCGTAATATTTCTAGGTATCCTGATAGTGTGTTTAAAAGGTTGGCCATTGTTCGGTCATTAATAATTCTCGAGTTTTAAGTTCTGCGGGAAGAAGTGACCAAATTTCTTGAGTAACATGTGGCATAAACGGATGCAATGTCTTTACAACTAACGCCAATGTTTCTAATAAAAATCTTGCGCGAGATTTTCTTTGTGCGATTGATTCATCGCTCATGTTATCTACATCGGCAAAAATTTCTTTACTATCTTCAAGAATAATATCTGCAAACTCCTTCCATGTATAATTATACAGGTCTTCTGCAACAATGTGAATCTTTAAGTTGTCCATATTTGTGGATATAGATTTAAAAATTTCATTTCTCTTTTCTATTAGCTCTAAATCTCTGTCAGTGAATTTAATTTCATTGTTATTTGCAGTATCATTTAAGCCCTCTGTTGCTGTTAAAATAAATCTTGTTACATTCCAAATCTTATTTGCAAAGTGTTTGTAACCTTTGATTTTATTTTCATCGATTTTACTGTCAGTTCCAGGTGCTGTTCCAAATATAAGTGACATTCTACCTGCATCCATTCCAAATTTGTTAGCAATTTCTATAGGATCGATTCCATTACCCAGTGTCTTTGAGAATTTTCTTCCTTTCATATCGCGAACCATTCCGGTAAACAAAACTTTATGGAAGGGGACAGTTCCTAGAACATATCCCGTCATTAAAATCATGCGAGCTACCCAGAAGAATATTATGTCATGTCCGGTAACCAGAAGGTCTGTTGGGTGATATATTGCAAAATCACCTTGAGGATCTTCTGATTTTGTAGGCCAGCCCATTGTTGAAAAACTCCAAAGTCCTGATGAAAACCATGTATCTAATGTGTCCTCATCTTGTATCCACTCATTTGCATCAGGGCCTGTTGGTGCTTCAATTCCACAATAGATCTCATCTCCCTTATACCAAACAGGAATTCTGTGTCCGTACCAGATTTGACGGCTGATACACCAATCGTTCAAATTATCTATCCAATTGAAATATGTCTTCAAGAAGTGTTCTGGCAACATTTCAACCTGACCCCCTGAAACTGCTTTTTGCATTATTTCTTTGAGTGTTGTTTCTGATCCAGATTCAATTCCTTTAATGTTTGAGTGTTCCAGCTTGAACGGCTTATTAACAGCAACAAACCATTGAAGTTTTGGAAGCGGTTCAATAATTCCACCTGTTCTTTCTGCTGTTGAAACTCTTTGATCAACTTCTGTTTCCTCAATAAGTAAATCATTTTCTTTAAGCCAAGAAACTACGATCTCACGTGCTTCTGCAACTTTTTTGCCAATTATCTCCGGCGAGCCAACCATCATGCGAGCTTTCTCATCAATTACCTGAATCATTGGAAGACTGTGACGCTGTGCAATTTCATAGTCAGTCATACTGTGTGCTGGTGTAATACCAACAGCTCCAGTTCCAAAATCCATTTCAGCTGCATGGTCCGCTACGATTTTTATTTTGATTGGTGCGCCACAAAAATCTATTTCATATTCTTTTCCAACAAATTCCTTATAACGTACATCATCTGGATTAACAGCAACGGCAACATCTCCTAATTTTGTTTCAGGTCTTGTTGTTGAAATGGCGATAGGGAAGTCTTTACTATATTTGAAAGTGTAAAACTTTGCCTTTCTGTCTTCATAAACTATTTCATCATCAGAAATTGTTGTTTGTCCCTTTGGGTCCCAGTTGATAACTCTGTTCTTTTTAAATATAAGGCCATCATCATACATTTTTTTGAAAACTGTCTTAACTGCAAAATTTCTCTCATCATCTAATGTGAAAGCCTCTCTTGACCAGTCAACTGAAGCGCCGAGTGTTTGAAGTTGGGAGACAATTGTGTCTCTACTTTGTTGTGCAAATTCACCAATGCGCTTTAACAATTCTTCTCTACCTAAGTCATGTCTATTTAATCCTTCTGCTTTTTGAATATTTTTTTCAACCATTGATTGAGTTGCAATAGCAGCATGATCAGTTCCGGGAATCCAGAGAGTTCTAAATCCTTGCATGCGCTTATACCTAATTGCGATATCTTGAGTGGTAAATCCAAGAGCGTGACCCATGTGAAGTGTTCCTGTTACATTGGGTGGTGGAAGAATTATGCTATAAACAGGGGCATCAGGCTTGGTGATACCTTCTTTGATACAAACATCTGGATTATAAAATCCACTTTCTCGCTCTTGTTTTTGAATACGAGGCTCTACTTCTGTTGGGTCATAGGGTTTAAGAAGTTGAGAGGGGATGTTGGGGGTAAAAGCTGGGGTGCTGGTTGTATTTTCAGTTTTTGAGCCGTCTTTTGCGTCCATTTCAGCTCCACTGTTTGTGTTTGTATCTTCGTTCATATTTTTATTAATTTATATAATTATATTAGCATAAAGTAGGGGATTATAAAGGTCTATATTGTGTCGATTAAATTTCCTGATATCTCATTAATTATTATTGTGGAATAGTAAAAAAAGTTATCCCCATTTATAACCACCCAACCCCATACAATACAA
>CAIPFZ010000069.1 GCA_903864515.1 uncultured bacterium
GCTTGTTCCAACAACGGGGCGTGGTGTAACGGCTAACATGCTTGCTTTGGGAGCAAGTGACTCCGGGTTCGAATCCCGGCGCCCCGACAAAATAGTTGATTTAAGATGGTCCAAGCTCGTACAATAAGGTTATTATCTTAATTATTAACATTATATTTATTCTATGAGTAAAAAATTCACCAAGAAAAAAGAAAACTTTATTTGTGACGTCTGTAAATTTGAGGTC
The DNA here is from genome assembly GCA_903864515.1 of uncultured bacterium. Classification (GTDB taxonomy): domain Bacteria; phylum Patescibacteriota; class Minisyncoccia; order Phycocordibacterales; family CAIZLB01; genus CAIJKW01. Next base: position 227 of record CAIPFZ010000069.1, read on the forward strand.
AAGGGAGATGGTTACACAGATCACTGTTCTAATTGTTTGTGGAGTAAACATGTGGATATAAATCCTGGAGATAGATTGGCAGAATGCCAAGGTTTAATGAAGCCTATTAAAATAGAGATTAAGAAAGATAAATACAGGGTTACTAACAAATGTGAGACCTGCGGTTATGAGAAAGTGAATAATTTAGATTCTAATGACAATTGGGATAATGTTATTAAAATACAACAAAAGTTTGTATTGGATGCTTTTAATAATGGGGAGATAAAATAGGGGAAAGGGCAGTTTTTAAAATACCCATCAAATCAGAGTTGCTATATATCGTTTGTCGTATATCTATTATTGATTATACTCAAAAATAGACCTACCAAGATTAGCCTTGATTCTTTCATCTATGTAATCAATAGTGAGACCTCTTATTTTATTTTTCAATAAAATCTCCGATGGAACAGAATTTGAAATAATTCCAATTAGATGTCCTTGATTATTAAAAATACCCCCTCCAGAAGCCCCAGATTGCCCCAAGGAACTAGGTTTTGTTTCAATTAGGCTATATGGACTATATGAGCTTCCATCGAAGTTTAAAAGACCGCCTATCGAGTTTGATTCAGATTTTCTTGGTAATACTGTAAATACACCCAGCTTTCCATAAACATCTGATGGATAAGATTGTATTGATATTGAATCGTTATTATTTATTGAAGCTCTTGATATCTCTGCGGGTCTAACACTACTTAGATTGGAAATGTCCATTTGTAATATAGCTATGTCATGTTCACCAGTTTCCGTGTGGTTTTTATCAAATACAGAATAATACTTAGAAACCCAGTTTGGATCAATAAAAACAACTCTTAATGAATAATTTCCTGTAGCTGGATTATTAATTCTTGCGAAACAGTCGTATTTATTTGTATTTTGCTGACCATAAATTGGTGCAGCAACATGTGCTGCTGTCAAAATCAAACCAGATGAGCTTATAATTACTCCACTTCCGGTAATAACTTTAAGGGTCTTACTTGTTTTGCTTTCGCATCTTATATTAACAACACTACTATCAAGACTCTTGATTACTTTTGCTTCCGGCTTGGTTTCTGTGGGGGTATTTTTTACAGCATCCTCATTTCTGTACCCGCCAGTCTTTAATGTTGAATAGTTTGGCGCTTTAATGTCTAATTTGCTTAATTTATCAATAGATTTTACCAATTGATCTTTGTCTGTTGGAACAAGTGAAAGATTGTCTGTTGATATATTGAGAGTGCTAATTATCTCATTTGCTCTTTCCTCGGGTGTGTTTTTGGAAAAAACTATATTTGGTGTGGAAAAGACAAATAGGGAATTGACAGGTGATATTAGTTTTCCCCCTTCAATGTTTGCTGTGTTAATTGAAGATGTGTCTGGATTAAGAAAGCTGAAAAAACCTATTATTAACAGAAAACCTTTCTGTAAGATTGATATTGAATTGTTGATTAATTCTCCAATATTGTTCATGTTTTAATGGTCTTTTAATATTTGATCGCTTTAACTTACTTAGTATTTTAGCACGATTTATTAAAACTATTTACTTTTACGCTATTTTTGATATAGTTTAAAAACAAGCGGGATTGGTTTAGTGGTAGAATGACTGCCTTCCAAGCAGTAGACAAGGGTTCGATTCCCTTATCCCGCACAGTATAAAGATTGGTTTTTCAATTTAAATTAGAAACAAAAAAAAGCAAGTATAAAACCTTGCTTTTTTCTTTCGCTATTTTTTTGTTAATTAATCGACTCAAATGACCTTATCTAAGGCCGTATATAAAGCACATGCTATTTGTCAACCAAAACAGTTGACAAAATGCTAAGAATAGTCTACAATACACAATGTCAGAAGAGTCAATACTTAATAAAATACTATAAACAAACAATTTATGAAAAAAACAACTAAAATCGCCTTAGGATTAGCCGTAATTGCTATTATATTTATCCTAATAATATTAGGTGTAAACAATAATTCAAATCAAGACAATGTTATTAAGATGGGTTATATCGGCCCAATTACAGGTCCATCTGCAGTTTTGGGAATGGATGCTATCAAGTCTATTGAAATGGCTGTTGATGAAACAAATGCTAAAGGTGGTGTAAATGGTAGGAAAATACAGCTTATTGTAGAGGATGATAAATATCTATCAAAGGATACAGTAAATGCTTACAATAAGCTTGTAAATGTTGATAAGGTAAAGATAATTCTAATTTCGACTTATGGCGGTGTATTTGCTGTTGCAGATCAAGCTAAGGCTGACGGAGTGGTGATAATAGACCCACTTGATTGTAATAAGGATTTAGCTAGTGCAAGTAAAAATATCTTCTGTATAGCAACAGAAACTGAGTCTATCGGTACTTCATTGGCTCAAAATTTGTCAAACAATGGGGGAAAGAAGGCTGCTGTTATGTACTCAACAAAAGATAGTTTTATGTCAATTGTGGCAAACGCGTTTGATTCTGAGTTTTCAAAAAATGGTGGTATCACAATGAAAGAAGGTTTTAATTATGATGATACTGACTATAGAGCTCAACTTCTTAAAATCAAGGAATACAATCCAGATGCCTTAATTATTCTAGGTCACGATGAACAGGGTTTTATCATGAAGCAAGCTAGAGAGCTTGGTATAAAAGCCAAATTCATGACTACCGGTACTATTACAAGTCCCGTTGCACAACAAAATGCAAATGGCGCAGCTGAAGGAGCACTGCTTGCTTACTGGGATTCCGCAAAGAACAATTCAAATGTTAAAGATTTTGAGACAAAGTTTATTCAAAAAGTTGGAAGACCAGCAATATTACCATTAACAACTCATCCTGCTTACGATACCGTTAAGGTGTTAACAGACGTGGTTCTTCCAAAAATCTCTGGAAATGTAACTGGAAATAAGGTTTCAGCAGAGTTACTGAAAGTTTCAAATTATCAAGGAATAACTGGTACTATTACGATCGATAAGGATGGGGGAGCAAGAATTAAGGAGTCAGTATATAAATTAGTAAAAGGAAATCCTGTTAGTCTGTAAGATTCATTGAAATCTAAGATTTGGAGAGTTTTGAGAATTTAATTAAAAACAGACATAAAAGTGAACCGCACCTCAAAAAGTGGACATGAAAGTGTCTGCTTTTTGTATTTTTAGTTATTCCAAAGGGTATTAAATAAGTTCAAATATCCTTTTACTAAACTTTGATCTTTGATTTTTATTGCAGTGACAGTATGTTCTTTGTTTGAATATATAATATTAAGAACAACGCCAGCCTCTGGATATATGTGAACACCGGCCGGGTTTTCAGTGCTTGCATCTAAATACCTCACCTCATAGGAGCCTTCTTTTTCAGTTTCTTTTTGAAATGCACTCTTTTGATTTTTATACCCAATCATTTTAATTGTAATACCAGCGTTGTCTACGGCAGTATGGTATTTTTTCCAGATTGGTCTCATTGTTTCCTCCATAAAATCTTCACCGCCAGAACCTATAATATACTTTGATCCACCGCGCGGTAGTTGTTTGATTAGAGATGTTAAAAGGGCTAAATATTCATCGTTACCTTTATGTATTGTAATTTCTTGAGTTTCCGCAGACATCTTCATTTTTATTTTACTTGAAACATCCATGGCAATCTTTTGCTTTTCTTCAAACTCTTCAATTAAAATATCAGGGGATACAATAGAAAATGTTTTTTTACCTTTTATTTCAAACTCAGATACCAATTTTCTGGCGACCAGATGTTCTAGCGATGTGTATACAAGGCTTCTGTGGAGCCCTGTGTTGATTATCAGGGGATTGGAAGTGGCTGTCTTGAGTTCAGCTAAGGCTAAATAAACCACAGCGTCGTTTTCAGAAAAACCAAGTTTTATTAAGCTACTAATAGTTTTATTCATTTGATGCTATTTTATCATATTTAAATCTAAAAGCACTTGATAAAAAACCATCCAACAAAACACCCCAGCTTTCACTGGGGCACTTTGTTAAGTGGAAACTATCTAACCAATTTAGAAATCTGCGGGTTCTATTAGATAGACCGGAGTATTCTAAATAAAATTTAATTATTTAACCGCTTCCTTAAGAGCCTTTGCTGCTCTAAACTTTGGAACGTTCATAGCTGCAACCTTTACGATTTCTCCTGTTCTTGGGTTACGAGCAGAACGTGCGGCTCTTTTCTTTGCAGAGAAGATACCGAAACCAGCTACTGAAACTTCTTCGCCCTTCTTAAGTGATGCTGTGATGCCATCAAAGATAGCATTTACAACTTCCTCAGCTTGAACTTTTGTTGTTCCTAGTACTTCATTTACTTTGTCAACCAATGCTGCTTTATTCATGTTTGTTGAAGTAATTGTTTCTTTATAATTGTCGACCGCTATAACCTTGCTATTGATTATATATTAAGCCATATTTTGAATCAAGTGTTGAAAAGGCTTTATAAAGTTTTGACACGTTTTGATATTTACGTCAAATGTGACTATTTTCAACTTTATTTATCTAGCTATTTCTGTAATCTTGTTTTCTCTAATGACGGTTATCTTAATTTCTCCAGGATATTTTAATTCTCTTTCTATCTTTATTGCTATATTTCTAGCCATATTCTTTGCTTCATAATCAGACACTCTATCCGGTGATACAAAGACCCTTATCTCTCTTCCAGCTTGTAGTGCATAAGATTTATCTACACCACCAAATGAATTTGCAATGTCCTCTAAATCATTTAATCTCTTAATATAATTCTCTAGCGTGTCACTTCTTGCCCCGGGTCTACCGCCAGATAGTGCATCTGCAGTTTGTACTATTCTTGCTTCCAATGTCTCATAAGGGTATTCATCATGATGTGATTGCATTGCTTGAATAATTTTTTTATCAACATTAAATTTTTCTAGCAATCTTTTTCCAATATCAACATGACTCCCACTTACCTCATGATCCAGTGCTTTTCCTATGTCGTGCAATAGCGCTCCCGCCTTGGCAACTGCAACATCGGCTCCTAATTCTTCTGCTAACATTCCAGCGATGTGTGCACATTCTATTGAGTGTTGTAAAACATTTTGTCCGTAACTTGTTCTATACTGAAGTCTTCCAAGTATTGTTGAAATTCTTGGATCGAGTCCAATAACTCCAGTTTCATAACACGCCATATCTCCCAACTTCTTTGTTTCTTTTATTATCGCATCTTTTGCTATCTCAACTTCCTTTTCAATTCTTGCTGGTTGAATTCTTCCGTCCGTAACAAGTGCTTCAAGTGCAATCTTTGCAATCTGTCTTCTTATTGGATCAAAACATGAAAGCATAATATATCCCTGTCCTTCATCAACCAAGACCTCTACACCGGTTTCTTTTTCAAAAGTTTTTATATTTCTTCCTTCCTTTCCAATAATCTTTCCTTTGATGTCTTCAGATGGAATTGTAACGTTTGAAGAAAACATTTCTCCATTTACCGATGAAGCTAGTCGCTGAACCGTTGCTGTTAATATTTCCTTTGCTTTATCTTCAAGTTTATCTTCAGCAAATAAATCAAATTTATTTATTCTATTAACTAAATCATCTTCCGCTTCTTTTTCTATTTTACTGAATAAAATACTTCGCGCTTCCTCTTCTGTTAGTTTAGAAATACGTTGTATTTCAAGCTTCTTTTCTTCCTCTGTTTTTTCAATTGATTTTTCTCTTTCAATCAACTCCGCACTTTTTAGTAGATTTTTTTCCGTAGATACATCAAGTTTTCGTAGTTCTTTCTCGATTTCAATTTGTCTATTATCAATAGTCTGTTCTTTTTTAATTAATCGATCTTCGTTCTTTTGAATATTTTCTTCTTTGTCCTTTATTTCCTTTTTTGCATTAGCAATAATATTTTTTGCCTCTTCTTGAGCATGTGAAATAGTTAAAACAGCTTCCTCTTTTGCTATCGTTTTAATTTTTTTTGCATTCAACTCTAGAGAGTTTTTTGTACTTAATGCAACAAGTATTCTGATTAAATATCCGATGACGAAACCGATACCTATCGCCATTATTATGAGCGCAAGGTCTGTTTGGTCTATATTCATTTTAGTTTAATTATTTTATTAAGATAAAATCTTATCTATGATTCCATATTTTTTGGCTTCGTCTGCGGACATGTAGAAGTCTCTATCCATATCAACTTCAACTTTTTTGATCGGTTGACCTGATGCGTCAGAAATCATTTTTGCTAGTTTTGCCTTTGTCTTGACGATGTGTTTTGCAGCAATCTCAATATCTGATGCTTGACCCTCTGTTCCGCCAAGAGGTTGGTGAATCATAACTTCTGAATTATCTAATATGTATCTCTTTCCTTTTGCTCCACATGCAAGAACCATTGCTCCACCTGATGCTGCCATACCAACACAAATTGTTGATACATCATTTTTGATGTAGTTCATTGTGTCAATCATTGCAAGTGTTGCAGAAACGGATCCTCCTGGTGAATTAATATACAAAGAAATATCCTTTTTTGGATCTTCTGCTTGTAGGAATAAAAGTTGTGCGATAACAATGTTTGCTACATTATCATCAATTGGTCCTCCAAGAAAAATTATGTTCTCTCTTAGAAGTCTTGAATATATGTCATATGCGCGCTCGCCAAATTGTGATTTTTCTATAACTGTTGGAATTAACATGTTCAAAGTGTATTATATATAATAGTGGGGATAACTGTGTTTAAGATAGATTGAATTTTCTACTGAATTTATCCAGAAAAACTAAAGAAATTTAGAAGAAATTTTCAATCTTTACGCGGAAACAGGGTCTCTGTATAACAGACAGAATACCCCTAATTTTAATAAAAATCAAACCAAATATAAAACAATGAGACTTCATCGATTCTTTATAAAGAATAAAATTAATCCTAAGGAAAAGTTGGTTTTACGATATTTTGATAATGAATCAATTCTGAATCAATGGAAGAAGGTTTTTAGGTATCTTGCGGGAAGTAGGGTGATACTTTTTGATGGATCTGGAAATGACTATTTGGCTATTATTGAAAAACTGGATACAGGGGAGGCTGTCTTGAGGATATTGGAGGTTAGCAAAAGCGCTGAAGATGGGGAGGCTGAGCTTAATAAAAAGGAGGGAGCGCTTGAAAAGAAGGCTGCGGGCCAGATAAAAGTTAAAAAACCTAAGGTTAAGGTGACAATAATAATGTCTTTGATTAAGAATGATAACTTTGATTTGGTTCTACAAAAGGCAACAGAGTTAGGTGTTACACAGATTGTCCCAGTTATTACAGAGCGAACAATTAAAAAAGATTTAAATATGCAACGCTCTCAAAGGATATTGGTTGAGGCGTCTGAACAGTGTGGAAGGGGAGATGTGCCTGTTATTACTCCTGTTAGGAGACTAAATGAAGCACTTTCTGAATTGTTAGAGTCAAAAACAAAAGAAGTTGGTGTTTTTGTGTGTAATATGGGAGGTATTAATATTAAAGATGTTCTAAATAAAAAGAATATATATAAGGATTTGGTGTTCTTGATTGGTCCGGAAGGTGGTTGGTCTCCGAAAGAAATAGCTTTATTTGAAAGCTCAAAAATTAAATCTGTCTCCATAAATCAGAATGTTTTAAGGGCGGAGACAGCGGTGCTGGCGCTTTTGGCGGTGGTGTTGGGGTAGTGTCTGTCGTATTTTAAAATTAAAAAACAGACCTAGGTATTAGGTCTGTTTTTTAATTTAATGTTTCTTGATTATTTTACATTCACCCACTCGCCACCTTTAATTGTCATAAGTAGAGTATCTCTTTGTGAAACTCCCTTCTCATTGAAGCTAAGTTTTCCAGATATTCCATCGTGATTAATCTTTGTGAAGTTTGTTGTAAAACAAGCATTATCTATTTTACCATCCGCGCCAAGACACTTTTCAAGGACTCCAGACATTGCAATTACGTCATCGTAGGCAAAAGTAACGTCAGCGGCAAGCTTTACTCCAAATCTTTCTTCGTATCTATCTTTGAATTCCTTTTGTTTTTCTGTCAGTGATCCATAGACGAATCCAAACCAACCTGTCACCGTCTTGTTTCTTTCATAGAGATTTCTAATCTCTGCAGTGTCTCCACTTGGTAAGAACGGAGCGAGCAATTGATATGTTTGTATATTAATCATATCCAATTGATCCATTTGTCTCATTAGAATATCTGATTTTGTATGAGAACATGTGAAAATAGCATCAGGATTCACGTTCTTAATCTTGGTTAGGGTTGTTTTGAAATCATTGTCCTCTGGGGCAAACATATATTCAGCAACAAGATTCTTGCCTTCTTTGTTGAATATTTCCTTTGCTGTACCTAAGTATTCATTACAAGCTGTGTTATTTTGACCAAAATATGCAATTTTAACGTGATTATCTGTAATCATTTGATTTGCTATAGTTTTACCCATGTCTTTTGTGTCAAAATAGTCTCTGAAGAATAAATTATTGTTTTCTGCGATTTCTGCAAAGGCTGAAGCGTAGACCATCGGTATTTTAGCGTTACCTGCTGTATCTTTTACTGCCTGAGTGATGTGAGTAAAGGCGGAAAATAGAATATCTACTTTATCCACGTTAATTAGCTTATTTACTCCAGACACCGCAGGGTTAGCTAGCCCTTGATTATCTTCTGTCTTTAATTCCAACATCCTACCTTTAATTCCGCCAGCTTTGTTTATATCCTCAACAGCTAGTAGTAATCCGTTCTTCTCTGATTCTCCAATATATGAGAGATTACCAGAAAGCGCCAAGGTGGCACCTATTTTAATGGTGTCAGCTGATCTTTTTGAGTTATTTACACTAACGGCTGTAATTGTTGCTATTAGTGCGATTATAATAATTGTCCAAATTGTTTTGTTTTTCATGTTTGTATATTAGTTTACAAATACTATTATATGTTGCATTGTATATTTTGTCACAAAAATCGATTAAGTATTTTATATATTCCCAAATAACTAATATATAAGCCATATAAAATACTATTTACTGTTGTCGGTATTTCTGACACAATATAGAATATGGATGAAATATTACAAAAACTAGAGGAGTTTGGTATCAGTGAAAAGGCCGCTAAAATATATGTAAGTCTACTGCGCGAGCAAGATGTGCCTGTATATAAGGTTGCTACAGCAAGTAAGATACCTAGAACTACAGTTTATGCCATATTAGTGGAATTGGAATCTCAAGGCTTGGTTTCTAGTTGGAAGAAAAACAATGTAAAATATTACTCGGCTGAGAATCCAGAGAATCTTAAAAGAATATTAAAAAACAAGGAGATGGCGCTCAATGAAATCTTTGGCGATTTAAGCGGAATGTTTAAATTGGAGAGGGATAATCCTAAAACTAGGGTTTTGATTGGTGTGGAGGGAGTTAAAATAGCTTTTGAACACATGTTGGAGGTTATGGTCCAAGAGAGATTGAAGTTGGTTTATGCCTTTTTTGAATCTCAATTGACTGAGTTATTCCCTAAATTCTTTTTTGAGTGGAGAGCAAGGAAGAATAGAAAGACTGGAGCTACAACGTTTCTACTCGTTCCGGGTGGGCTTAGTTCGCATGAGCACTACAAGAGTGATCCTTATAGAATTACACGTGAAATGCCAAAGAAGTGGCCTGGTGGATCATTTGCAATAATCGGAACCAATATATTTTTCTTTTCATTCAAGGAAAATGAGGTTTATTCTATAATTATTGAATCAAAAATCATCTCCACTATGTTTGGAGGGTTGTTTATGTATATTTGGAATACGCTAGACGATGATATGGAGGTTAGAAATAAGGCTGAATTCTAGGGGTTTTATTAAATAGGTTTATTTCCCCATATTCCACAAAACATCAAAAAACCTCTTATAACTCTCAACCATCTTCTGACTTTTGATTGAGAAACGAATATGCGGTGTTCCAAAGAGGTTAAACACTACCTCATTTGGAAAAATACTCATATTTACTTCATTTTCAAATCTACCATTCAATAATCTGGATTTAAAGTTGTTTCTAGGATCATATTTATTCTTAATATGCTCTTCTTGCCCTAGTGACCCAACGTATTTCACACTGATTTCCTTTTTGTTTCTCTGGTATTCATACTCTGTAAGAAGGTTTCCCATTGTTTCAGCCCACTCGTCACCAATCCCTCCAATTACAAGAAATTCAGATCCTTTAGGTGCATCTTGTAGTGCCTTAAACTCAGATGCAATAAAAGATTCCGTTCCTTTAATGACATCAAAATTCTGTTCATCTACATAATCAATCAAATTACTCAGGTTTTGCGATAGATTTTCTGCAATAACCTTTTGCTTTTCAGCTTCAAGTACCAGAAGAGCGGGGTTCTGTGCTGCAAATTGTTTCCGGCCATTCTTGAGTGTGAAACGGACCATATTCTTCTCCTCTAGCTCTTTAAGCGAATTATATACAAATTGATTGTGTAACCCTGTTTCTTTAACTATCTTAGAAGCCCCAACTTCACCTAGTCTGAGTAGGGAGTAGTAGACTCGTGCGGTTTTATCGCTAAAACCAAGCTTTTGGAAGTCATTTAAGAGTTTTGTGGGTATATTTTTATCAATATTGTTTGACATAGTTGTAATTTAAGCCTTTATATAAATACTATTTCATATATATAACTTTGTCAATAAATCATTGTAA
>CAIPFZ010000070.1 GCA_903864515.1 uncultured bacterium
AAATTTTTTATTAAATTTAAATTAATTTGTAGAGCCAGCCTTTAATGCTTTTAATTGATCATCAACCTTTTTCAAATCTTCTTCAAGAGCTTCATCTGTATTATCTTGTATTGAGATTGAAGTACTTGCGTCCTCTACAACAGTTTCTTCAGTAGTTGTGACTACTGGAATCTCAATTTCTTGAACTGATGCTGGTTGAGTCTCTGGATTTTGTTGATCCGGATTACTACCAACAAACCACCATATAACCCCAACCAATACTAGAATGATAATTACCCATAGAGTCGTCTTTGCTGTGTCAGTCATATATTTTAATTTGATCCAGTGAGTGATTCTTCAAAATCGTCATTTGGACGATTTAGCAAGATCGAACCTGCTGGTTATTTTTTAATATTAATATCGAGCTTGTGTTACACATATCTACATTATATTTGTACAGTATTTTCTTTTGTACTGGGAGCCATGAAGATATATCTCGGACATGCCCCACTTCCACTATTATACACCCATGACCTGAAAAGGTTAATATTAATCAATTTAGCCATCGCAAATGACAAAAAGACAAGTTTTAAGGCAGAACTCGTCTATATAATACCGATCTATAAATCTACTTTTTACAAGCCTTCATAACCGCTCTTGCTACTACTTTTGCAACTCGCCTGTCTAATGGACTTGGAATTATATAATCTTTTTTCAATTCTGTTTTTTTGACAAGTGACGCTATGGCATGTGCGGAGGCCACCTTCATTTCTTCTGTAATTTTTGTTGCACCACAATCAAGTGCCCCACGAAAAATTCCAGGGAAAACTAATACATTATTTATTTGATTTGGATAATCTGATCGCCCTGTTCCAAAAACTGCAATCTTTGTTTCCATAGCACTCTCGTATGAAATTTCAGGATTAGGATTTGCCATTGCAAAGACAATAGGATTTTCTGCCATACTCTCAATCCATTCTTTCTTAAGAGCATTTGCAACAGAGACCCCAATGAAGACATCCATCTCCTTAAGTGCAGAATCAAGCAGACCCGTCACTTTCTTTTTATTTGTAATTTTAGCAATCTCTTGTTTAGAGGAATTCAACCCTTCTCTCCCATCGTAAATTGCCCCCTTGCTATCTACAAGAATCATTTTCCCCGCGGGCACCCCTGCTTTAATCAATAATTTTGTGACTGCAGTTGCAGCAGCTCCAGCTCCGTTTACTACAACTTTTATTTCCCCAATATTTTTCTTAACAATTTTCAATGCATTCAAAAGTGCAGCTAAAACAACAATGGCAGTACCATGCTGATCATCGTGAAAAACAGGAATATTCATCTCCTTCTTCAAACGCTCTTCAATATAAAAACAGTTTGGAGCTGAAATGTCTTCTAGATTTATTCCACCAAATGTTGGTTCCAGCAATTTTACCATCTCAATAATTTTATCTGGGTCTTGTGTGTCTAGACAAATTGGAAAGGCATCAACATTTGCAAACTCCTTAAACAATCCCGCTTTGCCTTCCATAACAGGCATGGCCGCATATGGACCAATGTTTCCAAGTCCCAGCACAGCCGAGCCGTCAGTAACAACAGCGACCATGTTTCCTCTCATGGTGTGCGAGTTCATTTGCTTTTTATCTTTTGCGATTAATCTGCATACCTCCGCTACCCCAGGGGTATAAGCCAAAGAAAGGTCCTCTTTGGTTTTAAGAGGAACCTTTGATTTTAGCTCAATCTTTCCTTTGTGTTTTTTGTGTAATGCTAATGATTTTTTGTTGTAATCCATAGATTGTCCATTATAGCACAAACTACATTCAAATTAATTTCCCTTTCGAATTACTCCATCATAGCCTTCTCCTTCCTTATCTTATTCCCAGTAACAAACAAAAGTGACAAGAACACCAAGGCAGCAAATCCAATTCCTGCCCATACAATCCATGGATACCTCTCTGTAAACCTACTTTCATCTGTATCACACACATCACCAATTTTATCACCGTCAGTATCTCTCTGATCATAGTTTGGAGTCTCAGCACAATTATCATCAAGATTTATTATTCCATCTCTGTCAAAATCATCACACACATCTCCCCTACCATTCTCATCAACATCAGCCTGATCAGCATTAGCAGTATTAATACAATTATCTAATATATTAACTATTCCATCTCCATCTGTATCACTCTGCACAAAAGCTGGATTATTTACAATAGAATAATTTAATGCCTTCTTAATCCCAATTGAAGATGCTAAATTTGGAGCCTCCTCATAATTAGCGTATGAACTATTAACCACTTCTGGATTTGCATATACTCTATAACTATTCTGAGGAAGCGCTAGAAATCTTACATACTTCTTTGTATAAGAATTCAATGAATCATTTAAATGAATTTCTGAAATTCTAAGTGGTTGAGAATATTCAAGTTCAAGTATCCATTTATCAGAAGTTGTAATTGGGAAATTTATTCTCGATGAATTTGGCTTTACCCTATTTAATACAACAACCTCTGTTCCATCAACATACGCTTTAAGAGTAACGGTTGTTGGCATAGAAACATAAGAGTCAAAGGCAAGATTCAATGAATCAGATTTAATTTGCTTAGAATAATAAATTGATATTTTTGCTGAACTTTTATCTTCACCCTTGTTGAGATAAAAATCCTTCATTGTATTGCATGCTCCATCAAAAAGTCCAGCCAAATCTTCATTAGTGTTACTGTCTATCGCCTTAACACTATTAGAATCAATCTGACTATTATTTAACAATAATTGAGGAATAAATTTTTTCTGTGTTTCATTGTATACACCAAAATAATCACTATATATTTGATTAGTATCGATAGGAATCTCCAACACCGTTGGTACAACAATGTTTTGTGATGGTACCTTAATGTAATTTTTGTAAGACTTAATTAATCCCTCATTTGTACTTGTTGCAACCTCACTTACTGGTTGCCAATCTTTAACAACCGCTTGCGCTGATTGAAAAGACAAGATTAAAACAAAGACAATTATAGCCAATATTGATCCACTGATGAATGGTATTTTTCTCATATTATTTTTGATTTTTTGAAATAAAGGCCGTGCTAATAAACATAACTCCAAGAACAATGAATGTAACAACTCGAAGAGCTAACTCCATCTGCCAAACATCAACAAGAATTAACCTGAGCACAACCAGAGTGAGCATTACCGTACCATAGCCTTTCATTACATGATTTCCACTGAATAATCCGACAAAATATGTTCCCAATCCAACTACAGTATATATAAATAGACTAAGCAGAACCGCAGTATCTTGATTTGCAACAACAGCATGAGATGCTAGCCAAATTATAATAAACAAATATGCAGTTCCAATAATTAAAGATAGATGATGAAAACCAAATCCTTTTACCTCTGTCCCATCACTATTTAATTGTTGATTTGCTCTATAGAAGAATCCCAGTACCCCAAGCAAGACTGCCATCAAAAGCAAGATTGCAAAGTCTGCATGGAAAATTCCAGCTCCATATTCATATGACCACTTGGAAGATCCGATACTTTCAATCGACATCATCATTGGAACCACCATCAACACTCCAAATGCCTTAGCAATATTTATTCTATTTGTTACCAAGAATGATGCTATAGCAATTATTGCAACCTCAATTGCAAAGGCAACTGTTAGTGTCTTTCCGCTTAACTCTACTGATGTTGCTATTGCCAAGAATAATATTGCAACTAATGAATGAATATAAAACAGCTTTTCATTCTTTGTTGTTTGGAAGACAATAAATCCAGATACCGCAAACGCAATCATCCATAGAGCTAATACCAGAGATTGGAAAATTGTTGGGACAAGACTCATTGTAAATCCAAGAATCATTAATGTACTAACTACTGTTAGAAATACATCATTAGCTGTTGCTCCAATTGCCTTTCCACCACTTGTTTTTTCCGCCATGTCTTTTTGTATCAAACTCCAGGCACTAACAAATAGATATAAGAATGAAATTATATATGCAATTGCCAATGTTAAATACTTTGTAGAATCATTAGTGAATATACTACTACCATGGAAGCTTAAAATGATTGGCAAACTGTAAAGCATTATACCCATAATCCCAATTGGATTACCGGCTCGCCAGCCTTTAACAACAGAGATCCAAACGGTTGCAATTGAAATCACAAGTAAATACAAATACATTGCAACCGGATCCAAATCAAATGCGACATTTGACATAAGTGGTGCCAAGAGTGCAATCACCAATCCATACAAAGCTAGCTTCTCTGTAGAGTATGCAAGTGCTGTTAAGCTGACATAGAAAGATATTATAAAGATCAGTCCCAACGCCATCATTGGAGTAAAGAATTCATAGAAGTACTGACCAGAAAGAATGGAGATAATTACAAGAGCAGAACCAAGTACAGTAAATAGTATTCCTTGAGTTAAGTTTTTGCCGAGTCTCATTGTTCCAAAAATTGCAATCAATGCTCCTGCAACAATTCCAATTGCAATTCTACCAACTGGACCAATCCAATCATGCATAAACGCATAACTTACAAACCAACCAAATCCAACTAGAATCATCAGGACTCCAATTTTAAGAAGCCAGTTTTCTTTAAGCCATGCAATAAATACATCTTCAGAACTTGGCTCACTAGAAACATGTCTTGACTCACTTGGTCTTTGGGAAAGATGAGCGGAGACCGTTGCAAGATCTGCTTGAGATGCAGTTAAACCTTGAGTGGAATGTGCAGGGGTATGAGAATGAGATTCTGCAACACCTGGATTTTGCAGAACATTTTGATCTGCATTCTTTTCCAAGCTCTGCCCCGCCCCCATCTGTTGTTTTAATTTATTAATTTCCGATTTCAATTGGTCTATACGGCCATTGATATCTGACATCTTTGCAAAAAAGATTATAACTAGAATAACGAATAATATGTAAATCATGTTTTAAATAATATTTTATAATAAAATCGGCTAAAACCTACTTGGTATCATTATACAACATTACTTGAGTTATTTCAGTAAAGTAGCGGACCAAACATCAAACATCATGGGACATTAGAACAATATAGTACTTACCAAGTCATAAAACATGATATAATTAGACATTATTCAATTAATTTAAATTTATGAAAGAATCATTGCGTAAAAATTTTACCCTAATACTTGCTTTTACATTACCAGCTATATTAATTATCGGTATTGCAATTAGTGTATATCTTCCCTCCTTTTTTATTTCAACTAATTACAATTTTATCTATGCATCATGTGGCGACAATATCGACAATTATTCACGAAATTGCAATACATACCTTTCTAATAAATACACCGTTGAAAATGGTAAGATTAGCACGCTAGAGGATCGCACTGCAAACATAGACAACTCAAATCAAGAATATAGTCAAACAGGTACATCTACGTTAAAAAAAGTAACTGAATCCCCAAAATACGAGGTTAGATTATTCTTTCATGATACGGCAAAAAATGAGAGTAGAGAAATAACTCTTGAAGAAGCAAAATTATTTACCCTTAACAACCTGATCACTTCACCTGATGGCGTCAGTATCACCGGCAGCTACAACAGCGGATCAGATATTCTTGTTTTTGGAGGAGGTCGATCCTCTTTTGGTTATTTTTTAACAAAAGGTAATAGTAAACTTAAGTTAAATATCATAAATACTAATGATAGATATTATTATCAAAATAATTTCAAATTTATTGGATGGGTAATTCCTGGTAGAACAAACAATTAATACATAATTATAAAAAAAATGAATAAAGAAGAATTATTACAAGAGTTGTCAGTGAAAGTAAAAACAGGAGAAATTAGCCAGCAAGAATTAATCGATAGGTTTGACATAAATCATCGAAACGAATCAAGTACAGAGCCTACACAAAAAAGCATAGTTTCAAATCTTTCTACAACAAAGATGCTGTATGTATTAGGTGCATTGATTGTAGTTATTGGTATCATTATTTTCTTTTATCAAATCTGGGAAGACATTGGATCACCTATTAGAATTTTTACCACACTTGGTCTTGGATTTATTATTACAGCTCTCGGTTCAATCCTAATAAAAAGCAAACCGCAGGAGAGTATTGGACTCGTATTTCATTTCATGGGTGGAATGCTTATACCAGGAGGTGCTTTAGTCATGCTGTCGGAACTGAATATCGTACAAGACACAGCGTGGCCCATTGCAATAACATTTGGAGTAATATCGTTATTCTACATCCTGATTAATTATGTTCACAAAAATTTTGTCTTAACATTATTCACTATTGCAAATATGACTACATTTGCATACTTTACCGTTGCAGCAATACTGGATGGTTCATACTATAGCAATGACACAATCTATCAATACTTCTTCATGATTATTGGTGTAAGTTATTTATTGCTTGCGCACACATTTCGTTCTGGCTGGAATACAAAAATTGTAGGCCTACTTTGTTTCTTTGGTTCCATAGCACTATTTGGTGCAGGTTTTATAAGAGTCATGGATTCAGAAACATGGCACATACTTTATTTTGTCTTAATATTCTGCGGATTCTACTTATCTATATTTATTAAAAGTCACGCGGTTTTGACAATGAGCACAATCTTTCTAATTTTTCACATGTCATACATAACCGGCGAATACTTTGCAGATTCAATAGGCTGGCCAGTTTCTTTGGTTGTTCTTGGTCTTGTGTTTATTGGATTAGGTTACATATCCATAAATATAAGCAAGAAGTATATACATAATTAAGAATACATCCACAACAAAAAAACGCCTCAAATAATATTGAAGCGTTTTTTGTTTGTAGTATTACACTTAAAACGTGTTGGCTGGCTAGAACACTTAAGCTTAGTCAACAAAAGTAAGTGCCTTCCCAGTCTTATCACTTCTACCTGTTCTTCCAATACGGTGAACATAGTCATCGTGAGTTTCTGGAAGTTCATAGTTGATAACGTGAGATACGTTTGGAATATCAAGGCCTCTAGCCGCAACGTCTGTTGCAACAAGCATTTGAACTTCACCGTCCTTAAATGCCTTTAGAGCACGTTGACGTTGAGTATGAACTTTATCGCCATGAATAGAAGCCGCTTTGAAGCCACGCTCTGAAAGCATTGTTGTAAGCTTCTCTACTCCGTGCTTTGTTCTTCCAAAGATTATAACCTTTTGGAATTCTGGATTAATTAGGAGATCATGAAGAATATCAATCTTTTGTCCACCTCTTACGTAGACAACATCTTGATCAACATTCTTTGCAGTATCTCTAGTCTTTACAGAAATACGAACAGGATTATTTAAGAAGTCATTAATGATTCTTTCAATATCAGGTGAAAGTGTTGCTGAGAAGAATAGAGTTTGTCTATCCTTTGGCATAAGACTCATAACGTATTTCATATCGTTAATAAATCCCATGTCTAACATTCTGTCAGCCTCATCAAGCACAAGGTTTTTGAAATGTGAAAGATTTAATTTCTTTCTATCGATAAGATCCTTCAGACGTCCTGGAGTTCCAATAATAAAGTTATTGAAATATTTTAATTCAGAAATTTGTCTTCCAATAGGAGCTCCTCCAACACAACAAACTGAATAGATTTTCATTCCCTTAATAAAGGATTGTAATTCTTGATCAATTTGAATTGCAAGCTCTCTTGTTGGTGCCATTATGATTGCTTGT
>CAIPFZ010000071.1 GCA_903864515.1 uncultured bacterium
GCAATTGCGCCTTGATATTTAGAAGCGCACCCAACTCTTGCGCAACATATCTGTGTGAAT
The DNA here is from genome assembly GCA_903864515.1 of uncultured bacterium. Lineage (GTDB taxonomy): Bacteria > Patescibacteriota > Minisyncoccia > Phycocordibacterales > CAIZLB01 > CAIJKW01. The sequence goes on from CAIPFZ010000071.1 coordinate 61, forward strand.
AACAATAGTGAGCGCGGTCTGGTAGAACCTTCACATCAAAAATAGTATCGTTTAAATCACCAGCTGTTATTGTCTCAACTGCTTCAACTTCAAAGATACCCATAGTGAAAGTTTCTTCTATAGTTTTTGTGTCGGGCAAGTTTTGCACGCCACCTGAATCCTCCGTGAAATATTTCTTTAACCAATTATGTGAGATAAGCATTTTAGTATTTTTATTTTTATATATTTATTTTCTATTCTTGGCCAAAATCTGCTGATTTTGGCACGATTTTTACGCTTAAAAATCGATTAAAATTGATTAACGAATCTTAAATCCCCAGAATACATATTTCTAATATCATCAATTCCATATTTAAGCATAACCATTCTGTCTAACCCCATTCCAAATGCAAAACCTGACCATTCCTCCGGATTAATTCCTCCAGCCTTCATTACCTCAGGTCTAACAAGTCCCGCTCCACAAACTTCCAACCATCTATCTTTCCATCTAATATCAATTTCAAACCCTGGCTCAACAAAGGGAAAATATGACGGCCTAAACCTCATCTCTGTTTCTTCTCCAAAAAACTTTTTGACAAAAGACTCTAAGACAAATTTAAGATTTGCCAGAGAAACATTCTTATCAATATACATTCCTTCAATCTGGAAAAACTCCGCCTCGTGAGTTGCATCAGTTGATTCATTTCTAAAAACCTTTCCTGGAGCAACAATTCTAAATGGAGGTTGATGCGATTGCATAAATCTAATCTGCACTGGAGAAGTGTGAGTACGAGGAAGCATTCTCTCCCCTTCTGGTCCTACATCTTTTAACCAAAATGTATCCTGCATATCACGGGAAGTATGATCCTTTGGAACGTTTAATGCATCGAAATTATTAAACTCCGTCTCAATTTCAGGACCTTCTGCAACTTGAAATCCGATTTCAGCAAAAATCTTCACAATTTCATTAATTGTTTGAGTCATTGGATGTAAGTGGCCACCCTCACCCAGTGATAAATCTGTCTTTGTATTTGCATCATTCATAGTTTTATTAGTATATATCATATTGAAAAAAACGTTAAATCAGCTATACTATACAGAACAAAAGCTGGCAAAAGCCAAATCTTTTGATTAAGTTTGGTATAAGCCTCAAAAACCCCATATTTTATGCAATATATTGTTGGACTTTTCAATTACAGCTCTCTATTTTTAATTGTTTTCTTTAGTGTTTTCTTAATGGTCACATTAATTGAAAATAGGAAGAAAATAAAAGATGAAAAAGCACTTCGGAGTCACAATGATACTGAAGCTGAAAACACAGACTATCCTTCTGTGACAATTTTGGTTCCTGTGTTTAATGAACAAAATACAGTAGACAAAACAATTCAATCACTCTTGAAGATGAATTATCCTGAGGATAAATTAAAGATAATGATTGTTGACGATGGATCAAAAGACAACACTTGGGAAATCGTTAAAAAATACAACAATCACCCACAAATTCTTTTGCATCAAAAGGAGAACGGTGGAAAATATACTGCGCTTAATTACGGTATTGCAAACTGTAGCACAGAGATGATTGGATGTTTGGATGCTGATTCAGAAGTTGATGCTGATGCCCTACTTCACATCATCCCTTATTTTGCTGACAAGGATGTAGGGGCAGTTACACCATCGCTAAAAATACAAAATCCTGACAATATACTTGGACTTATGCAGAGTGCTGAATACAACATGGGAGTATTTACCAGAAAGATTCTTGGCTTTTTGGACGCTCAGTATGTTACCCCTGGTCCATTTTCAATTTTTAGAAAAGAAGTATTTTCTAAGGTTGGAAATTATAAACACGCTCACAACACAGAAGATTTAGAGATGGCTCTTCGTCTACAAGAAAATCACTTCAAAATTGTTAACGCCCACAAGGCTGTAGTTTATACTGTTGGTCCAAGAACACTATATAGATTATATAAACAAAGAGTCAGATGGACTGGTGGTTTTATTCAAAATGCAATTGATTACAGAAGGATGATTTTGAATCCAAAGTATGGAAATCTTGGAATGCTTATACTACCCGTTGCAATGTATTCAATAGTGGTAACAGTTTTCTTCCTAGGTTTTACAATAGTTAAAACAATATTCAATATAATTGATACTTATAAAAAAATACAGGCTATTGGTTGGAGTTTTAATTTTAATGCTTTCAGTTTCGATTGGTGGTTGTATAACATTCAAGCTCCAATGTTTATCGGATTAATAACAGTCTCACTTGTTATCTTTTCTATATGGTATGGTAAAAAGCTAACGGGAGTAAAGGACAAGAGAATGATTGACATAGTTTATTTTATAATATTATATTCTCTTATATCTCCGCTATGGCTTATCACATCCGTATACAACACAGTGAGGAGAAAAGATGCATCTTGGCGATAATTTTAGTATAATAGCCATATAACAAGACAAAACACTATATATATGAACGAAAAACCAACAAGAAACCCAATTGACTGGAAAACATACATTATTTCATTCTTTATTACAGCCCTAATATTTGCTTCAGCATTTGGTGTAAATAATCTATTAAATTCAAAAAAGGAAGAGGATATAAAGAAAGTACAAGATCAGATTGCGCTTGATATTCTATCATCAGAGACTCAATTTGACCTTTTGGGAGAAGTTTCTTGCAAGAATGTAGATGGGTCACTTTTGTCTCAAGAAATCAACTCGCTAGCTACAAAACTATCGTACATGGAATCTGGTAATCAAAATTCAGGTAGTCCAGAAC
>CAIPFZ010000072.1 GCA_903864515.1 uncultured bacterium
CAACATCCAATATCTGTTTTATAATTTTTGCATTAGAAATTAATAGATAATAATCAAATTAAATTTATGAAGAAAAAGATAATTGTAGGTATTGCGGTGATAGTGGTCATTCTGGTTGCGCTTGTTTACTCGCCAAATGAAAAAGTTGATGGAAAAATAAAGGTTGGAGTTATTGCGCCAATGGCTGGACAATACGGAGCACTTGGAGAAAGTATTAGAGATTCAATCTCCATGAGTTTAGAAAAAGATAAAAACATTGAGGTTATATTTGAGGATGATTCATTTGATCCCAAGAAAGCGGTATCTGCATATCAAAAATTAACTGCGGTGGATAAGGTTGATATTTTGATAAATGTTGATAGTCCTTCACTTGATGCAATTAAGGATCTTGTTGAAAAAGATAACATTGTTACTTTTCACCTAACTGAATCTAATTTCAAAAAAGATGATAATGTTTTTCAAATCATACCATTTAGTTATCCAATATTTACGGCAATTGGACAGGAATCGGCAAAAAGATACGACAGGGTTGCTGTTGTTTATGGCGCAGGTGTAGATATTTTTGAAACAGATGCAGAGTATTTTAAGAAAGGACTTGGACCAGACAAGGTAACAGCTGATTTTAAGATATCTCCAAACTCTGATATGAGAACTGAAGTCACAAAGATACTTGCTTTCAATCCAGATGCGATGACTGTGATAGTTGATAAAGATACCGGAATTAAGTTACTGAAAACATTGAAAGAGCAAAAGGGTACAAGAAATGTTTCAATAATTTGCGATGCAAACATAGAGTTTGTTTCCGGTGACTATATTAAAGCACTTGGAAGTGAAATGTTTGAGGGTTGTATTTCTGCAAACCTACCACAAAAAACTGCACAGAGCTTTAAGGATGAGTTTAAGGGAAAGTATAAGTATGATCCTTTGTTTATAAGTGATTATGCATATGATGCAGCTGAGATGATTAAGAAGCTTGCAGGCACACCAGAGAAAAACTGGAGGTCTGAGATAAAGAACATGAATCACGAAGGTGTGTCTGGTAAGATGGCTCTTGATGAGATGGGAACCAGACTTGCAGAACACGAATTACATATATTCAAGGATGGAAAGTTTGTGAAGCTGGAGGAATAGAGGTTGGGGATTGGTACAGAAAACAGTGGATTTTTATCCGCTGTTTTTGTTGTATTAAAGGGGTCTAAATGGACCCCTTTAAACTGGTCGAATTCGACCAGTTTAAAAATACTCATAACTCTACTCTGATAATTTCTTAATTCCATTATTGTCTATAAGTAGACTCATCTGATGAATAGCAACTTCATTCAGCTTAAGTAGTCTTTTTCCTTGGCTAAGTCCCTCCTTGATATATTCGGAATTCAAGTTTTCTAAGTTAACCAAACAAACCAATTGTATAACATTTGCATAGTCTCTGATGTTGCCTTCCTTGTTTGGATTACTGTCTCTCCATTCTTTTGCGGTCACGCCAAAAAGAGCCTTGTTTAATACATCAGCTTCGTTGGCATAAATAATTATTGAATCTTTGCTGGATATCTTTTGAGGCACAATAAGGTGTTCCCTTACCGAATCCGTGTGTATTTTGTAGTTTATTTTGGTTAAAAGTCTTTTTACATTCCAATCTAAATTTAACCTTTCATTTTCTTCGTTTTTTAATCTCTGAAACTCTTTGATTAGATATAGCTTAAATTCAGAGGATACCCAGCTGGCAAATTCAAAAGCAATATCTTTGTGAGCAAAGGTTCCGCCACCATATCGTCCTTGTGAGGTTTTAATACCTATTGCACCAGTTATCTTAATCCACCTCTCTGGAGATAATGTAAAACTGTTTAAACCCACTTCATTTTTAAAGGGGTCCAAATGGACCCCTTTAAAATCAGGGTTGTTAATCCTTTCCCAAATATCTAAAAATTCTATGGTATTTCTATTTTTCATCCAATTTTTCACTACATCCTTTGGTTCATATGGATTTTTGTATCTAGCAATATCTGTAAGTGATATGTAATCGTCCCCTTTATTGGATAAATTTATTGTAATTTCTTGATTTTTTATATTTATTTTTATCATCCCAAAAGGGTATCAAAGTGAGATGATATTTCTATAAAGATTTTCTAAAGAATTACCTGATTTTAACCGCATCGAATTCGATGCGGTTGGAAATACAGCAAAAGAAATAATATACGGGATACGGTTCTAAGGGGGTCGAATTCGACCACCTAGAAAACAGGGCGCCAATTTATCATAGTGAAATTTCTAATGTTATAGAATTACATAACATTAGAATCTAGTTTATGTGGATGTCAAATAATATAATATTATTTCAATCCCTCCCAAACCATATCAAACACTTGGTGAATCGCTTTTGCTAAATCAGTGTTCTCAATTATAACTCCATTGATGTTTTTAAGATCCATTATCCTCACAAAATTAAGCGAAACATCTATTGAAACTGTAGATGAATATTTTTCAGGATCTACCAATTTCAAATTACGATAAGCTTCTTTGTTATTTTGAACCTGACCTTTCATGTATTGATGGTCTGGGGTTATTCCCCTTATTTTTACATTCCTTTTCAATAAATCTTTAGACCATTTTGTAAATAAGGCTTCGTATTCTCTGAAATTACTTGAGGGCTTAGCAAAGAAACCAACCATCTCAGTATCTTTTATCTCATCGAATCTGTAATAGCATAAATCTTCCAAACCTTTTAAGCCTTCAAAATAAAAGACATTAATGTTGTTTGAATTTTCCTTAAATATATTCTTAAGTAAGGGTAGGGTATTGAGAATACTTGTAAACTTCTGTTCGATAATATTAATGAACTCATCGGGGGATTTGGCTGTATAGACTGTACCTCTCTTTGAGGGGGTCTTAAGAATAAAACCTTTTTGTCTTAATACTTCAAGAATTACATAGACAGTTGGCTTTTTAATAGAAGAATCTTTAGCAATTTTATAGGCTGTAGCAGTCTTTAGTTTCAAAAGAATTAGATATATTTCAGCTTCTTTTTGATTAAGTCCTGCATTAATGAGTGCTCTTAGTATTTCATTCATATACAATATTTTATCAATATCTATACAATAGTCAATATTTCTGACTACCAATTTGTATCAGTAATATTATCCTTATTTATAGGTATATAATTGATAATCCATGTTTACAAACTTTGACTCAATCTGTACATAGACATAAAATGATGTCATAAAAATATAATAAAAAATATGAAAAAATATAAAAAATTAATAGTAAGTTTAGTCATCGCGGTTATAGTCATCATTGGGGCTATATCACTCAATGACTCAGGTGATAAGCAGGCAGATTCAATTAATATTGGTGTAATAACACCGCTTTCCGGTTTGATTTCAGGAGGAGACAACTTAGGTCAAGGTTTTGCTAATGGTGTTACTTTGGCAAAGGAGGAATACGCAAAGGCACATCCTGATAAGAAGATAAATGTGTATATTGAAGATGACAACTTTGATTCTAAAAAAGGTGCATCAGCGTATCAGAAATTAGTTTCAATTAATAAAATTAATTTACTAATCAATCTATCTTCTCCAACAATAGATGTAATTTCCAAAGATGTTCACGATAGTGGAATGCTTACATTTCAACTTGGAGCGGAAAGTGATCCAATCGCTGATAATATATATCAAATATATCCAGATCAAACTTCAATTGGAGTAATGGGTGATGTTGCAAATAAAGATGAGGTTAAGAAAGTGGTAATTGCAATGCAACAATTTAAGGCCTACGAGAAATTTGTATCTGATTTTACAAAAACATACAAAGGTGAAGTTGAAATTCAGAGAATAAGTACATCAGAAAAAGATATGAGTAGTCTTGCATTGAAGATAAAAGAATCAAATCCAGATGGTCTACTTATATTCATGGAAGCAAAAGATGGAGCGAAGTTGGTACGTAAAATGAAAGATTTGAATGCGGTCCCAAAACATATATACTTTGACATCAATCTACAATTTGGAATTAATGATTACAAAGACGCTCTTGGAGATTTAAGTACTCTTAATGGCTCAAAGAGTCTATACTCTGCAGCTGAGATGACTAAGGAGTTTCAGGAGAAATACAAGGTTAGATTTAATCAGAATGTATCCATGTTGTCAGGTTTTGGATATGATGCTTACATGACAGCTGTCAATTTGTATGACAAAGATCAATCAAAGTGGAAAAGCAATATAAAAAAATATAATGCCCTTGGAGTTACTGGAGAGATTAGGTTTAACGATGTTGGCATGAGACCTCCACAATTCAAGATCGGTGAGGTGATAAATGGAGAGTTGACGGTTAAATAGTATTAAAGGAAGATAAATAAAAAAACAGTAGGAAATCCTGCTGTTTTTGTTTTACTAAATTACTTGTATAATATAAAACATGGAAAAATGGCCCTTAACACCTGAAATTGTAAAGCAGAAGATAGATGAAAAAGCAGAAGATCTTGGGTATGAAATTACACCTGAGATTTCTATTGTTTTAGAAGATATTATTAAACATCTACCTCAAAATATCAGCCCAAGAGGTTTGACTGAATGGTGTAGTAAGAGAGTTGATGAAGCTATAAAAAGCAGACCTGATCTAATTAGTGAGTCTGAACGTCTCAGGCATGAAGTGAGTAGAGAGATTAGGTATGTTCAAAGGGAAGAGGCTTTTAAAGCTCTAAAAAATAGGATAATAAATGAGGATATAAAAGAGGTTACTCCTGCATGGTTGGAAAGTAACGATAGGCCAATACAAAAGTTTGTGTGTGCTTTTTTCAAAAAATATGATTCCGATGAGGTTGATTGGGATTATTTTGCACGAAAAATGGATATTGAAGATCGTTTTAAAAAAATTAGACCTGAAGTTAAGAAAGGCCTTACGTTCGAAGAGAGAATTTCTGAAATAGAAAAAGTTTTAGAAGAAAAAGACCCAGAATCTTTTGGTCCAAGATGGCTTGTGAAAAATTGTTTTTCTGAATATCGTTATTTTTTTAAAAATCTAGAATCTAAAAATGGTGTAGTTGATTGGTCTAACGTGATAAATAAATTACCAGAAAAATGGCAGAAAAGATGGTTTGTTTTAGAAAGTAAAAGAGGCTTTGACTTAGAGGGTAGAATTAAAGAGTTGATTTCTGTCTTGGAAGAAAAAGACCCAAACACATTTGGTCCAAGTTGGATATTTAAGAATGCAAGATCTGAACATCGCTATTTTATAACAAACTTGGAATCAGAAAATGGTGTATTAAAGTGGAATGAAATTATAGAAAAATTACCAGAAAAATGGCAGAAGAGGTGGGTCTATATGGAGACTAGGGATCTATTGGGGGACAATTTAGGAAAAGAAATCGCTTTGTTTATCTCTGACTTCAAGGTTAAAAAAATAACTAGAAAGTTTCTTGAAGATAATGACCACAGCTTGTATCAAGCTCTTGTTAACAGATTAGGTAAGGGGGTTGGGGGACGTATTGCATGGGAAAGAATTACAGATGTTTTACCGTCAGATGTAGCTGAAAAAATAGATCTTGAAAAAAATAATAAAATGTCAGGATTTTCTCATCTAGCAGATTACGTAAAATCACAGATGAAAGAAGGTGACAGTCTTAGCCCTTCCTTTCTAAGTCAAAACATGGAACGTGTTTCTAAATTTCTAGCTAGACATTTCAGAGATTCAAATGGAGGAATTTCTTGGCCGTTTATATTGAGGACATTTGCATATGACTATGATATCCCAATTGATGAAAGCTTAATGATTAGAGAGTCCGGTGTGACATACAGAAAGATAATAAATAGAATTAATTTGATTTGTAAAAAAGAAGAACCTAAAAGAGTAGACACTCAATTTTTTATAGACAAAGACCCGTATGTATACAATGGTATATTTCGTTATGCGCATCATTCTGATGGATCTTTAAACTGGGATATATTCTTTAGGGAAGTAGATGAACCTTACAAAAGCATATGGTTTGAAAAAGAAAAGAACAGACATTTGGAAACACAAAATAGTATAGTAGAGGATTTCAAGGTTTTGTTAGAAAAAGATAATCCAAAATCCATTTCTCCAAAATGGATTAGAAGTGTATCGGGAAATCTATATAATCGAATAGTAAATAATTTTTGCGATAGATATGGTGAAGTTGATTGGAATAAGTTCAAAAAAGCAATTCCATTACTGTGGAGAAGTAGATGGATAGAAACGCCTGTAATTGAAAAGTATCGTAATAAAGAAGAGTTGGATGTTGTATTGTCTAAATATAAAGATGAAATGTATGCTTTGTTTATGAGTGGTAAAAAAGAAATGGAAAGAGGTGAGGAAATATGGGCAGATCTAATAAGGCTTGCTCAGAAGGGGAATATGGATGCTCATGAGGTTGTTAGGAAAATAGCTGGCGAAGTTGTTGATGATTATATTAAAAACAAGGAAGATCCAGATGACAATTCTTTGTATCTTGAATTAGACAATGATGTCAAAGAAAAAATTGTAGACAGGTGTATTCGTCTTTATGATGCAGAGGTTGAGGGTTATTTTAAGAACTATCTTCTAAAATCAATTCGTTTTAATATTAAAAAAAGAGGTTATAAATATTCAATGGATAATGAAAAAGATGATGGAACAAGCTTACACGAGAGGTTGAGTAATGACGACGACGATGATTCCGAGGATTTTGATGAGGGTGATTTTAATTAGTACTTTATCCTATGTTTTCTTTTATCTAACTGATCCTTCATATAACTATTCATATCAAAATTAGGTGAATAGTCTTTAATAAATTCAAAAAGAGACATAAACGCCTTAACAAGATTTGTATCAGAGACTTCAAGAATAGCTGGTCTATCTAACATAAAGAAATATACTTTGTTGTTATATATAAAAATCTGCCTATTGTGATTTAAGTACTTTTTATCAATCGTGTGTACTTCTGTAGATCTACCAACGTAAGACTCCGTCCAGTCTTCACCAAAATGAGCCATTTGAGTATCAAAAACAAATTTTGTGCAAATTGCCTCAACAATAATATTTGATGCTTTTATTTTTTCATTGAATTCAATTATCTTGTCTTTTCCAACCGCTGTGTCGTAATCGTTCAAAATATTGTCACCACTCAAAATTTGAAGACGTGTTCTGGACGGTGTACTTATTCTATCTAGTACTTTAAAGATGTCTTTTTTATCTGTATATATCTGAACTCCTGGAGTAGGGGAGGTGGGGATACTTACTGGATGAATTGAGGTTCCTCCGTCTTTACCAATCAAATCATTCACTTCAATATTAGCGTTTAAGAACCATTTTCTTTTCTTTCCAATTTTAGTGCTGTGTATTAAGTTTCTAATTTCCAACTTCTCCAGTGTTATATAGACAGTAGGGCGGGGGATTTTGGTTACAGCTGACAATTCAAGTGGGGTATTATACTTCTGTATATTAGCCAATAACAACCTCTCATTGACTGAAAATAGATATGGATTTTTGGTTACTTTTCTTGACATTGTGATTAATTGTATGTCTTTATCCATAAAATGTCAACATTCCTGACATTTTGATTAATAATATAAGCCTTTAAATATCGCCCAATTGTATGTTTAATTGCCAAAATGCAAATTAAATGTCTTTAATTCTAGGAGAGTTTATAATGATTACATTAATTATTTAAAAGATAAAATTATGAATAAAAAAGTTATTGCTTGGATAGTTGCGATAGTGATAGTAATTGGTGCGATTTTTGCATTTGGAGGAGAACAAAAAGATGATCAAGTTTTGAAAATTGGTCTTATCGGTCCGTTCTCTGGTAACTATGCATCTGTTGGTGAGACTTTTAGAAACGGTGCACTACTTGCCGTTGAAGAAATCAAAGCAAAAAATCCAGATAAGAAAGTTGAGTTGATTGTTGAAGATGGAGCGTTTGATCCTGGTAAGTCATTGTCTGCTTATAAGAAGTTAAAAAGTATAGATCATATAAATGCATTGATTGCAGTTGATACAATTACAATTGACTCAATTTATAATGATGTGATTGCTGACGGTATGCCTGTTATAAACGGTGGTGAACAATCTCTTGATCCAAAGAATGATAATGTTTTACAAATCTACCCTGGAAATTATGCAAGTGAAGTTGCAATGGGAAAAGAAATTAAAAATGATGGAAAGCAAAAAGTTGTAATGGTTACGGGAAATCATGCGGTCTTTGCAAGATTTTCTAAGGGTGTTAAGGAAGGATATCAAGGGAATATCGATGAGTTTGTTGTAAACTTTGGTGAACAAGATATTAGAACTTTCGCTTTAAAGATTAAAGCACTGAATCCTGACGCCGTTGCACTTGTGATTACACCTGATTTGATGGCAAGATTTCTTAAGACTTTCAATGAACTTGGAATGAAGAACGTCTCATATTACTTTGACTGTGATCTTCAAAACGGTTGGGAATCAGCAATAAAGATTGCTAATCCTGAGATGTTCAATGGAAGCAAGGTTGTAGTTGTCGGTAATTTTAATGAACCATCCTTTGTTGCTTCATATACAAAGAGATTTGGAAATTCAAACATCCTAACTGGAAATGTTGGATATGATGCGGTGAATCTGTTGTATAAAAACTATAGTTCTGACAATTCAAAATGGATGTCTAATATTTTGAAATCAAATTCAAGTGGAGTTAGCGGAAAGATTGAATTTGATTCTGTTGGTGTTAGAAAGCCTGAGTTTAAGATTGGCGTTATTGAGAATGGGATGTTGCCTAAGTAGATTTGGTCAAAAAGGGGAGTGAAGAAAAGTATAAAATATGGCTTAGATAAAGGTATAACCTCGTCATTTTGGCGGGGTTTTACCATTGACAAAATGATATAAACCGTGTTATTATAATAAACAGAAGTAACAGTAATTATATCATCTAACAAACAAAAAAAAGATGATCTTTTCCTCAGTTTGGGTAAGTGCTGTGATTCGAACTTTGACGCCATGAAAACATATTGCAGTACGCCTCGTAACCCTGTCTACATTGCTCTGATCCAGGTCTTCTCGCTTTTCGGTGAGAAGGACCCTTGGGAGGCTGTTGAAGACAAAGCTTCAGCGGAGGTAACCTTTGTCATTAGTGATTTCCAGGATTTGTTTGACATCTACACCAAGGACGGTGTCTATGTTTATGCAGATACTGGAAGGAATGTGAGCAAGATTAGTCTTCCTGATAACGTGGTTCTTGTTGACTTGCTGGGTGACTTCGGCGATAAAATCTGGGCCATGAAATGTCTCGAACGTTTGGTTGAAAAAACTAGGGCTAAGAAACCTGAAATCAAGAAACCGATCGAGATGCCGACAGATATTGTGAGTACTCTCAAGGACTACCGAGTTCTCGTGATTGATGACAATGAGGATAATTTGGCGCTGGCTCGTCACTTGCTCCAACCTCAGCATCAGCTTGTGACCGCTTGTGGTTTTGAGCAGGGAATGAAGGCACTTGAGAATGGAGAGTTTGACGCTGTCTTGTCCGACATGGAAATGCCGGCGAATAAACGTTACCCCTCTCTGAGCTTTAGTTCGACCCGTCTCGGCGAGGACTACGGTTACGGGTTCTTCTCTGTCTTTGAGGTCACATCTAGAGGTCTGCCTATTGCTGTTGTTACTGCTGGCAACCATCATTCAAGTTGGATTTCAGCAGGACTCGATACGCTCAAGAAGGCTGTGGTCAACGGTCAGAAGGTGCTGTTCTACAACAGCATTGGAAAACGTTGGGACATTGCCCTCAAGGCACTGATGGAGCCTGAAACCGTCACTGTTGTGGTCTAGTCAAACCACGGAGGTTCTAATCCTCCAAACCCCTGTACGTCAAACGTGCGGGGCGTTTTTTTTATGCTACAATATTATTATGGAAAAAATTAATGCACATCAAAGATATCGTGATAATTTAGCTGAGGATATTAAAAGTATACCCAAAGATTCAGAAGTTTTAGTAGATGGAGAGGTAAAAAATGAAAGAGAGGTGTTGTTAAATTCTGAAAAAGGTAGTGTGAGATACGAAAAGGCTTATGAAATACATAGAAATCAAATAAAAGAGTATTGCGTTGAAAGAATTAATGAAAAAATTGAAGAGCTTGAACTGGAAAAAGAAAGACTGAATAAAATTAAGAAAGGTTATCTAGAGGAATTGGACGGTTCAGAATTGGTAATAGAATCAGATGGTGAAGTTAAAACAGATAGAGGCGAGGAAGTAGAACATAGTGGAGAAATCGAGGCGATGGAAAGCGATTTAGTCAGTACTTTGGAAGTGGAAAGAGATTTGGATCAACCTGAAGTAATGGGTTGTGTTTTGGAAGAACCTGTATCTAAGGGTGAAATAGATTTTGTTTTAGCGTCAAAAACACTCGATGAATTCAAGTCACGATTTAAAAATTTCATAGATGAACTATTTACTAGAAACAAATTAAACAACACATCCTTTTCTAGGAAGCTAAGTCCTGAACAGGATGAAGAATATCATAAAACTTTTCGTACAGTTGTTAGTCGGACAATAAGCGGAGATAGGCCGATAAGTATAAATTCAAGTCTTCAAAGAAATATATTTAAAGGTTTAGGTTTGGAAATTTCTGAATTTGCTGCAAAGGTGGAAGCATTAGAAATTAAAGAAAAATTAGATTACGATATTAACGAAGATTTCTTTGATTCAAATCGGGTTATTCTGAATGAATTTGTGGAATCCTTAACTGAAGATGATGATATAAACTTTTCAAAACTGCTCTCTTTACTTCACGAGATGGATAATAGGAATATGAAAGTAACACCACTAGAAGGATGTGTACTACGAATTAAACCAACTAAAGAACAAATTTTAAAAGTCTTAGCCACTAAGACGCTGGACGACTTTAATAACAGTTTATCACAACTTGTAAAAAACTTATTGGAAGAAAGTAACATTACAGCAACAATATTTGGTGAAGAAACTGGTGTTGACCCTGCCTTGGTTCGTGGTGTGAGGTTGGGTATACGACCCATAAGCACAAAAGCTACACAGCACCATATGATATTTAAAGGTCTCGGTTTAGATATAAGAATATTTGAATCCAGACAGAGAAAATTAATTAATGATGAAAAGCATGGTATTAAAGCGCTAGAGAACTTTAGATATTCAGGTGTTGACATTAAACCATATATACACATATTATCTGAGAGTTTTACTGATGTGTCTATAGGGGATCTAATTCGAGTTGCCCACTTTATAGATAACAATTTTGTTATGATAGAAAAAAATAAAAATGTTTTTGCTGAGATTGTACACAATGAATTTCCAGAATTAGTTAGGTCTAAATAATTTAGCAATTTTATACCTGTGCTAAAATAGCCAAAATCGGTCTTTTGTATTTATCCTATATTTAAGTTAAAATATAGATATAAAATATAAACATGGACACTTCAAAAAACAAAACTACAGATGAGAAAGTTCACGGAAATGCGCCAAACGCTGACTCTGCAGAAATTGAAAACAATCTAGTTTTTCTAAATGGAGTACTAGGTAAGGCGACAGAGGTTATTTTACACTTTGATATTCAGACAAATATATTGATAGGTATTTCAACTGCGATCTCAGCTTTTGCTGTTACAAATATTAAAAATAATGGAGTCGTCTTTTCTATGTTGGCGATATTCTCCATAATCTCTGTTGTCTTTGGACTGTATGCAGTTCACCCTCCAAAGTTTTTAAGAAAGAAAGGACAGCGTGAGAGCTTGCTTTATAATAAAAAGATTTCAGACTTTAAAAACTCGACTGAATATGCAAATGAATTAAAAAAGATTATTGATGATAAAGATTCTTTGATTGATGAATACAGTAATGAAATATATAACATCTACAAATATCACTATAGACCAAAGAGATCTTTGTTTAAAATATCTAGAAATTTTTTAATAATTGGAATCTTGTTTAGTATTTTGGCGGCGATGATATAATTAATTGATTGATGTTGACTAAACTTCACAAAATGCTTTAATTTCAAACGGAAAGCGGTAATCTCTCATCTAACCAACAAAAATGATGATCCTACTTTAATCTGAGGCATGAGGTCTTGGATTTTGGTAGGTGCCGTGATTCGATGTTTAACATGAGTGCTACAAAAAATCGTGATGTGTATTTGCGTGTCGTGTCTTCGGACGAAGGTGCGATGGATTTGACTCGCCGTACAGTTCACTGGTGGAATTCATCACCAGGACTTGCTGCAGGACGAAACTGGGTCGTCTTGAATGAAAATGATCAAGGCGCCTTCAGCGAATGTACTGGGTTGACCGTCAAGGTGATTACCGGAGGCCTTGAGGAGCTTCTTTATGCTTACCAAGAATCTGTGCCGGGTCAAGTGTTTATCATCTTGGATGGTATGGCAGCATCAGGTGCATTCGCTGGCGTTAAACTGCCGGATAATGTGTTCCTTGACCGTATTGAACTTGAGCAACATAAAGCCACTCTGCAGGCGGTTGTCGCTGCTCTTGAGCGTAATCTTGAATATATTCCAGAACCAAGGATCCATGATGAAACGGTTTACACCGGTCACGGTCTTCGGATTCTGGTGGTGGAAGACCGCGCCCGTGGGCGCGCCTTATCGTCTGGTCTGTGGATGGATAGTGAGTTTGATCCCAAAAAACTCATCGGCTGTTATGCTGGCAGGCGGGGGCATAATCTAACGATTGTCAGGTCACTGTCTGAGTTCATGGAAATCATGTCCACTACCAATGAATACAAATATGATCTCATCCTAGCTCCATCGGCTATGATCAGTGATGGTTGGGAATTCATTCGTGGAGACGGTAAGTCACCAGTTAATCCCAGTTTTGCTGTCTCTCAATTGGGTAAGGTTTTGCCGTTCGGTGGAATTATTGAGCGAGAAGGAATCAGTCGCGGAATTCCTGTGGGTTTGATTACCTACCAGGAGCAAAATGATCTGAATCGCGTTTGGAGTTATCCTGGATCGATGGTTCAAACTGACATCGATGGGTGCAAAGCGTTTGTTTATCACTACGAACAGCCGGAGCATCTCAAGTTTGGAACTGACTGGTCACTCTTTCTCAGTTCGATGCTGACGAGGGGGCCTGTGGAACTGCGTGCTAAGGCTGGGTTTGGTACTCCTCCTGAACCCTGACTTGATAGTTTTACCAGGGGCTATCGAGGGTTCAAATCCTTCAAATCGTCTCGTCTGCATAAAGTGCATGGCGAGGCGTTTTTTTTGTCCACTTTTTTTGTATTTATCCCATATTTAAGTTAAAATATAATCAACAAAACATCATATGAAAGAAAACGAAAACCTCTTAAGACTAGAAGATATCCATGTTCACTATGGTGGAGTGAAGGCATTGGATGGTGCTACAGTCTACTTGAATGACGGAGAAATCTTGGCTCTTATGGGTCCAAACGGAGCAGGTAAGTCTACAATTCTAAAAGCTCTGTTTGGTATCGCTCCAGTTACAAAGGGGGAGATATATTATTATGGTGAAAGAATTTATCCAGTTCCGCATGAGATTGTGGAGCGTGGAATTTCTTTTGTGCCACAAGGAAGACAAATTTTTAAATCCCTAACTGTTCTTGAGAATTTGGAAATGGGAGGATTTTCAATAAACAGCAGAGCTGTCTTGAAGTCAAATATTGAAGCGGTTCTTGATCTATTTCCAGATCTTAGAAAAAAGTTAAAAGTCCCTGCAAAAAACCTCTCAGGTGGACAACAGCAAATGGTTGCAATTGCAAGAGGTTTGGTCACTACTCCAAAAGTATTGCTTCTTGATGAACCATCACTTGGTTTGTCCCCAAAGGTGGTTAAAGAAGTTTTTGCAAAAATAAAAGAAATTAATCAAAGGCATGGAACATCCATTATGATTGTTGAACATAACTTGCAATCAGTATTAGAAATTGTAGACAGGGCGTACCTTTTGGATAAAGGGCAGGTTGTGGAAAATAACACACCACAGCATATAATTTCTTCAGGATTATTAGAAAAAGTATTTTTAGCACATAAATAAAATAAGCGAATCGGTTAATCGTAAAAAATAAAATGAACTCAATAATTCCACAACTCATCGTCAATAGTATAATCGCAGGTTCTATATACTCACTTGTGGCTCTTGGATTTAATCTAATATTTGGTACAACAAAGTTTTTTAATATTAATCATGGAGTAGTTTCAACAATTGCAGGATACACCGTTTTCTCTCTTGCTAAAAATCACGGAATGGATATTTGGTTGGCGATAATTATTGCTGTTTTGTTTGCGGGACTAGTTGGATACTTGTCTGAGAAATTTGTTTTTTTGAAGATGAGAGAAAAGAGAGCATCTGGAATGGTTATGCTTGTTGCATCCCTTGGTCTTTTTACCGCACTTCAGGCAATCATTGCAATTATTTTTACAAGTCAATTCCAAACAATTTCTACAAATTTTGGTGAATCGAAGGTCTACAATATATTTGGGGGAATTATAACTGAGACTCAACTTATTATTCTTGCTGCTGCGATTTTTATAACCTTAACGCTTGGTCTATCAATGAAGTTTACTAAGTTTGGAAAGGCTGTTAAGGCAATTAGTGATGATGTTGAGGTTGCAAAAATTGTTGGAATAAACGCAAATAAAATTATTGCTAAGGTGTTTTTCATTGGATCGATGATTGCCGGAGTTGCAGGAATTGCTATTGGATTTGATACTGGAATTGAACCGACTATGGGAATGAATCTGTTATTGAAGGGTGTTATTGCTTCAATTATTGGAGGTGTTGGAAATGTTTACGGTGGAGTCTTGGGAGCATTCTTCTTGGGCTTTGTTGAGAACTTTGGTATTTGGAAAATTTCAGGAGAATGGAAAGACGCCATTGCATTCGGCGTCTTGATACTGTTTCTAATATTTAAGCCGGGAGGAATAATGGGGAAGAAGGGATAGTAAAAATATGGATCAAAACATATTATCAAAATTAGAAATCATTGAGGGTTTAGCAAATTTTGACAATAATTATTTAATTAAAGAAATCATTGATATTGATTCTGCGTGTTTTGGAGAATTTAGCAGTGAAGATTCTGGTTCAGAATCATACTGGAAAGAGATATCTAAGGATTCGTTTATTCAAGTTGCCTTAATCGATAATAAAATAATTGGATATATAAACATTTATAAGTTTTCTGATAAAGGTATTAATATGCTTGAAAAGGGACTACTTAGAGAAGGGGAGATGTTTGAGTATTTAGATAGAAGTGATTCAAGAAAAATACACTTATACATTGTAGCTATAGCAGTTCTACCTGAATTTAGAAAATACGGCATAGCAAATAGATTACTATATTCTGTTCTTAGTCAAATTAAAAATGACGGTTATTTATTTGATAATATCTATGCAACCGTGTGGAGTGATTATGGAGCTAAATTTTTTAATAAATTTAACCCTACAAAAATAACACATGACTGTTTAGGTCATGATGTTATAAAGATTGAAATATAGATAGAATATAGTTAATTATTTTTCAATAACCATCTCTTCTTTATCAAATCTAACTTTCTTGTAATTTGCAGTCTCATCATCTGATGATCTGTATCCAATTGGACACATTAATACTGATTCAAGTCCAAGCTCCGTTAGACCTAGAATTTCATCAATTTTCTTGCTATCAAAGCCTTCCATTGGACACGCGTCTATTTTATCTATTGCGCATGTGGTAAGTAGTGTACCAAGTGCAATATACGCTTGTCTTGCTGACCATTCCTTAACTGCTTCAACTCCACCTTTCTCCCTTTTTGCCTTAATAGAACCCTTCATCATCTGACTGTATCCTTCAAGGTCTGAGACATCAATTTCTCGAGTAGCTGAAACTATGTTTATAAATTTATCAACATATGCTTCATCCACATTGCTTACTTTTGCAATAATTAATAAATGTGAGGCGTCAGTTGTTTGAGTTTGACCCCATGAAGCATCTTTAATTTTTAATCTTAAATCTTCACTTTTTACTACTATGATTCTCCATGGTTGTAATCCAAAAGAAGACGCAGAAAGTTTTACGGATTCAAGAATACTATTAACTTGACCTTCACTTAGCTTTTTCTCTGTATCAAATGATTTTGTTGCATATCTCCAATTCATCGCGTCTATTATTTGATTCATATTTATGTTTGGCAACTAATTGCTATTAATTAATAATTGATAATGTGTAAGTATTATATAGGCAAAGTCTATAAAGACAAAATTATAATAGTCAAAATCTGTGATTAAATGCTAGAATATGTATATGAGTAGAAAACAGTTAATTTATATATTTATGATTGTAGGAGGATCGATAGGGGGATACATTCCAACTCTTTGGGGTGGATCATTCTTTTCATTATCAGCTGTCTTATTAACAGCGGTTGGTGGTTTATTAGGGATTTATGTTGCTTTTAAAATTAGTCAGAATTTCTAATTGAATCTTTAGATTGATTGAATAAATCATATTGAAATTCAACGGGGGATGTTTGGATTTTGTTGACGTACAATACGGTATATGGTATAAAAAATAGCTGTCCCACGGTGGGGTGGTTGGCCCATGTGGGCTATTTTGTTCGTTTTGAATTCTAAACCTAATTAATCACATGTTTCCAATTAAGGTAAGGTTATCATCGGTTGGCTTTGCTGCCGAACTTGAGGAGATGAAAAGACATAGCCAGATTTCTCTGATTCTGGCAGACGCTTTGAATGTACTCATTTTACGAGAGCAATCCAAGCGCGACCACGCACTCACTGATTTACCTCTGATGAGCCTCGATCTCCAAAAAGCTATTATCGAAGAAACTGATGGTGGCAGAATCATGGTTGATCGTGAATGCTTTCAGTTTCTCATGGTGCAGTCTGAGTGTGTGTCAAAACCATTGAGACTTAAAATAGTGAGAACGGAATGCCCATTATGTTTTGTGGCGGCTATTCCAATGTGAGTCTTAAACAATTGTCCCCGCACCTCAGTCTAACTTCTTCCTTCGTGGATGGAGAATAGGCTGAGGAGTGCGGGGCTTTTCTATTTCCTAACTTTGGTGGGGAGATTCAGCAGACGATTCAGCAGAATCGCCACGGGGGCTCATTCAAACGACGATTCTGGTGAATCGTCCAAACGACGATTCTGGTGAATCGCCTGCTGGGAGATTTAGCAAAATCACCCACAGGGTGGTATAATAGAGGAGTTATCAGTTAATCGATAAAAATATGAAAATCATCACAAAAGGCGTAAATATCAATATAACAGAATCTGTAGAAGAATATCTTTATAAAAAGCTTTCTTCTATTGAGAAATTTATTAATGATGATACAAAAGTTGAGGTTGAGCTTGAAAAGACAAGTAATCACCATAAGGCTGGTGACATATTTAGAGCAGAGGTCAACATCTTGATTCATGGAAAAATGAATAGGGTGGAGAGGTCTTCTGCTAACATGTATTCATCTATCGATTTAATGCAAGAAGAACTATTTAATATTTTATCTAATAAGAAAGATAAGAGAATCACGTTATTTAAAAAAGGAGGGCAAAAGATTAAGAACATCTTTAAGACATGGATGGAGATTGGGTAGAGATTGGTTCAGTATAAATGTTTAATCAAAATAAATACATCGAGCTAAGTGCTCGATGTATTTATTTTATATTATTTTCTCCCAATACTCTGTAAGAATGAATCCCACATCATCATACCTCCGCCTTCGGGAATTACACGAGTGATTTGTAATTGATGTCCCGCTTCTTTATTCTCATGCCAAAACGCCTCTTTGATTATCACTCTAATCTTCTTATTTTCCCCCTTAATTATTTTATCAGCAAAGAAGTATGTTCCAGGCCATTCCTCAAATGCTCTAATTTTTAAAATGTTCTTTCTTTGCTCTTCAGGTTTTGAGAGCCATGGATTAATTAGTCCATCTTCCTTTGTTATTTTTTTTGTAAAAGTAGCTAATTCATGATTTTGCTCTTTTAGCTCTAAATCACCTGCAATATATGCGTCAATATTTTCAGCAATTAAACGTGCCCCAATGTTTGCTGTAATTAATTCTAGCTCTGAATATCCCGTTGGCCACTCCGCAATTTCTGCAATGTCCACTTCCTCTTGTGCAAAGATAGGTCCATGATCCATATCCTTATCCATTTTAATAATTGTAACTGCAGTTTTGTTTTGATCATTAAGTATTGTGAATTGAAGCGGAGCTGCACCACGTAATTCTGGAAGTTTTGATGGGTGAATATTTAATGCTCCAAATTCTGGAATTTCTAGAAATCTCTCTGGAATTATTTTTCCATAAGATGCCACAATAAAAACTCTGGGACTTTCTTTTGAATATGATTTTATTTCTTCATATGCATCATCATTTAGCTTTGCAAATTCAAGGCAGGAAATATTATGATCTTCCGCCCAGATTTTTGTTGGATTTGGAGTCAATTCTAATTTTCTCCCCTGTGGCTTATCTGGAACTGTGATTATTACATTTGGGATGATTCCATAATTGCGAAGTGAATTTAAGACCTTCACAGACATAAGTGATGATCCGAAAAAGTATAAAGGGTAGTGCGATGGTCTTTGTTCTTGATTTGGCATAATAATTGTGTATGTTTAATTTTCTTTATTTAAAACTTCTTCAGGCTCAAATTCTCTGACGTCTTTTGCTTTATCGATAAAAAGTATCCCATTTAGATGATCTACTTCATGTTGGAATATATGAGCGAGTAATCCACTAGCCCCTCTTGTGAATGAATTACCATCTCTATCCAATGCTTTGATAGTTGCTCTAAGTGAGCGCTGTACTTTTCCATAGAACCATCTAACAGAGAGACACCCTTCGCCATCCATCCACTTTTTATCCTTTGATACTTTAAGTATCTGTGGATTTATACATACAAGATCTGGGGGGATAATTACTTTGTGTTTTTTCTTTCTTTTTTCTGCCTCCATTAGGACTTCTCTGTCATCATCATTTAAGAACACCTTTCCTGATACCATGAAAAGCTGAAGAGGGACGCCAACCTGAGGTGCCGCAAGACCAACACCGTCAATTTGTTGAGCAAGCATTTTACTCATATGAGAGATTAGATTTTGTATATATTCTCCTTTGATTTCATCTTTAGGGATTTCAATAGAGGTCATTCGGAGTGCCGGATGGTCCTCTGTTACAATCTTATTTTCAGGCTTGAAGTGGGTAAACTTTTGCATATTGGTATTGTAGCATATTCAAGAATTTTTGAAATTCGCTAATTGTTTTAAAAAAGAAGAGCCTCCAGCAAAGACATAGTCCTTGCTGGAGGCTGGATACAGAATCAATCTTCCTATTACAGATGCAGTTCTGGAACGGTCAAATTACCAAATTCCGTATAGACACGCGCCGACAGTTGGATGTAGTCTGCAACAGCTCGTTCGGCACGTCCGCGCAGTGCATAGAGAACAGCATTACGATTTGGCTCACCATTCTTCATCCACCCCAGAACTTGCTGTTCCTGACTCTTGGATGTGAGTACGATGACTTCGCCACCCTTACAGGCTGATCTGACCATGGTTGGTCCGCCAATGTCAGTTTTTTCAATGCAAGAATCGAAGTTTGCCTCTCCTGCCGGCTTGTACAGTTCAGCTTCCAAAGGGTAGAAAGTGACGTACAGGAGGTCGATTTTCGGCCATCCGAGCATGTTCAGTTCATCCTGCATGTCGGCCGTCGCCAACAGTCCACCGTGGATTTGGGGCGTAAGTGTTACGACCCGATGCTTCAGAACCGGCTTCTGTTTGGTGATTTTTTCAACGTCGGTGACTGCAATACCATGCTCTTGCAAGTATTTTGCAGTACCACCGCTTGAAATGATGTGGTAATTGAGATTATTGAGTTCTTGGGCGAATTTCTCAAGGCCTGGTTTGTCTTGGTCGTACACCGACAGTAATGCTAGTTTCATTTGCGATAGTTGGTTGTTTGATGTTTGAGTTAGTAGAGAACTGTCATTGTGACAATGTGCTCTGCTGTCAGGAATATTACTCTGAAGTATGAAATAGTCAATAATTATATATCTTTAGTTTACCGCCTGTCTTTTATAACAAACTCTCCGGATGTACACTAACTGTAAACTCGGGAGGAAGGCTCGTTAGAATATCTCGCAATTCTTCGTCTGGCCAGAGTTTTGGTGGCATGGAAATCAACATGTGCAAAATTGATCTTCCACCAACAGAAGGAATGAAAGCGGGGAAGATTATTGGATTCCACTTTTCAAGCCAAACTTGTAATTTACCCATCTCTTTTGCTGCGGTACTTTTATCCGCCTCAATTGTAATTTTGATAAAGTTGGCAAAAGGCGGGTAGGAGAGTGCTTTTCTGTCTGTAATTTCTGACTTGTAAAAATCGTTCAAATTTCCACTTTGAATATATCCCAAAAGTGGGTGAGTAGCATTTCTTGATTGAATTAATAAATACTCCTCTGCCAAAGTTTGTGCTTGAAGAAGAATGTGGCAAATTCTTTCATTGATTCTAAAGTCTGGTAGAGAGAACAAACTATCCATAGATGCAATAGCAACATGCTTTACAGGTTTCAAATAATTTAATGAAAACTCTGTTCCAATTAAAATACCATCAGAACTTTCATGGAATTTCTTGGCGATATCTCTTGCTTGTTTATCGGTACTTGCTGTATCCCTATCTAGTCTAAAGATTGGTCTATTTGGGAAACGCTTTTTTGTTTCCTCATATATTGTGTCTGAGCCAATTCCAAGAGTTATTAATTTCCAACTTGTGCAGTTTTTACAGCCTTCAAGTGCAGTTCTTTCTCGTCCACAGTGGTGACATAGGAAGTATCTCTTGCTCTCTACCTTTGAATTATGTAAAACAACAGGAGCTTCGCAAACTGAACATGTCACAGTTGTTCCACAATCTCCGCAAACAGTTTGTGGAGCAAGACCTCGACGGGCAGTGAAAATAATAATCTTCTCTTTCTTTTTGCCAGCATATTCAACTTGAGATTCCAATTCTTCAGAATAAATCAGATTATTCTTAGAATTTATTTTATCCTTCT
The DNA here is from genome assembly GCA_903864515.1 of uncultured bacterium. GTDB lineage: Bacteria > Patescibacteriota > Minisyncoccia > Phycocordibacterales > CAIZLB01 > CAIJKW01. The sequence goes on from CAIPFZ010000072.1 coordinate 20,990, forward strand.
CTTTCTTGGCCTTTTCTTTTCTTATGGGCTCGGACATGTCAACAACAATAGTATTTGGACGTTTCTCTATTCGCATTGAAATAGGGAAGAAATCAAAGACTTCTCCTCGCTCTCTTCTGTATAAGGTTTCAACTCGCAAAAGTATATCCCCATAGATTAAGCGAGCCTTCAATTCCTTTGACCACTTTTGAAATAGGTATCTGTAATCAAAAAGAGGTTTGAACATTGTGATATAACTTCTTGATGATTCTCTCTCTACAACAATTGTTGCAATATCTTCTCTTGGTAGACCAACAAAAGAGGGCGTTGTAATTAGGGCTATTGTATGTGGTTCCGTTAGAGCCTTACCCCAAATTTCCACCTGCTTCTTTTTATTAATTCCACCGTGAAGCAGGTATGCGTAGTCACTAATTCCACGTGAGAGTTCCTCATAAATTTCTTCAGCTGAGTTTACAGTTGGTGCAATTATGATGACTGATTTTCTTTTTGCAAACTCCTCTCTAATTATACTTTTGTATGTTCCATATCTATCAGTTGTGTTTGTTTGAAAGACGAAGATATCACGAGAGGATGGTTGTCCAGTGAATCCATCGTCATCATTATCTTCAATTGTAATTTTTGATTCAATTTCTTTTTCAGGTTGATTCTTTGGTTTTTTGTTAATAGTCTCTTCAGCATAAGTTAATGCACATTCTGGAATTATATTTTTGATGATTGAACCAATTGGATATGCAAATTCTTTTGATACAGCTTGGCATGCTTTTATTAACGATGGAGAAACAGCGGTTATTGTTTTCTTAGATTCTATTTTTCTTGCAATGAAGTCTGCATTTTTAATATCTGCTTTTGACTCTGTTGCATTCATGCAACTTTCAACTAACGCTAATATATTTTTGTTTCTGAATGGAACATAGATGATTGAACCGGCCGAGAAATTATGAGGAGCCCAATATGTTAGGGTTTCTTTGAAGTTAGATCTCTGAATTGGGTGAACGGTTAGGATATACACACCTAAATCATCGCAGAAAATTGGTTTTTTTTCAATAGGCAATTTTTATGCGTAAAAATTGTGCCAAAATCAGCAGATTTTGGCCATATTGCAAGCGTGCAAATCGTGTCGAAATCAGCAGATTTCGACTATGTTTTATGCGTAAAAATTGTGCCATAATCAGCAGATTTTGGCCATATTGCAAGCGTGCAAATTGTGTCAAAATCAGCAGGTTTTGCCTTAGATACAGCTTCTGCGGGGTATATTAGTTTTAAATAGCCGTCTGCAGTAAACTCAGAAAATCTTTGGCAATTCTTTAGAAAATATTTATAGAGTCTTTGGGTACGATGAGTATTATTATACCTTATGCGAACATATGTATTTATTGATGCTTCAAATTTATTTTACGGAGGGAGAAAATCTCTTGGGTGGGATATTGATTATCAAAAATTATCAGAGTATTTTAAGAACCGATACGGTGTAACTAAGATATATTATTTTGGTGGTGTAGAAATACATGGTTTTCATTTTGATTATATTAAAAACAGTACAGTTCCTTTAAAGACAGTTTGTGATTATTTGGTAAATTATATTCAAGAAAACTTTAGCAAATTAAACGACGTGGATAATATGCTAGTTAATAATTATTTAAAGCGAATCAGATTCTTCATGAAAATTGAAACTTTTGGATACGAATTGATTCTGAAGCCCGTCAAATCTTATATTGGTGATGATAGTAAAGAAATTAGAAAAGCAAATTGTGATGTTGACATGACTTTTTTACTAATGAAATATAAAGATGATTTTGATAGAGTTATCATTCTCTCTGGAGATGGAGATTTTTTACCAGTACTCAAATATTTGAAAGAAAAAGATAAATTAGTTTTAATATTTTCGAGATCACCAAAGACCGCTAGAGAAATTAAGCTATTTGCTGGGGACAAGTTTTTGGATTTTGAATCTTTACGTATCTATATTGAATATGACGAGAAGGGCGTGGTATAGGTTCTAAAAAAATAGCAAAATGAAAAGCACCCGCGAAGGATGCCTTTCTGTGTGTAGTGTTGCTATTATATCAAAATGCTTTTTGATGTCAAGGGGCGAGTCTCGTAAAAGTACATGCAAAAGATATTGAAAAAATGAATAAAATGAAAAGCACCCATCTAGGATGCCTCTCTATGTGTATTGTTGCTATTATACCAAACCATAATTCTTCGTCAAATAAATCCACCCTTCCGCCACGTTTCGTCAAGTTGTAAAAAAGCCCGCCGTGCCTTATTATATACCCATGGCATTATTTTCTAAAAAGCTTGGGATTGACCTTGGAACTTCTAACACCTTGGTTTTTCTTCCTGGGCGTGGAATTGTTCTAAATGAACCATCTGTTGTTGCGGTTTCTGAGCAAGATAATCAAATCTTGGCTGTTGGAATTGACGCAAAAGACATGATTGGAAAGACGCCGGACAACATTATTGCCTATAGACCAATGAGGGATGGTGTTATTGCAGATTACAGAGTGACTGAGGCAATGCTTAGATATTTCATCAATAAAGCCTTGGGACGATGGAATATTTGGAAGCCTGACGTGATGGTCTCCGTTCCTGCTGGTGTTACTTCAACTGAGCGCCGTGCTGTTGTTGAGGCAGCAATCAAAGCTGGAGCAAAGAATGCGTATGTTGTAAAGGAACCTATCCTTGCAGCAATTGGTGCAGGTATCTCTATTCAAGAGCCAAATGGGCACATGATTGTTGATATTGGTGGAGGAACAACTGACGTAGCTGTGATTTCCTTGGGAGGAATTGTGACTTGCAATTCCGTAAAGTGTGCGGGGAATAGGATTGATCAAGCAATTGCAGATTACATCAAGAAAACTTACAATCTTGCAATTGGTGATAAGACAGCAGAGGAGATGAAGATAAACGTTGGATCAGCTGTAACAATGGATGATGAACTTTCTATGACAATCAAGGGTCGTGATTTCCTTACTGGTCTTCCTCGTTCTGTTGAAATTAAAACTAATGAAGTGGTGAAAGCTGTTGCTAAGGAGTTGAGAGAAATGATTAAAGCTATCAAGGATGTTTTACAAGAGACACCACCAGAGCTTGCGTCTGACATTATTGATAACGGAATTATAATGACAGGAGGTTCTTCACAGTTACGTAATTTGCCAGAGCTTGTTTATAGAAGGACTGGAGTTAAGGCGAAGCTTGCAGATGATCCGCTATACTGTGTTGCAAAGGGAACAGGAATTGCACTGGAGCACTTGAATACTTACAAGAAGAGTATAATTGCGAAGAGGTAGTTTGGGGACCTGAACGTTCCTCCAATAATAAATATGTATAAAGCAATAATTTTTGATTTTTTTGGCGTGATGGTATCTGATATGTATATTGATTGGATAAATAATAATAATCTGAGTCATCTAATTCCAGATTTAAAAGAAAACTATTTTAAAAAAACTGACATAGGAGAGCTCTCTACTTCTGAATTACATAGTTATCTTGCGAGCTTGGTCAATAAGTCAGTTTTGCAAGTTGAATCTGAACTCAAGAATTTTTTAATTATAAATAATGAATTAGTAGCTTTCATTAAAACCATAAAGCCAGAGATTAAGATTGCATTGTGTAGTAATGCTCCGATTGGTTTTGTGGAGGACTTTTTGAAAGAATCTAATTTGGGTATGTTATTTGATGAAGTGGTGATTTCAAGTAGGTTGGGGATAAGAAAGCCTGATGAGGTAATATTTGATAGAGCATTAGGGTTATTGGGGGTTGAGGCCAAAGAAGCTATTTTTGTTGATGACACATTAGAAAATGTTGATTCTGCAAGTCTTCTAGGTATTAAGTCAGTGTTGTTTATTGATTTTCAAAGCTTCAAGAGGGAATTATTGGTATGTGGTTTTTAGTGATATAATCAAAACATTATGTATCTAGGAATTAACGCATATTCACACGATAGCAGTGCTTGTCTTATTGACAGTAAGGGTAAGATTATCGCTGCAGTTGAGGAAGAACGTTTTACTGGAAAAAAACATGACTCATCTTTTCCGGTTAATTCAATTAAATATTGTCTATCTGTTGCAAAAATTAGTAGCTTGGATTTGAAGGGTGTTGGATACGCTTGGCATCCCAAAGAGATGTTATTTAAAAGAATAATTAAAGAGTATTTATTTGAATATCATGTAACTTGGTCTGTATTTAAAAGTAGCTTGAGAAAATTATGGTGTTCATTTTTTATAAAGAAAGATTTTGAAAAATATATTGGTAAACTAAACTCAAGTGTGGTTTTGAGATATTACAATCATCATACCGCTCATGTAGCTTCAGCTTTTTATGCGTCAGGTTTTGATGAGGCCACCTTTTTCACTTTAGACGGTAGAGGTGAATATCAGACTGGTGTTTGGGGAAATATAAATTATGAAAAGGAAATAGATCTAATGGGTAGTATTCATCATCCAAATTCATTAGGTAATATTTGGTCTGCTGTTAGTGAATATTGTGGATTTAGACCAGGTTGGCATAAAGCTGGAACTACTATGGCCTTTGCCTCATTGGGTAAACCAATATATATGGATAGATTTGAGAAAATTATTAATTTTCACCCAGAGAGAAAGAGCGACTGGTTAAAGATCGATACAAAATATTTTGATAACAGAGATGGTATAGGTCATATTAAACCAGAATTTGAAGCACTCTTTGGAGAGAAAAGTTGTGAACATGGTAAGGATAAACAGATTCATAGAGATGTTGCTGCAACACTTCAGTCATTTACTGAAAAAGTAATTGTTGAAAAATTAAATGAGGTTTATTTGCAGACAAAGATTCCGAAGCTCGTCATGGCTGGTGGAGTTTGTTTGAATTCCGTTGCAAATGCACTTGTGCTTGAAAAAACTCCTTTCAAGGAAATGTTTATTCAACCAGCTTCACATGATGCAGGTTTATGTATTGGTTCAGCGTATCTTTTACAGCAGGAGTTCAATAAGCAAAATAAGCCCGAATCAATGGTGAATGCATATTTTGGTCCAGAATTTTCTGATGAAGATATCGAATCTGAGTTGGTTAAGGAGAATAGTAGGATTGATTTTTTGAAAGTAAATGATATTTCACTTAAGGTAGCAAATCTAATTCATGAAGGCAGTATTGTTGCATGGTTTCAGGGGAGAATGGAATATGGTCCTAGGGCCTTAGGGTCTAGGAGTATATTAGCTTCAGCTAGTAAAAAAGAAATGATTGATAAATTAAATAAAGTTAAGCACAGAGAATCATTTAGGCCTTTTGCTATATCTATATTGGAAGACAGAAAAAATGAATGGCTAGTTAAGGGTTATAAGTCACCTTTTATGTTAATTGTTGAAGCTATAAAACCAAACCTAAAACATATTGTTCCTGCTGCACAGCATATAGATGGAAGCGTTAGAACTCAAACAGTTAATGAAATGGATAATGGGGAATATTACAATCTTCTTAAAGAATATTATGATATAAGTAAAATACCTTTGTTTATTAATACTTCCTTTAATATAAAAGGTAAGCCGATAGTATTATCTCCCAAGGATGGAATAGAAGCATTCTTGGATTCAGATATTGATTATCTTGCAATAGGTCCATATCTTGTTAATAAGAAGAATATGATAATATAAAAATATGATAATAGAACCAGATTTATATGTAATAACGAGGGGTGGCTCAGATGATTTAAATGCCTTTTTAAATTCTAATAAAATCGAGCTTGGAGGTTACGCTAAGAGTTTTGTTTCGTCTGAAGAATTTAAAATTTCAAACAGTGGAGAATCTATTAATATTAGATTGATTGGTTTTAATAAAGACTTATTAATAAGTGAAATACTTTCTGAAATAGAGAAGGGGGGATACAAATTACCAGATGCGGAGGATGCTGTTTGGTTTGGTATTAAATACGCTGAAGTTCAAAGTAAATTTCCTATAGCTTTTCTTCATGAGCCATGGATTAGACCAGAGACTGGAGGTGAAAATGTTTTGATATTAAGAAACTATGGAGATAAAAATTATTTGCACATGCACCTTTTTGATAGTAGGTGGTATTCCCATATACGTTTTGCTGTAATAGAAAAAAATAAATAAATGAAACTAAACCATCATGCATATATAATAGAAAAAGTTTCTGACGATGGAATTTCTACCATCTTAAATTTTATTTCCAAGATTTTGGAAATTGATAAAGACCCACATTCATCGCCAAATTTTTTGCATATAAAAAGTAATCAATTAAGTGTGGACGATGCAGGGAAGCTGGTGGCATTCAATTCGCAAAAATCTTTTGGGCAAAACGGTGGGGGAAATAAAGTTGCATTAATTGAAATAAATGGAGCGGGGCATCAGGCGCAGAACGCATTGCTAAAAACACTTGAAGAACCATTTCCTAATACATACTTTTTCATAACAATATCCTCGGTATCTTTGTTGCTGCCAACAATAAAATCTAGAGTTGAAACTTATGGCCTAGCAGAGTTTTTGGCGAAGTTTAATCTCACGGGAGATATAAGTAAGACTGAAACTGATGAAGAATCAGTTTCAAATAAAATCGTTAAACACTTCCTTGGAGCAGGTCTAGCAGAGAGAATGGAAATTGCAAAGAAGATGGCGGAAGATGCTGGAAAAGAAGGGGAAGATGATTCATCAAAACTATTTCAGTTCTTGCATGATCTTGAGATAGTCCTCAAAAATCTTGAAAAAAGTAAATTAAATAGACATCTCAGCAAAGATGAACTTGCGACTTTAATTAATGTGAGAGAATACTTTGCAGATGGTGGAGCCTCTAAAAAGATGCTTTTGGAGTATTTGGCTCTTAAAATGCCTATTTTGAAAAATCTATAAAAACCCATAGGAATCAAGCTTAAATGGTTTCTTCACGGCTATTTTTTGAAATTATCTTCAATAAACAACAATTTCTGGCATGAATCAACCCCGTCTCATTGTCATTGTTAGTATATGTGTTATACTGTGAGAGTTCGTAGTATCTCAATAGGCCAGCGGAGTTTCCTGTGTGGTTGGCGGAAGGAGGTCGGCTATGGACGATTAAAAGTAACGCAAAACACACACAAAATGGAGAAAAAGTTATATGTTGGAAACCTTGCTTGGACTACTACAACAGATAGTCTAAAAGCAGCGTTCTCAAAGGCTGGAGAAGTAGTAGACGCTATCGTTATGACAGAGAAGATGAGTGGACGTTCACGTGGATTCGGATTTGTCACAATGGCAACCGATGAAGCAACAGATGCTGCTATCGCTATGTTTAATGAACAAGATCTTGAAGGAAGAAACCTTGTAGTTAACAGAGCTCGTCCTAAGACAGATACTCCTATGGGAGCACCAAGAAGAGATTTTGGTGGTAGAGGAAATGATCGCGGTGGAGACAGAGGTGGAGACCGTGGATTTAGAAGAGACTACTAATCTTTAGCTAGATTTAGAATAATCGTCTAATAACAAAAAAGCGCCAAAGCAGAAATGCTCGGCGCTTTTTTGTGCTTTATAAAACTTACCTGACACTACTAGTATTGATTGTTGTTTAAATTTTGATACTATGTTTGAAGCTACGCGAATAGCAATCCTGCTAGCGTCTAGTTCCTGAAAAATTAATACTGTAATCTCATGCAAACTGAAACTATGAAAAGTCTGTTATCGCTTCGGCACGGCCCTGACACTGGCGGTGGTGATGAGCATGCAATATTGTCCGAAGGTGGCGTAAGGATTGTCAATCAGACAGTGCTAGAAATTCAAGATTGGATCAATGGTAAGACCCTTGTCTTATCGTCTCCAATCGTTCGGGCAAAACAAACGGCGGACATCATTGCAGCAGCTCTCTCAGCCGATTTGGTTTTATTGGACTCTCTCAAAAATGATAGGGCTCATATGGGTAGAGGCTGTAAAACACAAATTCTTTTGGAGGCTGGAAAGAATGGTGGCTACAAAAATGTGATAGTTGTAACTCACTACCAACTAGTCAATGGCATTATTCTTGCATTCAAGGAGGATTTTCCTCAGATTGACTTTGACCGTTCGAAGGAACCACCTAAGGGTCATGGATTTATTGTGGACATCGAAACTGGAAACGTGGAGATTATTTGATTAGACTCATCGGCCTCGCCAAAAAAATGACCCCGTCGCTTTGGCGGGGTCGTTTTTTTGTTTTGTTTATTTCGTAATCCCTTTCTCCGCTCGCTCTCTTGCTGTCTTTGTTAAAAACTTCTTACGTAATCTTGCTGAAGTTGGTGTGATTTCTAGATATTCATCTTCACACATTATTTCAAGTCCGCGCTCAATTGTAACTTCAAGTGCAGGAGCAAGATAAATTGTCTCATCAGTTCCTGAAGCACGCATGTTTGTAAGTTGCTTTCCTTTAGTTGGGTTGACTTCCATTTCCTCTCCCTTAGAAGTGTTTCCAATAACCATTCCAGCATAAACTTCAGTCCCTGGTGCAACATAAAGTGTTCCTCTGTCTTGTAGGTTTCCAAGTGCAAAGTGTAGAACCTTTCCACTCTCCATTGAAATCATAGATCCAACAGCTCTTTTCTCAATTGTACCAACGTGAGGTCTGAAGTCTTCAAAACGGGAGGACATAATTCCTTCACCTCTTGTATCTATAACGAATTGACTTCTGTAGCCAAGTAGCCCTCTTGTTGGGATATCAAATGTCATTCTTGTGATACCACCATGGTCCTTCATTGAAGTCATGATACCTTTTCTTCTTCCAAGCTTATCAATTACAGCACCTGAGAATTCACTTGGTGTGTCAATAACAACTTCTTCAAATGGCTCACATTTTTCTCCATCAATTTCTTTTATAATAACCTCAGGTTGAGAAACTTGAAGCTCATATCCTTCACGACGCATTTGTTCAAGTAAAACTGCGATGTGAAGCTCTCCACGTCCATAAACCTTAAGAACATCAGCTTGATCAAAATCAACATGAAGACCAACGTTAACTTCAAGCTCTTTCTCAAGTCTATCTCTGATTTGGCGTCCTGTAACGTATTTACCCTCACGTCCTGCGAATGGTGAATCATTAACAAGAAAACCAAGAGAAATTGTGGGTTCATCTATTTTAATAGAAGGTAGAGGTTGTGTATCTTCCTTATCAGTTATTGTCTCTCCAATAAAGATATCAGTTAGTCCAGCGATCATTACAACGTCACCTGAGTATGCCTCCTTAACTTCTTTTCTTGAAAGACCATCAAATGTGAAAAGCTTTGTGATTCTACCAGTTCTTGTTTCTCCAGTGTCTTTTTTGATAAACAATGTTTGACCCATTTTAAGAGTTCCTGTCCAAATACGAGTAACAGCCATTCTTCCAAGGAAGTTGTCATATGCAAGGTTGAATGGTTGAGCTTCAAGAGTCTCTTCAGGAGCACTCTTTGCAGGAGGAACTTCTTTAATAATAGTATCAAGTAGGGGATCTAGGCTTACGAATTCATCTTCAAGATTTAGCTTTGCCTTTCCTTCGCGACCAATACAATAGACCATAGGGAAGTCTAATTGATGATCTTGTGCACCAAGTTCTATGAAAAGCTCCAATATTTCATCATGAACTCTAGTTGGGTTTGCAGCTGGCTTATCAAGCTTGTTTAGAACAACGATAGGCTTAAGTCCAAGTTCTAGAGATTTTTTAAGTACGAAACGAGTTTGAGGCATTGGACCCTCTTGAGCGTCCACAATCAAAAGCACACAGTCAATTGAGCGAAGAACACGCTCTACTTCTGATCCAAAGTCGGCGTGACCTGGGGTATCAATAACATTGACTTTTGTTCCTTTGTACTCAAATGAGGCGTTTTTGGCATATA
>CAIPFZ010000073.1 GCA_903864515.1 uncultured bacterium
AACAGCACATTTAGCACTTTCATCAAAATATAAAACAGTATGGCAAACAGACATCTCTTAAGATCAGTAGTCCTACAATCACTCTTTGAGTGGGACTTTAGGGAGGTAGATAACAATTTAATTGGTGATATAGTAGTTAGAAATGCGGAAGAGTTCGCTCCTGGTATGAGCGACTTTTCTTTTGCCAAAAAATTGGCAGATGGTGTTGTAAAAAAGAAGGCAGATTTGGATATGATTATCGGAAAAGCTGCACCAGAGTGGCCAATTGATAAGATTGCTAATGTTGATAGAAATGTTTTAAGACTTGGACTATACGAGTTAATTTTTGCCGATAGAAAAGAAGTGCCAGCCAAAGTTGCAATTAATGAATCAATTGAACTTGCAAAAAGTTTTGGAGGAGAGACTTCAGGGAAATTTGTGAACGGTGTGCTTGGTGCGGTTTACAAAGAATTAGGAGAACCTGGAAAGGATGATGTTAAGACCCCAAAGAAAAGTAAAGATATTCCATATGAGGAAATGCCAATAAAAACTTTGGCAGGTGGAGTTGTCTATTCAAAGCATGAAGGAGAAATTTATCTCGCCCTAGTTCACGACGTCTTTGGACATTGGACACTTTCTAAGGGTGGAATTGATATGAGTAAGGATGTTAAAGTTGCTGCGGCTGAAAAGATTGAACAAGAAATTGGTGTATCAGTTGAAATTAAAGATGAGTTGGCAAGTAATGAATATATTGCATCTCATCCAGAAGAGGGTAAAATTAGAAAGCAGGTGATTTATTTTCTTGCAGAGGCAGAATATAAGCCACTTAAGCTTGAAGAGGGAAAGGGTGGGCTTGATAATGTTAAATGGTTTAATGTTAAGGAAATCTTAACTTTGAATTTCTATAATGATATTATGCCAATAATTGTTAAGGCACTTGGAAAGTTGTCTGGTAAGAAGGTAGAGGCGGGTGCGACAGGCGGTGAAAAGGCCGAGGTTACAGAGGAAGTATTAAACTAATAAAATGAATAGTAATAGTATAAATTTTGAGGAATTTGAAACATCGATAGGAATATCTTTTATCGATAAAGATTTAATTAAGAAGGCCTTTACTCATAGGTCTTATTTGAATGAGAATAGAAGTTTGAAATTGGAACACAATGAAAGACTGGAGTTTTTGGGTGATGCTGTTTTGGAGCTTGTTGTTACAGACTTTTTGTATAAGAAATTTCCAGGTAAAAATGAAGGGGAATTAACAGCACTTCGTTCTGCTCTTGTTAAGGCGGAAACACTAGCGACTGCAGCTGAAAAAGTTGGAATGAATTCATATCTGTTGCTTTCAAAGGGTGAGTCAAGAGATGTTGGAAGAGCTAGACAATACATACTAGCAAACACATTTGAATCTGTTGTTGGAGCAATCTACTTAGATCAGGGCTACAGTGTTGCGGGAGACTTTATTGCAAAACAATTGTTTGATCAGATCGATGAGATTATTGAGAATAAAAAGTTTATTGATGCAAAAAGTAGATTTCAGGAAATGGCACAGGAAAAAGCAGGATTTACTCCATCATATAAGTTGGTGAAGGAAGTTGGTCCGGATCATAATAAGATCTTCACAGTTTCAGTTACAATCGGCGAGGAAGAAATAACAGAAGGTGAAGGTAAGTCAAAGCAGGAGGCGGAGCAAATGGCAGCAGAGAAGGCACTTGAAATTAAGGGGTGGTAGTTTGTATGATGGACACATATGATGAAAGGGACCCTTATACAGATACATCTGTATCGGGGGCCTTTTCTTTTTTAGACTATTATTCTGGCTGATATCGCTTTGGTATTCTCATAAAATTTGATAGAATAACAACAATGCATTTAAAATCTCTAGAAATTAACGGGTTCAAATCTTTTGCCAAGAAGGCGGTACTTGTCTTTAATACTCCAATTGCATCAATTGTGGGTCCAAATGGCTCTGGAAAATCAAACGCAGCTGAGGCTTTTAAATTTGTTCTGGGAGAACAATCCATCAAATCCATGCGTGGAAAGAAAGGAGAGGATATGATTTTTAACGGAGGAAAAGATGTTCCTCGTGCAAATAGAGCTTCAGTAAAACTAGTTTTCAACAATCTACCAAACTCTGGAAAAAGACATGGCTCACATGATAGTCACGAAACAGGTGGGTCTGGAAGTGAAGGTAGGCTTTTTAATATAGATTTTGATGAAGTATCAATTGAGCGAATTGTTCATAGAGATGGTGTTAATGAATATTATTTGAATGGAACACAAGTTCGTCTTAAGGATATTGTAGAGCTTTTGGCTAATGCAAATATTGGTTCATCTGGCCATCATATTATTTCTCAAGGTGAAGCAGATAGATTGCTCTCATCTCTTCCTCGGGAGAGAAAAGAAATGATTGAGGATGCCCTTGGTCTTAAGATTTATCAATACAAAAAAGAAGAAAGTCAAAAGAGACTTGAGAAAACTTCTGTTCACATGAGAGAGGTGGAATCACTTCGACGTGAAATTGCACCTCATATCAGATTCCTAAAAAAACAAGTTGAGAAAGTAGAAAGAGCTGTAGCACTCCGAGAAGAATTAGCACTTAAATACAAAGAATATTTTGCATACGAAACTGAATATTTAAAGAAGGAAAGAGAACAAATTGAGAGAGACTTGAAAGAGCCGACAGTGGAGCTTGAAGATTTAAGAGCTGATTTAGCAAAACATAGAGAAATCCTTGACCAAGTTGAAAAGCAAAACAGAGAGAATTCTAAGACTTCAGAGTTATTGGAATTGGATCAAGAAATGCGTAAGACTAGATCTGAAAAGGACGCTTGTATGCGTGAGATTGGAAGATTGGAAGGAGAGGTCTCATACTTGAAGCGTGCAATTGAAAAGAAAATGCGTGATGCTAGCGAGTCCAATACTAAGCAAATTTATCTAAGAGAAGTAGAGAGTTTGAGTAAGGGGGTGGAGTCAAAAATTACTATTGCCATGGAGGCGGTTGATGCTAATAATTTGGAAGAAGTTAGGGGTGTACTTTCTGAAATCAAAAAGAGCTTTACAGAATTCTTGGAGCATCATAAAAATACAGAATCATTAAATATTGAAAACGAAGAATCTGAAATTGTAAAAATTACAGAAACTATTTCTGATTTTGAATCTAGATTATCAAGTTTTGCTGAAATTGAAGCTGTTCAAGCGGAAAAATATTCAAAGATAAAAGAGAGTATTGATAAAGAAAAGGATAAGAATGTGGAAAGTGAAAAAGCTGTGCTCGTTTTGATGTCCAGGCAAAATGAATTACATACTCAAATTGAATCAGTTAAACTACGTGAATCTCGTATAAAAGTTGAACAGGAAGATTATAATAGAGATATTCAAGAAGCTATTGCATCAATCGGAAGAGTGGCTGTTTCTTATGAGGATTTTCCAATACCTATGGATGCAGCGCTAGAGAATAGGCATATTCAAATAGAAAGAAGACGTGCAGTTGAGAAAATTAAAATAAGATTGGAAGAAGCTGGGGGTGCTGGGGGAAGTGAGATTATGCAAGAATACAGAGAAGCAGAAGAGAGAGATGCTTTTCTTGCAAAAGAGTTGGAGGACTTGGTTAAATCTGTGGAGTCATTGAATTTAATAATAAAAGAGTTGGATGATAAATTGAATCAGTTATTCAAAGACGGAATAAATAAAATTAATCACGAGTTTAATAGATTCTTTATGTTGATGTTTGGTGGAGGAAGTGCTTCACTTGAACTTGTAAAAGAAGTTAAGAAAAAGCGAAAAAAGACAGGAGAAATGGATGATGATTTAGGTGGATCATTGGTGGATGCGGTATCTGACGATGAAGAACCAGAAGCTGAAGAAGGAATTGATATCAATGTCGCGCTTCCTCATAAGCGAACAAAAGGATTAATGATGCTCTCAGGTGGTGAGCGTGCTCTTACTTCTATCGCGCTTTTGTTTGCAATGTCTCAGGTTAATCCACCTCCATTTATAATCTTGGATGAAACTGATGCCGCACTTGATGAAGCTAACTCCAGAAAATATGGTGATATGATTGAGGCACTTTCAGAACATTCTCAATTGATTTTAATTACACACAACAGAGAGACAATGTCCCGTGCTGGTGTTATCTATGGAGTAACGATGGACTCTGGAGGATACTCAAAATTACTCTCAATTGCCTTTGATGTGGCGCAGGAAATTGCTAAATAGTTATCCCCATAAAAACAATATTTTGCTTTGTATATTAACTATATAAACGCTATAATTATATACATAAACATTGTTGTATGCAGAGCACAATTGCTATATTTCTGATGAAGAAAAGAATATTCCTTTTGGGAATATTCTTCGTCTTCTCTACTTTGCTCTTTCCTTCAATTACTAACGCAGCAATGCTTTCCCCTGGCAACATCACCACCTGTGGTGAACTTGGAATACCA
>CAIPFZ010000074.1 GCA_903864515.1 uncultured bacterium
ATTATCACGTTGATAGGCACTAAGTATAAGCATAGTAATGTGTTAAGCTGAGGTGTACTAATAAATCGATTCTTATTAGGAAATATGAAGATTTACGATCACTTTTGTTTGTTACTTGATAGAATGAAAAGACTTGTTTGAGAATTTTGAAGGGAGTATTATCCCAAAATTCGCACTGGCGGAGACCTTATGGGGGTTTATTGAGGAGCTCCGGGGCTACTGTTGACCCCCGACTAATGGGCAGAATCTTACCTTCTTTGAAAAGAATTCAGAGGTCCCCGCCAGTTGCGAAGTGATATACGGATGTAGCTTAATCGGCAGAGCATATCACCCTCCAAGGTGGTGTAGATGAGGGTTCAAGTCCTTCCGTCCGTGTTTATCACAACTTGGCTGACTTCTAAATAGATTTTAGCCTTCCTTCAGAATTTTCAAACAAAATAAATTGACCATTGCGTTCTGGTGACTCGTCGGAGGGGTCACACCTGATCTCATTCCGAACTCAGAAGTTAAGACCTCCAGAGGCGATGATACTCACTAGTTGGGGAAAGTAGCTCGTCGCCAGAACATAGCGGTTAATTTAGATACAGTTTGTATAAAAAAACTCATAATATGTTTATGGGTTTTTTGTTTATATCTGGAAAGTCTCCAGATATCATTGTTTATCTTTATCTCCTAATCTGCTATTATGTACAGCATGGAATGGTCTACTAAAAAACAACTTACTTATTCTTTGATTTTAATTCTAATATTAGCAATCCTTATTGGTGTTCCTGTTTACTTCTATTTTTTCAATAAAACTCCGACTTGTTTTGATGGAAAGCAAAATCAATCAGAAACTGGTATAGACTGTGGGGGTGTGTGTTCTAAAGCCTGCGGTGTAGATGTTACTGAGGATCCATTAATATTGTGGTCTCGTGCATTTCCTATTGCAAATGGTAAATATAATTTAGTTGCATATTTGCAAAATCCTAATATTAATTATGTCTCTGAACCATTTAATTATGTTTTTAACATCTTCGATGAGAGAAATGTTTTGATCGATACAAGAGAGGGGACTATAAATGTTCCGTATAATAAAAACTTTGTTGTCTTTGAGCAAGCCTTTGATGGGGGTAAGAGAACTATTGGTAAGGTTACTTTTGAAAGGACTTCAAATATAACTTGGGTCAAGAATCCAGAAACTAAAACAAAATTTAATGTATCATCTGATCAAATAATTTTAGTGGGTGGAACTCCAACTCTATCTTCAATAATTACCAACAAGACTGTTGAAACATTTGAAAATTTTTACGTAGTCGCTCTTGTTTATGGTGTAGATGGAAATGTTATGCTTGTTTCAAGAACTTTGGTTGATGAGTTGAAACCAAAAGGAAAGGCTGTGGTTGTGTTTACTTGGCCAAATATCGCCGAGTTTAAATACTCTAAAATAGAATTACTTCCAAGAATATAGTGCTAATTAAGGCTGTTTCTGTAAAATAAATCTGTAATATTCTAATGAGTAATTTAATTATCCAAAAGTAATGATTAATATAGAAGAATCATCAGTATCTAAAAAAAAGTGGTATCCAGATTTTTATATTCTCGGAGCGCTTTTACCTATTATGGGAGCTGGTCTTATAACTATGAAATCCTTTGTTGGGGATGGTAATTTTTTTGGTAGACAATTAGTCTGGATATTGATTGCCTTCATTACTCTTTATATTTCCAGTAGGATTGACTTTAGATTTCTAAAAAGAACTTCTGTAATTGTTGCACTATACAGCTTATCTTTACTATCGTTATTCTCATTATTTATCTTTGGTTCAATAACTAATGGAGCAAAGTCTTGGATTGACTTTGGGCCATTTTCTATTCAACCTTCAGATCCTGCTAAGATAATTTTAATATTATTATTGGCAAAGTATTTCTCAAGAAGGCATATGGATATTGCAAATATTCGTCACATAATTGTCTCTGGAGCGTACGCTGGTATAGTTTTTGTCATTGTAGCCCTACTACCTGACTTTGGATCAGCGATAACAATATTTTTCATTTGGTTTGGAATGGTTCTATTTTCTGGTATTTCTAAAAAACACTTAGCCCTTGTGTTTATAATGGGTGCGGTTATATTTGCTGGCGCATGGCAATTTGGATTTAAGGATTATCAAAAGAAAAGAATTTTGAATTTTATAACACCATCAGCGGACATCAGGGGAAGTGGATATAATGCAAGACAGGCAATGATTACGATTGGCTCAGGTCAGATATTTGGTAGAGGGATTGGATATGGTACGCAATCTAGATTGCAGTTCTTGCCTGAGTATCAAACAGACTTTATCTTTGCGGCCTTTGCAGAAGAGTGGGGTTTTGTTGGCGTGATAATACTTATCAGCTTATTCTCTTTAATTATCTTAAGAATATTATATAGTGCCTCCATGGGGGAGACAAACTTTGAAATACTATTTGGAATGGGATTGGCGGTATTCTTTGTATCTCACTTAATTATTAATATTGGAATGAATATTGGACTCATGCCTGTTACTGGAATCCCTGTGCCTTTCATGAGTTATGGTGGATCTCACTTGGTGACTGAGTTTGTTGGTCTTGGCCTATTGATGTCTATGAGGAGGTATTCTAGGGCTACACACAAGGATAGAATAAATAATGAGTTTTTGGGGTATTGATTCTTAAAATCACACTAGAGTAGAACCTCCTACCCGGGGGTTCTGTTTTTTTAAATACTTAAACAATATTTTCCCCACGTTGTACCCCTTGTCACGGCGCTCTTTGTGAGTATAATTGCATTACTATATGAAAAAAGTCAGAATTAGCGCGATCCTACTGCTTATCTTCGGTTTTGCAGTACTGTCGTTTGATTATTATTCACAAGTTCCGGGCCAAGGATTTATTTCTAATTTTCCTTTTAAACTTGGTCTAGATCTTAGCGGTGGTTCACACTTGGTTTATCAAGCAGATTTAACAAATACTAAGACGGTAGATGGTACTAAAGACTTGGATGGAGCAATGGAAAGTCTTCGTGGTGTTATTGAATCAAGAATAAACGCTTTTGGAGTTTCTGAGCCTATTATTCAAACAGAAAAATCTACAATTGGTGGAGAAGAAGTTCGTAAATTAGTTGTAGAGCTTCCTGGCGTTACAGACTTGCAAAAGGCAATTGACACAATTGGAAAGACTCCAGTTCTTGAATTTAAAATTCAAAAAGAAGGAACTAGTTCTGATGCAGTCTTAGAGGCTACCAGAATGGAGCAGGCAAAGCTTGAGGCCGCTGCTTTTGTTGGGGAAGGCGCTGTTACTTCAAATGCATCTGATGCTACAAGTTCACTTGTGTCTCTTCTGACATCAACATCTACTGCAACTAAGTCAACTTCAACTGCGGTTGCAAGTATTGATTATTCAAAATTATATGCAGACACAGGTCTAACAGGGCAGTATCTAAAATCTGCGTCAGTTCAATTTGATTCAAATACAAGACAGCCTCTTGTATCAATAACTTTTGATAATGTTGGAAAAGAAAAGTTTGCAAATATCACAGGAGCGAATGTCGGTAAAGTATTAGCGATTTTTCTAGATGGTCAACCAATTTCTACTCCCGTAATTAGAGATCAAATTAAAGATGGAAGTGCTGTTATTTCAGGAAATTTTACACCAGTTGAAGCTAGGTCATTAGCAAGAGATCTTAGATACGGTGCGCTACCTGTTCCAATTAATCTTATTGGTACTCAATCAATTGGAGCATCACTTGGAGAAAATGCATTAAATGCCAGTGTTAATGCAGGTATCTGGGGATTCTTGATTATTTCACTTTTCCTACTAGTTTGGTATAGACTTCCTGGTCTTGTTGCTATTGTATCTCTAATTATGTATACAATATTCAACCTTGCAATATTTAAATTAATTCCTGTTGTTCTAACATCAGCTGGACTTGCTGCTTTCATTCTTTCTATTGGAATGGCGGTGGATGGTAACATCCTTATCTTCGAAAGAATGAGAGAAGAGCTTGCAAAAGGTCACACACTTGAAGATGCTATAAGAGAAGGTTTTGCTAGAGCTTGGCTTTCAATTAGAGATTCAAACCTTTCAAGTATTATCACCGCTTTAATCTTGTACTTCTTTGCTACATCTGCATTGATTAAGGGATTTGCTTTGGTGTTCTTAATTGGAGTTTTGGTTTCAATGTTTACAGCTATTACAGTTTCAAGAACATTCTTGCTTGCACTCGGTGTTAAGCGTCACAAGGGAATTGTAAAGTTTTTATTCAGTAATGGCTTAAAACGCTAAGTTTAAAAGACTAAAAATAATATTATGTTTGTAGTTAAATATAGAAAAATTTCTTACGCACTATCAATACTATTGGTTTTGTTCTCAATATTCACTATATCAAAGTGGGGACTAAATTACGGAATTGATTTTAAGGGAGGTTCAATTATTGAAGTTGAATATCAAGGCGTTCGTCCATCACATGATGATATAACATCAATTGTAAAAAACTCTGGTGTTGATAGCGAGATTGTCGTAAGACCAACAGGGGAGAAGGGGTATATTATAAGAACCGCAGATTTGGCATCAAGTACAATGAGTGTTGTTACTTCTAATCTAACAACTTCAAACTTCAGTACTTCAACACTAGGAGCTACATCAACCGCTACAGGAAACGTAACAAGTGCTGAAAAAAATAATGCGGTAAATAAGAGTACAACAACTATTGGTACAATTAAAAGAATGGATACAGTTGGACCAATTCTTGGTGAGGAACTTCAATCAAAGTCTATAACATCAATTATCCTTGTTATATTGGCGATTGTTCTCTTTATTACTTTTGCATTCAGACATGTTTCAAAGCCAGTTTCTTCTTGGAAATATGGACTAGCAGCAATTATAGCTCTTGCTCATGACGTCTTGGTTCCAACTGGAATCTACGCCTTTCTTGGAAGAAATGGAGGTTATGAAATTGACGCACTCTTTGTCACTGCAATTCTAGTTATTCTTGGTTTCTCTATTCACGACACAATCGTTGTGTTTGACAGAACAAGAGAGAACTTGAAATTAGACGATCATCACAAGGAGGCATTTGATAAGACTGTTGGAAAGAGTATTAGTCAAACATTTGCTCGTTCAATTAACACATCTCTTACTACAATTCTTGCACTTGTTGCACTATTCATTTTTGGAGCAGAGGCAACAAAAAACTTCTCACTTGTATTGATTATTGGTATCGTTCTTGGAACATACTCATCAATCTTCCTAGGATCACCACTTTTGGTTACTTTCTGGAAAGCACAGAAGAATAAATAGGACAAGATAAAATAATTTAAACAAGTCTTGGATATGGTATAATGGTAAACATCAAACAATCGTTTGGTGTTTATTGTTTAATTGCTTAATTATTGAAATAGAT
This sequence comes from uncultured bacterium, assembly GCA_903864515.1. Taxonomy (GTDB): domain Bacteria; phylum Patescibacteriota; class Minisyncoccia; order Phycocordibacterales; family CAIZLB01; genus CAIJKW01. The sequence continues at coordinate 5,396 of CAIPFZ010000074.1, forward strand.
GAATAAAATATCAGTTATAAAATCATATAGTGTTGCTTTAGGTGTATTTAAAAAGAATTGGATGATTCTTGTGTATGCTTTGATTTTTCCGGTGCTCGTTAGTCTTGTGGTGGATCAATTTTATCATGTAGGAGAAATTGAAAAGGGGAATTACAGCCTGTATTACCTTGGTCCAATTGTATTATTCTATGTCCTAAAGTTTCTTTGGGACACTATGTTTAAGATTGGAAAATTTAGAATAGATCTAAATGCCTTAGATGGAAGGAAGCCTCTTTATGTTGAATTATTCAATCCAAAGAAAGATTATTTTACATTTCTATTTGTATCCATCTTACTTGGACTTAGTACATTAGGAGGAATTATACTGTTCATTATTCCAGGTATATATATAATTTTAACCTATTGTTTTGCCCCAGTTTTGGTTCTAGACAAGGGTTTGGGTATTTCTGATGCCTTTACAAGATCTAAGGAAATGACCGCTGGAAATCGCCTTCAAATGCTTTCTTACTATATTCCGTATGGTTTTTTGGCATTATTGTTCCTTATTGGAGCTGGTCTGGAGTACTCCGTTATTCAGGGTATAATTTCAAATCCTGGTAATTTAAGGCTCGTATTTAGTTTTTTACTAATACTAATACCAATAGCCTTTATTGCCTCAATGTTGATAATATCAAATTTGGCAATATTTCATCTCTACAGACAATTATTGGATGAACCTGTTGTATTAGACTCAGAGGAAGATTTGTCTGGGGGACAATTGGACTTTCAGGATATACCAGATGACTCTCAAAAATAGAGTCAAAAGTGACGTTTTTTAGCAAAATTGAAAATCGCCTTAATTTAATTTAAAATTGTCCCTTAAAACGGGGCTTTTTTAAATTGATAATAGCCTTATTTATAGCCATATATTCTTAATTTAAGCCAGCCAAAAATATACCATAGAAAATATACACAAAAGCACTTGACGGCGAGCGATTTATGACTATAATTACGACCACGCCACTGACGATTTATGAAAATCTAACGGCTGTCCCGGAGATTCTCCAAAAAACATTAGTCTGATATTTCAAGCTAATTTTTTTTAAGGCAATTTCCGAAGACTTCTTTGACAACTAAATGACAACCAACAAACGTCCTTTTTTTTGTTCTGTTTGAGTTTAATTTTAG
>CAIPFZ010000075.1 GCA_903864515.1 uncultured bacterium
AATCTATAAAAATAAATATATGGAACAAATAATAAAATCAGAATCTGAGTCAGGTAATTTGGTTAATTCAGTTGCTTTAAATAATACAGAATCTTCAACAGTGGAATATGCAGGATTTTGGAGAAGGTTTGTAGGTTATTATGTTGATTATATGATCATATCAATAATGATCCTTATTGTTGTTACAATATTCTCTAAGTTTTTTAATTATGATTTATTGTCTGCTGTATTGGCAAGTAAAATTTTAAATATTGAATTATCCCAAGGTGCTATATGGAGAGGTGTAACTATGCTTATCACGTCTGTTGGGTTGTATTTTGTAATTTGGACAGTGTATTATTGCTCGTTTGAAGTTTCAAAATTACAGGCTACACCTGGTAAATATATAGTTGGTATAAAAGTTACGGATTTGAATGGAGAAAAAATAACTTTTAATAGAGCTTTGATCAGAAGACTATCTGCGATTCTTAGTACCCTAGTATTCTTTATAGGTTACTTATTTTCTGCTTTCACTGAAAAGAAACAAACATTCCATGATATATTGGCAAATACTTTAGTTGTCAAAAATAGTAAAAGAAGTGTTTTATTCTTGGTTACAGTATGTATATTAACATTTATCGCTGGTCTTACTTTGAATTGGGGTTCTTATGTTGATCCGTCTAATAATTCAATCTCTAGTGAAAATGAAGACGCGTTTGTAGAAAATTACTCTGTTGTATTAAAGAGTACTGAAGTTAATTCTGAATTAAAAGAATCTATAATTGATGGATATAAAAAACAGCAGGAAGTGATGCTTTCTGGCGATGTTGATAAAATTCGTAAACATTTGACTGATTCAGTTTCTGATCGAGTGGAAAAGTCTATGTATGAAGTTATATCAGATGCTGAAATTAAAAGGACTTCAGATACGTATGTTGAAATTGGTAAAAAGGTAACTGAATCTGATATTAGAAAGTCAGATTCTATATGGAGCTTTGATGCTGAAAAAACAAAAGTTAAAATAGGTGTAGCTAAGGTGGAGAATGGCGTTAAATCCACATCCTCAGTGTCATTGTCTAGTATCAACGGTGTTTGGAGATAGCTTGCATATTGTTTTTACACACATACTCACATGTAGTACTATTGTACTCATGGAACCACTCGCATCAAAAATTAGACCAAAAAACCTCAAAGAATTTGTGGGGCAGGATCATTTGGTTGGGGAAGACATGCCTATAAAAAAGGCTATTGAGACTAGACACCTCTTCTCCTTTATTCTATGGGGGCCACCAGGGGTAGGCAAGACAACACTTGCTCGTATTTATGCACAATCGCTCAATGCAGAATTTTATGAGCTATCTGCAGTCTCTGCCGGTAAGGATGATATAAGGAGAATAGTGGATGATAAGATAATGCTAAACACGAAGCCGAAGGTTTTATTCTTGGATGAGATACATAGATTTAGTAAGTCTCAACAAGATTTTCTCTTACCTCATGTTGAAAGTGGAGCTATAACTTTAATTGGTGCAACAACTGAAAATCCAAGTTTTGAAGTTATTGGAGCTCTACTTTCTAGAATGCGAGTTTTTACTCTGATGGAGCTTTCATCTGATGATATGAAGAAAATTATTAAGCGAGCTGGTGTTGTTGCGGGAATTAAACTAGATAAAAAAGCGCAAGATTGGATTATTGAAATGTCAGCGGGTGACGCTAGGATGTTGATTACAACTCTTGAGACGGCAAATAATTTTTATGGCAAGACTGCTGGAGGAGATGGTATTTTGACGGTAGAGAATTTAAAAGATACTGTCCAAAATAGATTTTTAAGATTCGATAAAAAAGGTGAGGAACATTACAATACCATCAGTGCTTTCATAAAAAGTATGCGCGCGGGAAATCCTGACTCTGCAATATATTATTTAGCGAGAATGCTAATGGCAGGGGAGGATCCAAAATTTATTGCAAGAAGAATGGTTATTTTTGCATCAGAAGATGTTGGCCTTGCACAACCAACGGCACTTGTTGTTGCTAATGAAGTCTTTAGAGCAGTTGAGGTGATTGGAATGCCGGAGTGTAGAATTAACCTAGCGCATGGTGTTGCATACTTGGCGCTCGCCAAAAAGGATAGAACTGCATATGACGCAATCGGTTCTGCAATGGAGGATGTTGTAAGGTATGGTAATTTACCCATTCCGATGAAGCTTAGAAATCCGAATACAAAATTAATGAAAGAGGTTGGATATGGGGCGGGGTATGAAATGTATGATAAAGAGGGGTTGTTACCAGATAAGCTGAAGAATAGGAAGTATTTGAGATAGCTTGAGACGGCCATCGAGAAGGTTGTTTTTTTTAATCTTCTTTCTTTGGACGCTAGGCATCTTATGTTTGATGTACAATCTTTAGGGTGATGGTATAATAGGTGGTATTATGATGTACAATAATTTATATGGAGTAGGACATTATGGAGGAGGTTTTTCACCATGGGCTTTTAGTCCGGCAGTGTTTATCGGTCTATCAATTTTAGGATTCCTGTTTGTGATTTGGTTTATAATCTCACTTGCTCTTAAGGGGTATGCTTTGTGGACTGCAGTAAAGAGAAACGAGAAATGGTGGTTTATAGCACTTCTTGTTATAAATACAATGGGTATTTTTGAATTACTATATTTGTTATTTATTGCAAAAGTTTCTTGGAGTTCAGATTGTAAAAGCTGTGGTCATTGTAAGCACTGTTGTGAAGGTTCAAAGACTTGCGGTGTAGATGAGACAGAAGAAAAGATGGATAGAGAAAATGAAGAGAATACAAAGAAGGAGGCGGAGGAAGTGATGTAATTTGATTATTATAATAGCTAAATAGTTAAATAAAAATACATCACAAGGGTGATGTATTTTTATTTATGAAATTAGCTTTCATTCATCTTTGAAAAAAGATGATTACTCTATACAACAATTTATCGCTCTTCTAACCACATCTCCAAGCTTAGCAGTTAGTCCCTGCTTCTTAGGATCCATATCTGCAGCGTTGATTTGATTATCGTCAATTTTCTTAATATCTGCTGTTGAAATCATCTTCATGTTTAAGCCCCAAAATAGGGAATAGAGTTCATATGATTTATTGAACAATCCGTAAGCATCCTCCTTGTTGCCTCTACTTAATTGCTTAGTTCCAACCTCCATCAGTCTATAACTTGCTGCCATTAAGTGTTTTGAAATACACCAGACTTCACCTTCATAGTCTTTAATAATTCGCTTTAGTAATTCCTTACGCATTTCTCTAACTGTGTCAATCAAATCATAATACTCATTCTTACCAGTTTTTGCGCCCGTGAAGAAGAAGTGCTCCTCAATACTAACTAGGTTCATTATAGCGATAGATAGATCTTGATCAGACGATAAGTCCATTTGGTCTTGCTTCTTCATCGAGTCCACCTTTTCTATAAATTCCTCAAGTTTTTTTACATCAAAACCTCCTGTTTTTGTTGCGGTTGTTTCTTTGTTATCTGTGTTTGTATTTATTGTGTCATTCATATATTTAATATTATCACCCATTGGACGATTCTACAAAATCGACCAATTGGTTATTTATTGTATAAAACTATTTTGTAAGGAAATAGAAAGTAAAACTCAGTACGATTAATAGTACATTTGGTATAACAACTTTCTCAAAAGGAAAATGTGCACGGCCATTATTATTAGCCTTCATGTGGGCATACCACTCAGCGCTCGTCCAAAATGCAAATGTTCCAACCATTATTCCAAGTGTTAATTTATCTACTGAAAAAGCGGATTCTGTCCCAAATACCTCAAGGGCCCCTAATTTATTGCCAATAATGCCCATGCCCCAAAGTGGAAATACCACTAATAAATAATACGCAAGGACTGTGATTGTATTTCTAAATTTGAAGTTAATCTTCTTTTTCTCAAACCAGTTTATATTCCAAAAAGCCATTGAAAGTGTTAGGGCACCAATCCAAAGGCCTGTTATTGTGTCATCAATTCCTATCCATCTTGAGAAACCAACACCCGATGCAACAGCTACAGTACAAACTGGGCATACCGCTAGCGCAACCTTATGCTTGAAAACATAAATTAGAGCTAACGCAAGGGAAGAAGTCTTTAATAGTGATTTTGTATGTTTATGCATTGTTATTTATATATTACTTTATCAACTTGCACACCATTATTATAGCTTTCACCAATTTTGGATTTATTAATTCTGTCTATTGATATAGATAGAACTGCTATCATTATTGATACCAAAAATAACATGCTTGATGCAAACAATTTTTTACTCATATCACCACATTATAGCCTTTTTGGGCATTTGTGTCATCTTTGCTGTATGATATAATTATTTTTATGAACACAAATAAAATTTCATATAATAAATATGTTGCCGAAATAATCGGTACTTTAATGTTGGTATTAGTAGTTGCATTATCAGGTGCTGGTTTGTCAGCGATCGTCTTTGCAGGAATGGTCCTAGCTTTCATCGTGTATTTGTTTGGAGATGTTAGTGGAGCTCATGTTAATCCAGCTTTTACAATTGCAGCCTTAACTATGAAGAAAATAAAGTGGCAAGACGCTGTTCTTTATATTTGTTCACAACTTATTGGTGCAGCAATCGCTCTTATAATATTAAAAAACATACCAGATTTTAAATTCATGGATTTAGGTACGGCAATGCCAGAGCTTTCTATGATGACTATCTTCATGGCTGAGATTGTTGGATCTGCAATTTTTGCAATGGCATTTTCTGCTGTACTGCATGGTAGAACTACAAAAAGTAATGCAGGGTTCGTTATAGGAATGGGTCTATTCTTTGGCCTATTAGCTGCAAATATCATGACGAAGGGAGTTGGAATGGTTAATCCTGCAGTTTCAATTGGAACAAATGTGATAAATTGGGCAACTATTATAGGTCCTATTGTTGGAGCTTTGATTGGAGCTTGGCTATATAAATTTATAGTGTTGGGTAAATTGTGTGATAAGGATTCTGCTTGTGGCAGTGATAATGAATCTAATTGTTGCGGTGAATCAAAAGAGGATGCAGTTGATTCTTCTTCAGATTCTGTTGTGATAATTGAGGAGATTGAGGTGGTTAAATAATCATCTATAATGAAATCACTAGTAATAACCGCGCACCCAAGCTCTTTAGGTTTTACTCATAAAATTGCTGAGTCATATAAACTTGGTGTGGAAAATTCTGGTGGTGAAGTTGAAATATTAGATTTGTATAAGGAGTCAGAAAAGCAAGGTTATCTTTATTTTGAAAACATTAAAGAGCCGTCAGTTGATATACTCAGAGATTCTTATCAAAAGAAAATTACAGAGGCAAATAACATAGTATTAATTCACCCACTCTGGTGGGGTGGAATGCCTGCTATTATGAAGAACTTTATCGATTGTAATTTTACTCCAAGATTTGCTTATAGGTATATTAACGGAAGACCCGTTGGATTATTAAAGGGAAAAACTGCAAGTGTATATATTACTTGTGATGGTTCAATATGGATATATAGAATACTTGCTATTCCATTTAAGGTGATCTGGAGGTTTATCATCCTTGGTCTGTGTGGTTTTAAGGTAAAGAGAATTTCTGTTCTTGATAAGAAATTTAAAAGGACAGAGAGCGAGCTAAATAAATTCTTGGAAAAAGTTAAGAAAGACGGAGAAAAGGTTGGATAGCCAAAGTCCGTTTTAAAACTTAAATTATATATTTAAGTTACAATCATTATGATGAAATTAAGATCATTTATTCTATCGGAAAGACCTGAAGATAGACTTAGGAACAGACTTGTAATCTTAGGTTTTATTGCATTCACAATTGTCGTGTCTTATATCGTCTACGGTAGTGTTGCGTATGGGTTAAGTAAAATAAATGTATATTATCCGAATGAAAATACATATGTATTTACCCATAAATCTGATGACCCTTTAAAGTCCATGGAGATTGTTTGTGGTCAGGGTAATAAATTTAAGACCTACACAGTTGAAGACGAGCATGATAGAGATAAAGGGTTAAGTGTTTTTGATAGTATAAAGGATAGTGAAGCTATGATGTTTGTTTTTGAGACTCCAGGTAAGTATTCATTTTGGATGAAGGGTATGAAATTCCCTATAGATATTGTGTGGTTAGATAATGAAGGGAAAATTGTGGATATAAAGAGACATGTTGCAACAAGTACTTATCCAGAATTATTTGCTCCAGATAGTGATTCTACCTATGTAGTAGAGCTTAATGCGGGTGTATCTGAAAGACTAAAAATTAAAATTGGGGACATCTGTAATTTTGATTTATCCACTCTCAAATAGACCCTAAAAAACGAGGTGATAGGGGGCTTGCATTTTAATTTCTTTACATACAGAAAAAATTGTATTTTGTTTCATTTTTCCGGAGTTATCCACTACTTTTTTTTCAGATAAGTTATAAAATGTATAACACTCGTTCACCTGTTCTGATAAACTGGGCGAGATAGCATAAAATTGCGTTTGACTAAGTTACGCTTCTACGCAAGATAGTTTGCTGATTATTAAAGTTAATTATTTATGATTTATGGCATCACCAAAGAAGAAAATCGTTAAGAAAACAACGGTAAAGACAATCAAAAACGTTGTTAAAAAGGAGATAAAGCAAAACATTCCTAAACCTGAAGTGAAGGCAAAGGTTGAAGTTGTAATACCAGAAGAAAAAATAGAAAAAACAGAGAAGAAAACATATTTGGTAAAGCGTATTATAAAAAGGAGTGGGGAAGTAGTTGCTTTTGATTTTGAAAGAATTGTGAGTGCTATACATAAAGCTATGGATGCCGTAGGAGAAGGGTCAGAGGAGGAGGCATCTCTAGTTGCTAATAAAGTTTATGCGGATCTTGTCAGGGTTTCTAAAAAATATAAGAATTTTATTCCAGACGTTGAGGGTATTCAAGATACTATTGAGGGGGAATTGATTTCAAGTGATTATCCAAAATCAGCAAAATCTTTCATTTTGTATCGTGCAGAGAGATCTAAACAAAGAGAGAAAAATATTGCAGTTCCTGCGCACGTAAAGGCTCTAGCTGAAGAAAGTAAGAAGGCCTTTAGAAATCCACTTGGTGAATTTGTCTACTATAGAACATATTCAAGATGGATTGAAGAAGAGTTTAGGCGTGAGACTTGGACAGAAACTGTGAATAGATTTATGTCTTTCATGAAGGAGAATATGGGAGATAAGCTTACAGAAAAAGAGTATGAAGAAGTTCATCAGGGAATCTTTAATCAAGAGGCAATGCCTTCAATGAGATTATTGCAGTTTGCTGGTCCCGCTGCAAGAAGAAATCATGCATCAGTTTATAATTGTTCATTTATTGCACCACAATGTTTTCAAGACTTTGCGGAAATAATGTTCTTGTCTATGTCTGGAGCAGGAGTTGGTTTTTCAGCAGAAAGTTATGCAGCTCAATCACTACCTCAAATTCAATATCAAAAGAAAGTTAAGGCAATTGATTATGTAGTTGAAGATACTAGGGAGGGTTGGTCTGATTCATTGTCATTTGGAATGGAGAAATGGTTTCAAGGATATGATGTAAAATTTGATTATTCAAAATTGCGTCCCGCTGGCGCACGTCTTAAGACTACTGGAGGAAAGAGTTCAGGTGCAGATCCATTGGTGCAGATTCATCAGTTCGTAAAAAACAAAATCCTTTCAAGACAAGGTCAACACTTAAGTAATCTAGATGTTCATGATGTTGTTTGTATGATCGGTATGGGTGTTGTATCAGGAGGTGTAAGAAGAACAGCTCTTATTTCAGTATTTGATCCAAAGGATGAGGCAATAAGAAATTGTAAATCAGGACAATTTTGGATGGCAGAACCTCAAAGATCTTTGGCTAATAACTCAGCTGTATATGACCAAAGGCCAACTAATGCAGAATTCTTGGAGGGCTGGATTGAACTAGTTAAAAGTGGATCAGGGGAGCCTGGGATATTTAATAGAGGGGGTCTTAAGCATTCAATGCCAGAGTCTCGCGCAAAACTATCAGAAGGGTGGTGGGATAAATTTGGAACTAATCCATGTGGAGAAATCATCCTAAGACCAAAGCAGTTCTGTAACCTTTCAGAGGTTGTAGCAAGACATGAAGATACAAAGAAGGATTTGATGAGAAAGATTAGAATTGCAACAATTATTGGAACATATCAATCAACATTCTCAGACTTTATATACCTTTCTCCTGAATGGAAGAAAAACTGTGATGAGGAGAGACTCTTGGGTGTTTCAATTACAGGTATGTGGGACTGTCCTGCAGTTAGAGATGCTGCAACTTTAAGAGAGCTTAGAGAAGAAACTGTTAGGGTAAACAAAATTTATGCAAAGAGATTTGGTATTAACTCCTCAGCTGCAATTACATGTGTTAAGCCATCCGGAAACTTGTCACAAACTGTAGATTGTTCATCTGGAATGCATGCAAGACATTCAGAGTATTATATAAGACGTGTTAGAATTTCTGCTACAGACTCATTGTTTAAAATGATGAAGGATCAAGGTGTTCCTTATCACCCTGAAGTGGGACAGACAAATGAAAATGCAACAACTTATGTTATTGATTTTCCAGTAAAGGCTCCTGCTGACTCTAAGTTTAAGGATGATCTTTCTGCAATAGATCAATTGGAATTTTGGAAGTTGGTAAAGGTAAACTACACACACCATAATCCTTCCGTAACAATTTCAGTTGGAGATAGTGAGTGGGTTGAAGTTGCAAACTGGGTTTATAAGAATTGGGATATTGTTGGAGGACTTTCTTTCCTACCAAAATCAAATCACGTATATCAATTAGCACCATATGAGACTATTACAAAAGAAAAATATGATGAGCTTCTTGCAAAATACAAAGATTTGGATTTCTCAAAGATAGTTATTTACGAGAAATTGGACGAGACTGATGTAAAATCAGAACTAGCATGTGCTGGAGGAAAGTGTGAGACGGAAGATATTCCAACTGCTTCTGGTGTATCAGTTTCAGCGTAAGTTTTGCTAAGGTTTGGGTTATAAAAAAGCAAATAAAGATACGTGATTTCATAAAAGATTTCACGTATTTTTGTTTTGAAAGTTATCCCCATTTATACCCACCCAACCCCTTACAATACAATCATATAAATAGTATTATATATACATAACATTCCTCGTTTCTTTGAAAAAGAAACGAGGAAGAATTGGATGAAAAGAGGGAGAAACTTCTTGCAAAATTATGAACTATTTATCAATCAATAAAATATTAAAACAAAATAGTATTTTATTGCTCGGTATAATCTCTTTCTTCTCTTTTTTCTTTCCACATACTACCAACGCTTCCATGCTAACCCCTGGCAACATCACCACCTGTGGTGAGCTTGGAATACCAGGGGAATATACACTACAAAATGATTTAACAACAAGTGGTACCTCCACTTGCTTCTACATATCATCTGATAACATAACAATCAATGGTAATG
>CAIPFZ010000076.1 GCA_903864515.1 uncultured bacterium
GAATCCTCCGTTCCATGCTACGCAAGCATAAAAGAGATAAAAACAGGGTGGCACCGCGACAAAATCGCCCCTGCAAATTTATTATTAAACATAATGAGTTTGTAGGGGCTATTTTGTTCCTCAAACTATAAATTAATCTCATTCGCACCATATGTATATAATGGACAAGGTGCGAAATATTCAACAAAATCATATGAAAAACAGAATTTATATTAAAGACCTAAAAGAACATGCGGGGACAGAGGTAACTATTGGTGCCTGGGTAGATGTTAGAAGAGACCAAGGAAAACTTATTTTCCTAGACTTTAGAGACAAAACAGGAAGAGTGCAGGGTGTAATTCTCCCTGGAGCTGATTCTGCAAAAGCCGTAGGAGAAACTTTAAGACCTGAATGGGTTGTTGAGGTTAAGGGGAAGGTAAACAACAGACCAGAGAAAAACATTCAAGCTGAGAAGCAGAATGGTGATATTGAGTTGGAAATTTTAGAAATTAAAGTCTTAAACGAAGCTGAAACTCCACAATTTGAATTAGGAAAAGATACTCGCGAAGTTAATGAGGACACAAGACTAAAATACAGATACCTAGACTTGAGAACGGATCGTCTACAAAAGAACCTAAGGCACAGACACAAGATGACAAAACTCATAAGAGACATCTTTGATGAGCACGGATACATAGAGGTTGAAACACCACTTCTTACCAAATCAACTCCAGAAGGAGCGAGAGACTTTCTTGTTCCATCAAGACTTGATAAGGGTGTGTTTTATGCACTTCCACAATCACCTCAACAATACAAACAGCTTTTGATGGCTGGAGGGGTTGAAAACTATTTCCAGATCGCAAAATGTATGCGCGATGAAGACTCAAGAGGAGATCGTCAACCTGAATTCACTCAAATGGACGTTGAGGCAAGTTTTGTTACAGAAGAGGATATTATGTCACTTAATGAAAAGATTCTTATCGATATTGTTACAAAACTTTATCCTGAAAAAAGAATTCAACAAATTCCTTTCCCAAGAATTCCATACCACGTCGCAATGGAAAAATATGGAATTGATAGACCAGACATAAGAGAAGATAAAGAAGACCCAAATCTATTGGCGTTCTGTTGGGTTGTTGATTTTCCATTCTTTGAGCGCGATACAAAAGGTGGGTGGACATTTACACACAATCCATTCTCAGCTCCAAAGCAAGAGTTCATGGAGACATTAATGAACGCAAAGAGAAGTGACGATGGATTAGAGAAGATTATTGCAGCGCAATATGACATTGTACTTAATGGATCAGAGATTGGTGGTGGAAGTATTAGAAATCATCAAGCAGATCCACTTTTCAAAGTTTTTGAAATTCTTGGATACGAGAAGGAGAAAGTTGAAAATGACTTTTATCACATGATTAAGGCTCTTAAATCAGGAACTCCACCACACGGTGGTATTGCCTGGGGACTTGATAGACTTTTGATGTTGCTTGAAAATGAGCCAAACATTCGTGAGGTTATGGCTTTCCCAAAGACAGGAGAGGGAAGAGATCCTATGATGCAAGCGCCATCGGGAGTCTCAAACGAGCAACTTAGGGAGTTAAATCTAATGATTAAACAATAAATTTACGGTCAATCAAATTAAAAAACCAAGTAAATAAATGAAAATATACTTCGCTGGCTCAATTAGAGGCGGACGAGATGATCAAGAGTTATACTCTGCTATGATTCAAGAGCTTCAAACATATGGAGAAGTCTTAACTGAACATATTGGGAGTAGTGAATTAGGAAATCAGGGTGAACAAAAAACAGATCAATTTATATTTGAAAGAGACATGGATTGGGTTAGGGAGGCAGACATAATAATTGCAGAAGTCACGACTCCAAGCTTGGGTGTTGGATATGAAATTGGTCAAGCAGAATCTATGGGCAAGAAAATAGTTTGCGTATATAGAAAAGTTGAAGGCAAGAGATTATCAGCAATGATTGCGGGTAATTCAAAGATGAATATTTTTGAATATGCAACACTGGAGGATTTACAGAAGATATTCAAAGAGAATATTTAGAATGTTCTTCAACAAGCACACTTCGTAGTAATCTCCACGGCGATTTTGCCAACTTTATGCTATTATAATTACAATATGACAGAAGTTTTTACAATTAAAACCACAGGCTTTGAAGGTCCACTGGACTTGCTTTTGTCATTGGTTGAAAAACGTAAACTTTTTGTTAATGATGTGTCTCTGGCACAAGTGACGGATGATTATATTACCCACGTTAATAAATTGGCTGATTACTCATTGCACAATAGAGCAGACTTTATAACTATTGCTTCAACTTTAATTTTAATTAAAGCAAAATCACTTTTACCAACAATTAGTCTAACAGAAGAAGAACACGGTGATATTAAGGATTTGGAGAAAAGACTGAAGCAACTTGAGACTATCAGAAACGCGTCTATTACTTTATCAAAAATATTTGGTAAAAATATTTTGTACGAAAGAGGAGAGTTGAAGCAAGAGATAAAAGTATTTGTACCAAGTAAAGAAGTTGAGATAGGGGAGATTGGAAATGCAATACTTAGACTCCTTGTATCTCTGCCAAAAAAACAAGCTGAAGCACCGAAGGTTACAGTTAAAAAAGTCATAAGTATAGAGGAGATGATTGATAAATTAACTGTACGTATTCAATCTGCGGTCAGAATGACATTCCGAGAATTCAGTGGAAATAAGGGAAAATTAGACAGGGGTCAGAGAGTTGATGTGATTGTAAGTTTTCTAGCAATGCTTGAACTCGTAAAACAAGGGATTATCAATGCAAAGCAAGAAAATTTATTTGAAGATATTGAGATGGAAACCGATGTGGTTGGCACACCAAGATACATGTAAATTTATTTCAATTCGAAATGATGTTAGAATTAAAAAAACAAAATATATGCAAGAAGAACAAAACATAAAACAATCGATAACTGAAATTTCAAAAAGAATTGAAGCTATTTTGTTTTGGAAGGGAGAACCTGTAAACAAGAAGGATCTTCAAAAACTTTTAGTTACAGACAGTGAAACAAACACACTGCTTTCAAATATAAATTCTGATATCAATATTGCCATTGACCTTGCTATTGAGGATTTAAAGAGTATCCTTAGCAATAGGGGCCTTTGCCTTATTCAAATAGAGGATAACTACACACTTAGAACATCTTCTTCAATGAGCGGTTTAATTGAAAAATTACAAATTGAAGAATTAAATAAAGATCTTGGAAAGGCAACTACAGAGACACTTGCTCTCATTATTTACAAGGGTCCAATCAAAAGGAGTGAAATAGACAACATTAGAGGTGTTAATTCGTCATACATTTTAAGAAATTTGATGATTAGAGGATTAATAGACAAAGAAGTTGATCCAAAAAACTCTAGAACAAATATATACAAACCATCATTTGAATTATTATCATATCTTGGAGTGACAAGTGTCGAAACCTTGCCAAATTATCAAGAAGTCGTTAACGAATTAAATAAATTCAATGAAGACTTTAATACAACAGAATCAAAATCTGAGTAATATCAGATTACAAAGAATCCTCCATCTAATCCTGCTTGTTATTCCACTTGCATTATTATTGTTAATGATTTTGGTTGGTGTAAGTATTGCTGGAGCTGATGAAGGAGCCAGTGAGAGTGGTGTACTTTTGACTGACTTAAACAAGATAAACGCTCCAGAAATTGTTGCTAAAAACGCAGTTGTTTATGACGTAATTAACAAAGAATTTATTTATGCCAAAAGCGCAAATGAGTCAGTGCCAATTGCATCATTGGCAAAAATTATTACGGCTTCGGTATTTTTACAACTAAATGAAATGCGGGCAGAACACGGAAATCCAGTTAAGACTATTGAGGTTATCAAAGATGGAAATGGTTACAATGCTGGGGACAGGGAGCTGATCGATGGAGAGACGTGGAGAACAGAAAATTTAATTAGATTCATGCTTATTACTTCTTCAAATTTTGCAGCTAAATCATTAGCGTCTAGTGTTGTTGATGATGAATTTGTTTTCTCGCTTCTGATGAATAAATTTACTAAGGATTTAGGATTCACTAGTTTTAGTTTTAAAAACAGTAGCGGACTATCAATAAATAATACAAATTACAAGAAAAATCTTCTAGCTTCATCAAAAGATTCGATAGAATCAATATCCACAAGACAGACATCGTCTGCATTTGGTAGCGCAAAGGAGATTGCTGTTTTATTCTCATCCATTTTCAAGAAAACCCCATTCTTGGGAGAGGCGAGCATAATACACGAAGCAACTTTCATAAATTTATCTAGAAATACTCATAAGATTAAAAACGTAAATTATTCAATATTTAAAATACCAAATATTGTTGCTGGAAAGACTGGTACAACTGAAGAATCTGGCGGTAATCTCATGATTGTTAAAAATATTGGTGGCCGAGAATACGCAATTGTGATTTTAGGTTCAACTATTGAGGATAGGTATACTGATGCTTTGAAACTTTCATCATCCACAGAAGCATTTGCGACATTAAAATAGACATGTCATAATCTATACAATATGACAAATGATTTAATTAAGGTTCTATTTCCAGCTGTGGTCTCTTTTTTGGTTGGAATTGCAATAACCCCAAGATTATCCAGCTTAATGTATAGATACAAAATGTGGCGCAAGAAATCAAGAAGCCAAGACAATGTTGCTGAAATGTCGGAAGAATTCAAGAAGATTCATAATGAAAAAGGGGAGACGGGGACACCTAGAGTTGGTGGCATAATAATATGGCTTTCTGTTTTGGCAGTAATTGTAATACTATATTTCATTTCATTCTTTGTCCCAGGTGATGTGTCTGAAAAATTAAACTTCTTAAGTAGAAATCAAACACTGTTGCCCCTCGGAATGTTTTTGTTCGCCTCAATTTTTGGTTTAGCTGATGACTTACTTCAGATTTATGGAAAAGGTCTCAATCTTTCAGAAGGAATTTCAAGGAAGATGAGGATATTAACAGTTCTTCTTATTGGTGCAGTTGGAGCTTGGTGGTTTTATTTTAAACTAGAGAACCTATCTGTTCACGTTCCATTTTATGGAGATTTGTGGCTTGGACTTCTATTTATTCCGTTTTTTATGGCCACCGTTTTTGTCATATTTAGTGGTTCAGTTATTGATGGAATCGATGGTCTTGCAGGCGGAGTTATGGCCTCAGCCTTTGGAGCTTACGCTATAATTGCTATATCACAACACCAAATTGACTTAGCGGCATTCTGTGCAGCAATCATTGGAGGTTTACTTGCCTTTATCTGGTTTAATATTCCACCTGCCAGATTTTATCTAGGGGAGACTGGAATGATGGGATTAACGATAACCCTTGCTGTTGTTGCATTCCTGACGGATCAAGTTGTAGTTTTACCAATCATCGCACTTCCTTTGATTATCACATCACTTTCCTCAACTATTCAAATGTTTTCAAAGAAGTATTTTGGTAAAAAAATATTCAGAATTGCACCAATTCACCATCATTTTGAAGCCCTTGGTTGGCCATCGTACAAGGTTACAATGAGATATTGGATTATATCTGTAATGTGCGCAATAATAGGTACTGTAATTGCTTTAATTGGATAGATTAAGATAATTGAAAATTAAAAATGTCATCAGCAAAGAGATTAATTAAAAAACAAGGTGGAGTGGACAAGATATTTCTAATATTAACAATCATTTTGGTTGTTGTTGGTTTTTTCATTTTTTATTCTGCCTCTTTAGGGCTTTTGGCGGGAGGAACAACCAAGTTTAATGCTGTTGTATTTAATCAAGCTGTATTTGGATTATTTGGAGGTTTTATTATTGCAATCATTACTTCAATAATACCTTATACTTTTTGGAGAAAATGGGCATTCTTAATTTTATGCGGATCAATAGTTTTAATGATTTTGGTCTTTATCCCTGGCATTGGAGTTTATCACGGTGGAGCAAGACGTTGGATTGAAATAGCAGGACAATCCATGCAGCCAGCTGAGGTATATAAAATAGGTTTTGTATTATATGCATCAGCTTGGTTTGCATCTATCAAGTCTAAGGCTTCAACATTTAAATTTGGAACTCTGCCTTTGATTATTTTAATAGCACTTTCTGCGGGA
This sequence comes from uncultured bacterium, assembly GCA_903864515.1. Lineage (GTDB taxonomy): Bacteria > Patescibacteriota > Minisyncoccia > Phycocordibacterales > CAIZLB01 > CAIJKW01. Next base: position 6,118 of record CAIPFZ010000076.1, read on the forward strand.
CTTGTCTTAATGCAACCAGACACAGAGACTTTCTTGGTTATATCAATGTCTGGTGTTGCCATATATCTAGCAGCAGGAGGAAAATGGAAGCCATTAATTATAATGGGTTTAATTGGCGCGGTAGGTCTTGCGGTACTAGTAACTCAAAGACCATACTTACAACAAAGAATCAGTACTTTCATAGATCCATCAAAGGATGCAACAGGAAGTGGATATCAAATTCAACAATCATTAATTGCGATAGGTTCAGGTGGATTAACAGGAAGAGGTTTTGGACAAAGTACGCAAAAATTTGCATTTTTACCTGAGCCAATAGGGGATTCAATCTTTGCTGTTGCATCAGAAGAGTTCGGCTTTGTTGGTTCTGTTACAATTATAATTTTATATATACTATTTGCATTCCAGGCCCTCAGAATTGCCACGCGTGTTCCTGACCCCTTTGGATCGTATGTAATTGTTGGAATTGTAGTTTTGATTATTCTACAATCATTCATGAACATTGCCGCCATGCTTGCAATAGTTCCACTCTCTGGAACTCCACTTCTTTTCATATCTCACGGCGGAACAGCTCTATTCTTTACGATGGCTTCCGCGGGTATTATTTTGAATATTTCCAAGTATCAGAAGAGGTAGTTATTAACTTAATAGTCTATTGCTAAGGTCCGTAGAAATTTGACAATTTCTAGTAAAATTTGTAAATTATTAAACAGAAGATTTAGCCAATGCGGGTTAGGTCTTGCTGTGGATAAAATTGAATTCAAACTAACATGATTATGAAACGAAAGTTCGGTTCAGCTCGTAGAAGAACGTTAAATACGGGACCTAAACCAGGTCCATCTCGGCCATATAAAGTGATGCACAAGGTGTTTTTGCTTAAGCAACGAGTCACCAGCATGTGCGTTAACTGGGCACGAGGTCGTACCAACATAGACGATTCGACAGCGGCGTGAACCCTAATTCAACCCGGCCTCAAGAGTACAATACAACCGGAATAGCCAACCACCCTTAACCAACGAAAGCCATCCGGCCCAAGTTGCGGGTGGTTTTTGTTTATCTGGGTATTTAATATTGAAGCATTATATGCTAATATCTACTTATGACATCAATTGAAGAAATACGTGAACAACGTATACAAAAAATCAAACAACTTATGAATAAGGGGGTTGAGGCATATCCTGTAGTTTCAAAAATTGATAAAACAAACAAACAATTCGCAGAAGAATTCAAATCTCTACTTGAATCACAAAAGGAAGTGATAATTGGCGGACGCCTTCTCTCTGTAAGAGGTCAAGGAAAAGTTGGATTTGCAGACGTGCTGGATGGAACAGGGGAGAAGGTCCAATGTTTTCTCTCAATTGATAATCTTTCTGAAGAATCTTTGTCTGACTTCTTTGAGTTAATTGACAGCAGTGACTTTGTAGAGTTTAGAGGAGTTGCTTATATTACAAAAAGAGGAACGGACGCCCTACTTGTTAAAGAGTGGAGATTACTTTCAAAGAGTCTTAGACCAATTCCAGATTCATGGTTTGGAATTGCAGATGAAGATGAGAGATATAGAAAGAGATATATTGATATGGTTCTCAATCCAGAACTTCGTGAAATGATGAAAAGAAGAAGTACTTTCTGGAATACAATGAGAAGCTTTTTACTTGATAGAGATTACATAGAAGTTGAGACTCCAACACTTGAAAATACAACAGGTGGAGCGGATGCTAGACCTTTTATTACGCATCATAACGCACTTGATATGGATGTATATCTCCGAATTTCGGCAGGAGAATTATGGCAAAAGAGATTACTTGTTGCGGGCCTTCCAAAGACATTTGAGATTGGTAGGATTTTTAGAAATGAAGGAATGTCACCAGAGCACGGTCAGGATTATACTCAAATTGAATTTTATGAGGCTTATAGTGACTTTGATAAGGGAATGAAAATGGTTCGTGAAATGTATATTCAAATCGCAGAAAAAGTATATGGAAAAACTGTTTTTGAAAATAAGGGACACACCTTTGACCTAGCTGCGGAATGGGAGATTTATGATTTTACCAAAATTATTATGGATAAGTTTGGTATTGATGTTCATAGCACCACAGTTGAAGAAGTTGAGAAAGAACTTGTAAAAAATAAAGTTGAATACGATAAAAAGACAATCAGTATTGAACGTGGTATTGACTTACTATGGAAGACTGTAAGAAAAGGACTTTCCGGTCCAGGATTTTTGATCGGTATTCCAGTTTATCTTGAGACATTAGCTAAAAAATCAAGAGTAGATAATAGGGTAGTTGAAAGATTTCAAATAATTCTTGCTGGAAGTGAACTTGGAAAAGGTTTCAGTGAACTCAATGATCCAATAGATCAAGAAGAGAGATTCTTATCCCAACAAGCACTTCGTGATGCGGGAGATGAAGAAGCTCAAATGGCAGATCAAGAATATGTTGAAGCGATGGAATATGGTATGCCTCCAGCTTTTGGATTTGGAATTTCAGAGAGATTGTTCAGTTTCCTAGAAGGCAAGTCACTTAGAGAATGTCAGGCGTTTCCGTTGATGAGGAAGAGGGAGTAACATTATATAGCAACCATGGATATATCAAAAAACATACAAGTAGGTGTTAAAATATTCCTTAAAAATAAGGACGGTAAGTATCTATTACTTAAACGTTCACCCAAGAAATACGCAAAGGTTATTGGTAATTGGGATATTGTTGGGGGAAGGATTAATTTTGGGTCTAAATTGATAGAAAATCTTCGTCGCGAAGTACAGGAAGAGACACAGCTTGAAATAACATCGGAACCTGTTTTGATTTGTGCGCAAGATATTATTTCAGAAACTTACGGACACATCGTTAGAATTACTTATACCGGTCAAGCTGAAGGAAATATTATTTTGGATGAAGAAGAAAATACAGAATATAAATGGCTTAGTATTGAAGAGATGAAATCTCAAAAGGATTTGGACATCTACGTAAGGGAAGTTTTAGAAATATATTCTTATATATTGAAATAAGTGCTAGTCTTTCAATGTTGACAATAATTCTATAGAAATATACAGTATTTATAGTTGAATTATATAAACGTGCGTGCGTTTGTGACAATATAGTTCAGTCCGAAGGACTTTAAATACAGCTCATTAATCAGTCTAAGATATGAAAAAGAAAAATGCGTCAGAGAATGAATTGGCGGATGCAACTTCAATACTCGGTATCTCAAAAACAAAACGTAGCCAAGAACTTAGAAAGGCCAGGGCTGCGATAGATAGATTTCTCCGTTGGCTTCAAGCTAACACGCCAAAAGATTGGCCAGCATGCAAAGAAGGGGATTCTTCCTCCCCATCAATTTGCACATTGGATGAAGCTGGTATATTCACCTGGGAAAAACCTATTCGCAAAGGAAATGTTGGTGGTTTCGAAACTATCCTGAAAATCAAAATTGGCGACAAGTATACTTTCCAACAGATTTCTCTATTCGCAGAACTTCTTGAGGACGGTTTTCTCGAACAACTGAAGGTAAAGTTTGATTCCGAAAGCGAAAAATGTAGTGCTGTTTCCAGTAAAATCAACTCATTCATGAATCAGACGTGTGACCCTGAAAAGTGAATACCCACCTTTTCAATTGAGCGACATGGACAACCTCCATGTCGCCTTTTTTACACATGTAAAATAATGTGGATAAACTCATTCTTTTATTTGTATAAGGTTGTATCATTTAATACATGAGTAATAAAATATTAAAGTACGCAATTGTAGGTGTGGTGGTATTATTGATTATAGTAATTTCATTAGTTGTCTCTTATAGAAACACTAATACATCTATCAATTATGGCATTGACAATTCAGCCCTAGTTTACGATACCGTTTCATCTGGCGGTGGTGGAGCAAGTGGAGGTGGTGAATCGAGTGGAAGTGGACCTTCAGGGAGTGGTGCTAGTGGAAGTGGAGATGGTTACTCAAACCAAGACCCGAATTCTGTAACATTAACACTTACTTTTGGAGAAGATGCTGGTGAAGATGACCGCTTCGCAGAAACTACACTTACTGGTACAAATGTATCAAAGGGCGTGCATTTCTACAACACAGAAGATGGGAAGACAAAATACAATACAAGATGCGATACAGGAGATTTTCTAACTGGAGATACTTGTATTTTAAAATATAAAAAAGGTCAGAGTGTAAGTCTGCGGATTGGATCAAAAAGACTAAGTGGTGAAATCGGTGAGCCGGTCGCACTTTGGACTAGTAAAAACATACTGCCATGCCAAAAACCTATCGGTTTGAATATAAACATATCTCGAAATTGTGATTTTGTTATTCGGGAGCATACAAATATGACTGTTAGTTTTTTTGACGGTGAAGTAAAAAGAACTTCTGGTCACCAGACTGATCCTTTTCAATATGTAGTAGGTGTTCCTTATAGATATTTAGATAGTACTAGTCCATTTTATATGGACAAATCAGGTCTACTAAGAGGTGCTTATACTCTTGGCTTGAAACAAATAGGTCCTGGAGATTTGGATGTTTTATCAGGAAATTACGGTGCTCGTTACGGTGGAATAATTAGTACCCCTGATGATAAGGGGGCATTGGATTATTTTAAGTTGTACAGAGCCTATGGTGGAGAAACTTTAAAACTAGAAGCTAATCCTTCGTCTTACGCTAAATATGGTGGTGTAACATATGTAAATAATTGGTACGGCGCTTGTTCAGGAACAGGGACTACCTGTATGGTTAAGATGAATGGTAATAAAAATGTAACAGCTCAATCAAAGCCGAGTATTAACAAGAAGGTTGTTTATCTAAGTGTTAACCCTAACCATGATGTAACTTTTACAGGTTATCTTATAAATGGCAAGCCATACGATCTTCTTGGTTATGAAAAAATAGCTTTTTATCTTGATAGCAAAGTTACAATCACAACAAGTGAGACCGGACGGACCAATGTACATTGGAGTGGGTCATGTTCTGGTCCCGTAAGTCAACCATGTACTCTTGTGATGGATTCTGATAAAACCATAAGTCAAACCCTTAAAGATATAGAGGAATAGTTTTATCAAAAAATGTAAAAGAGGAGAAAGTATAATATTATTCAAAAAATAGACACTTCGGTGTCTATTTTCTTTTGTAAATAAGCCTTGTTTTAAGAAGAAATTATTAACACCCAAGTTTGTATGAAAGCCTATAAATGCTATAATCTATACATATGAAGATATTGCTTACCGGAGGTGGCACAGGAGGCCATTTTTACCCACTAATAGCGGTTGCTGAGGAAATTCGTGAGGTAACTCATAGAGAAAAGATCCTCGCACCTAAGATTTATTATATGGCTAATTCGCCATATAACTCTAAAGTTCTCTTTGATCAAGAAATTGAATTTATACATGTCTCGGCAGGTAAAAAGAGAATTAATCCGCAAGGAATTTCTAAGCTTCTAAATATAATAGACGTATTTAAAATGGGTTTTGGAATTGTTACTGCTGTTGTGAAAATGTTCTTTATAATGCCAGATGTTATTTTTGCAAAAGGTGGATATGTGAGCTATCCAGCACTTTGGGCAGGTAAGTTTTTCAAAATTCCTATAATAATTCATGAATCAGATAGCGTTCCAGGAAGAGTTAGTAAGTGGGCTGGAAAATTTGCAACAAAAGTGGCAGTTTCCTATAAAGAGGCTTCAGTATTTTTCGATGCAAAGAAAGTGGCATACACTGGTAATCCAGTTAGAACAGAGATTAGCCAAATCCTTTCAAGTGGAGCTGCAGAATATCTAGGGCTTGAGGAAAATATTCCAGTTATTTTTGTAACTGGAGGATCATCCGGTGCTAAAATAATAAATAACATTATACTAGAAGCGTTACCTAGGTTGGTGGAGAAATATCAAATTATACATCAAACTGGAAAACTAAACTTTCAAGAAGTTAAAAGATCCGCAGATGTAATACTTGAAAATAACCCTCATCTAAATAGGTATAAACCGTATGATTATCTAAATGCTCTATCAATGAGAATGTCAGCGGGCGCTGCTAATATTATAATTTCTCGTGGTGGTTCTCAAATATTTGAGATTGCACTATGGGAAGTTCCAGCAATAATAATTCCAATCACGGATTCAAATGGTGATCATCAGAGAAAAAATGCATATAACTTTGCAAGAAGTGGGGGATGCGTAGTTGTTGAGGAGGCAAATTTAAATACTGAAATTATTTTAAATGAAGTAGATAGAATTGTGACAAATGAACACGTAAGAGAGAAGATGATAGAGGGAATGAAAACATTTAGAAGACCAGATGCTGCAGAGTTAATTGCAAAAGAGATTCTAAAAATTGCACTAGGTCATGAGGTTGAATAAACACATTAAATATGAATAATACAATGGAAAATAAAAAAATAATAACAAGATTTGCACCTTCGCCAACTGGCTTTATGCATGTTGGAGGAGTTAGAACAGCCCTATACGCATGGCTCTTTGCACGTAAAAATAATGGGACGATGATACTCAGAATTGAGGATACTGACAAAGAAAGGGAGGTTCAAGGATCTATTGCTCACATTATAGAGTCACTAAAATGGGTAGGTATTGATTGGGATGAAGGGCCTGATATTGGTGGTCCAAACGCACCATATTTGCAATCTGAAAGATTGGACTCATATAAAAAATATGCTCAAACACTAGTAGACAAAGGCTTAGCATATGCAGATCCATATTCTGAAGAAGAACTGGAGAAATTCAGAAAAGATGCTGAAGAGAATAAAAAGCCTTTTCTTTATAGAAATCACAGACCTGAAAATCCACCTGTCTGGGATGGAACAAAACCACTTAGACTAAAAATTCTTAATCCTCAAAAAGTAAGATGGCATGATTTAGCCAGAGGAGATTTAGAAGCTGGTCCTGAATCTCTTGATGATTTTATTTTGATTAAAAGTGACGGTTTCCCAACATATAACTTTGCACATATAATTGATGATTTAGAAATGGGTGTCACTCACATATTCCGTGCGGATGAATTTATTTCTTCAACTCCAAAGTTTCTAGCTCTTTATGAAGCACTTGAAATACAAAGACCTGAATTTGTAACACTTCCACCAATTATGGGGCCCGATGGAAAGAAGAAGCTGGGAAAAAGAGATGGTGCAAGGGATTTGTTAGATTACAGAAGTGAAGGTTATCTGCCTGAGGCAATTGTTAATTTTCTCGCATTAATTGGATGGCACCCAGGAGGTAATGATGAACTATTTTCAATACAAGAATTGAAGGATTTATTTACTATTGAAAAAATTCACAAAAGTGGAGGTAATTTTAATGATGTAAAATTGAATTGGATGAATAAGGAAAACATGCTTAAAATATCGCATGATGAATATAAAAAGAATTTAGAAATATTTATTCCAGAACACATCTCCACCCTTGATACTTACAAGCCAAGAATAGATAAAGTAATTGAAATAATTAGGGATAGATTAGAATATTTTAAACAGGTTCAAGAGATGTACGATGGGGGAGACCTTGAGTATTTCTTCATAGCACCACTATATGATGCAGACATACTTCTATGTTCTGAGAAAATGAGAAAAGGTGTGGAATTAACACATGATAGTCTAGCTAAAATATTAGCAAAGTGTAAATTGGAACTAGAAAAACTTCCAGAAGAAAATGGGGGATTTATTGAGGGTGGGGAAGTAAGATGGAACAAGGAATCAATCAAAGATGTTCTATGGCCAATTGCAGAATTAGAGGGTAGGGGAATAGTGCTTTGGGCGGTTAGAGTTACCCTATCTGGCAAAGAAAAATCTCCAGATCCATTCATACTAGCTGAAGCTATTGGTAGGGATGAAACTCTAGCGAGATTACAAAGAGCAGAAAACTTTTTGAAAGAAAAGATTGTTTTATCCTAAAATCTAAGACAAATCTTAGATACTGCTAAATAATAAATTCTCAAAACAAACTATGAACATTAAAAATATAAAAAACAAAACAAGTAAATATACATACATATTAAAAATATTGACTCTTGTTTTGATTTTAATATTTCAAATGAACTATGGTGAAGTAAAGATAGTATATTCAGCAACAGTAGAAGAATTACAAGCAAAAATAGATGAGAAGAATAACAATATCGAAAATTTAAATAGAGAAATTAAACTCTATGCTGAATTGACAGACAAGACATCTAAAGAAGCTAAGACTCTTCAAAATAAGATAAAGACATTAACTCAGAACGGTAAGATGCTAGATACTGATATTAAAAAGACAAAAAGCCAGATAGAGGTAGCTAATTTAGCGATTAAAAAAATTGGTATAAACATACAAACATCTGAGGACAAGGCAGATCATTATAGAGATGTAATTACTACGACAGTCAAGAGTATGCAATTCAGAGAAGACTCATCTTTAATTGAAAACATGTTAGGTAAGAGAAATCTATCTGACGCACTAGTTGAAATAGACAGCATAAGAAAATTTAATGAGGAATTAACCAATCAAATAGATTCATTGAAATCTGAAAAAGAAAAGTTATTAGAAAATAAAAATAAAAAA
>CAIPFZ010000077.1 GCA_903864515.1 uncultured bacterium
ATTCATTCCATCTTCAAGACCTGACTCCGGACCAGACACTCTTGCTCTTGCATCAATTGCAATTGACCCTGTGCTTGTTCCTGCTCCTGTTATAGAGTGACCATTACCATTGATTGTTATGTTATCAGATGATATGTAGAAACAAGTGGAGGTTCCACTTGTTGTTAAATCATTTTGTAGTATATACTCCCCTGATATTCCAAGTTCACCACAGGTGGTGATGTTGCCCGGAGTTAGCATTGCAGCCTCTGTTTTATGAGGAAGGAAAAAGGAGAATGAAAGGAGTATACCGAGCAATAAAATACTTCTTTTTTTTAATATTTTATTGATTAATAAATAGTACATAGTTTTGCAAAACTTTCATCCAATTCTTTCTCATTTCTTTTTCAAAGAAATGAGGAGTGTTATGTATATATAATACTATTATTTTCCACTTATGCATATATAAAAAATACAATAAATAAACAAAATGTGGATAAGTATGCATCAGATAAAAAGCAAGATTTTCGTCTTGCTTTTTATCTTTTTTTATAATCAACCAAATGGATGTAAAATTAGTACTCTCTCATCGCCAACTGTGCATCAACCTTCTTAATCAAATCAATAACAACTTGAACCACAATCAAAAGTGAAGTTCCTCCAATTGTAAGTATTTGAATTGAAGTAATAGCTTGAAGAATAGGTGGCAGAACCGCAATCAATCCTAAGAATAGCGCGCCAACCAAAGTAAGTCTTCCAACCATCTTTGCTAGGTGCTCTGTTGTTGGATCTCCAGGTCTAACTCCAGGAATAAATGCACCACCTTTTTGTAGGTTCTCTGAAATTGTCTTTGGATCGAAGGTAACAGCTGTGTAGAAATATGTGAAGAAGAATACCAAGATAAAATACAAAGCTGAATATATCCAAGGATTCTGCATAAGTGACGCCAAGAAACTTGAAGCACTTGCTATCATTGGGTTACCAAGATACGCCAGCATATTAAGTATCATTTGAGGTAACAATAGAATAGATAAAGCAAAGATTATTGGAATAACTCCAGCTTGATTAAGTCTAAATGGAAGATATGTTGATGAACCACCATATATTTTACCCCCTCTAACCTGCTTAGCATAAGTCACAGGAACCGGTCTTTCAGCTTCAGTCATGAATACAACCCCAATGATTGAAGCTAAACCAATTGCGAACATTATAACGAACAGCGGTATTTGAGAAGCGTCAGTATAAATATATTGCAATTGTCCAAATGCTTGAGGAATACTTGCAACAATTCCAGCAAAGATGATAAGTGAAACACCGTTTCCAATACCAAATTCAGAAACAAGCTCTCCTATCCACATTAGAACCATTGAACCAGCTAGAATTATAGCTACGTTTGCAATTAAACTAAGACCACTCAATTGCCCAACAATCCCCTCCTTCTGCAAAAGTGCTAAAAATCCAAAACCTTCAATTACAGCCAAAGGAACTGTAAGTGTTCTAGTGTAGAAGCTAAACTTCTTTCTTCCAACATCACCTTCTTCTGAAATCATAGCCTTCATTCTTGAAGACATCATAGTTGAGAGCTGCATTATAATTGATGCAGTAATGTATGGACTAACTCCAAGCATTGCAATAGAGAGAGTGGAAAGCCCACCTCCTGAGAACATACTCAAAAGACCGAAGAACTGATTATTATTTAAAAAGCTATCAAGCATCGCTTGATCAACTCCAGGAATTGGAATGTTTGCAAGTAGTCTAAACGCAACAAGAGCACCAAGAACAAAAAGAATTTTGTTACGTAGACTCTTGTCTGTAAGAAGATGCTTAAGTTTTAGAAGAAATTTGTCCATATTTTTTAGTCAAAATGACCGATTATTACAATAATTAACTGAAATTTGAAATAAAAAGTGAATCGGAAGACAAATTTACTTAAGTAAACTTACTTAACTGATCCACCAGCCTTCTCAATTAAAGATGTTGCGGAAGCAGAAACCTTACAATCTACTACATTTACCCCAGGAATAGATTCTTCTGTTTTACCCAAAATCTTTATTTTAGGAAGACGTCCCTTATAAACTGAAATGATACCTTTTTCTGCTAGTGTAAGTGGAGAAACTTTCTCTCCAGCTTTGAAAGCAACCAACTTTGTTATATCAACAATTGTTGGCTTAACTTGGATAGACTTGTTGGAGTTTTTACCAAGACCACGAAGCTTTGGGATTCTTTTGATAGTATCACGAAGCTCTGGTCTGATTTTTCTACCAGCACGAGCACCCTGCCCCTTTGTTCCACGTCCAGAAGTCTTACCACGCTTTCCACCACGTCCAACCTGGACTGATTTTGCTCTTTTTGTCTTTGATTTTACGTTATGTAATTGCATGATATTCTAATTATAATCTAATTTATTAATTTGCTGAAGTCTCATTATTTCCTGAAACTCTTTTACCCTTTTTAAATGAAGCAAGAGCCTTAATTGCAGCTTGTGCATTATTAAGCTTGTTCTTTGTACCTGAACGTAGTTTCGCGTTTATGTCTGTAATACCAGCCAAAACAACAACATCACGAACAGATGATCCTGCTACAACTCCCTTTCCTAGAGCTGGTTTCATCTCAACTCTAGCACTACAGTACTTAGATGCAACTGCGTGAGGAATACTTCCTGTCTTTGTTAGAGGAACAGTTATAAGATTATTCTTTGCATCTCTAACAGCTTTTTCAACTGCAAGTGATGTATCAGTTCCCTTTCCTGTTCCAACACCAACCTTACCCTTCTTATCTCCAATAACAACAGCTACAGCAAAACTGAAGCGTCTTCCTCCTGCTGAAACTCTAGTAACACGTCTGATATCAATCATCTTCTGATCAAACTCAGGCTTTGCTCTAGGCTCTCTTCTTGGTCCACCACGTCTATCTGGTCCTCCACGTCCGCGAGGTGCGCCACCACGAGCTCCTCCTCTTGGTCCGCCTCTAAATCCACCTCTATTGTCAAATGGACCTCCGGCTTGAGCTGGAGCTGATGATTCAGCAGCAGGAGATGTTGTATCTACAGCTACCGCAGTTTCGTCTACTATTGTGTTGTTTGTAAGTGTATCGTTCATATTTATTAAAATTCTAATCCGCCTTGACGTGCGCCATCTGCTAGAGCACGTATACGTCCTGTGTAATTAAATCCTCCTCTATCAAAAACAACCTTTGTAACACCAGCTGTTTTTGCAAGCTTTGCAACTTCAATACCAACATTCATTGAAGATTCAGTTTTTGTTCCCTTACTTGTCTTAAGAGAAGAAGCTGCGGCCAATGTCACACCAGTCTCATCATTAATTATCTGCGCATATATAAATGCGTTTGATTTAAATACTGACAAACGAGGACGCTCTGAAGTTCCTATAACCTTTGAGCGAATTCGCTTTCTTCTTCTGTCTCTTGTTGATGATACTATATTAGTTTTCATGGCTTTTTTATAATTTAACTTTATGCAGCTTTCTTACCTTGCTTTCTCTTAATTATCTCACCCTCATATCTGAATCCCTTACCCTTATAAGGCTCAGGCTTCTTCAATGATCTAACTTGTGAAGCAAGTTGATTAACTGCCTCCTTATCACATCCAGTGAAAAGTACTTGTCCTTTCTCTGATGTAACTGTAACACCCTTTGGAATTACAACTTGAATTGGGTGAGAAAAACCTAGGTTTAGATTAATCTTATCACCTGCAACTTCTGCTTTAAATCCAATACCTTCAAGTAGCAACTTCTTTGTGAATTGCTCAGTTACTCCCTTAACCATATTCTTAAGATGAGAACCATATGTTCCCCACAAAGCTCTTGCTTGTAGATCATGCTTAAGTGGAACCACAGTTGCTGTTCCATTTTCTACCTTGATATCAAATCCAGGTCTAATTTCTCTACTTAATTCTCCCTTTGGTCCTTTTACAGTAAGAACATAATCCTTAAAGATTACTTCAGTTCCTGACGGGATATTTATTATTTGTTTTCCTATTCTTGACATATTATTAAAATTACCAAATCTTAAACAAAACTTCTCCTCCGACCTTTGC